>JAHCJW010000001.1 GCA_026126125.1 Devosia sp.
AGCAGGGAATTGTTCGGCGAAATGTCTGTCGCCGACAATCTGCTGCTGGGCGGTTTCACGCAGACGAGCAAAGATCTTGCTGCCCTGCGCTCTGAAGTCTACGAGCTGTTTCCGCGATTGCGCGAACGTGCCGGTCAGGCCGCAGATACACTCTCCGGCGGTGAGCGCCAAATGCTCGCCTTGGGACGGGCACTCATGAGTCGGCCGCGCATGCTGTTGCTCGATGAACCCTCGCTCGGGCTTGCGCCGATCATCATTCGAGAAATGTTCGAACTCATCAAGAAAGTGCAATCGCGCGGAACCTCCATTCTGCTCGTCGAGCAGAATGCGCGCATGGCTCTGAAGGTGGCGGACTACGCCTATTTGCTCGAGCAAGGTCAGGTCGTGCTGGAAGGCCCCGCTTCCGAGGTCGCCGGCAATCCGCGTGTCGTGGGGACTTATCTGGGCATGGGAAAAAAGAGCAGCGCACCGGAGCAGTTGTCGCCATGAGCAGCGAAAGGGAGCTGGTCGGCAAGACGGCGATCGTCACCGGGGGCAGTTCCGGCATAGGGCGAGCCATCGTCGAGCGGTTGTTGCAACAGGACTTCAAGGTTGTGTCCTTCGACCGGAATGCGCCGAGCGATCTGGTCGAGGCTCCCAACTTTGCTTTTCATGCCGGTGACGTTTCCGACCAGGCCGAATGGGACAAGGTTCTGGAGCGGGCTGAAAACTTCGGGCCGGTATGCCGATTGGTGAATGCCGCTGGGATTTCCGGCCGCGTCGTTGCCGATTCGATGTCTGCCGAGGGCTGGCTGGCATTGCTTCGCGTCAACCTGGTCGGCGCCTGGCTCGGTGTGCGGACGGTTTTGCCCGGCATGCGTGAGCATCGGTTCGGGCGGATAGTCAATATCAGCTCGATAGGGTCGCGACTGCCTTTTCCGTTTCCCGAAGGCGCCGCTTATAGCGCCAGCAAGGGCGGGGTAGAGGCTATGACCCGCGCTGTCGCACTGGAGGTGGCGCCTGAAGGCATACTGGTCAACGCTGTCGCGCCAGGGCCGGTGGCAACGGCAATGACCGCCTCCATGACGGACGACCTGACGCGCTCGATCAGCCGGCAACTGCCTGTCGGTAGATGGGCCGAGCCGCCAGCGATTGCCTCGATCGTGGCCTATCTCCTGTCCTCAGAATGTGAGTTCATAACCGGTCAGGTCATCGACGTCGACGGCGGCCTTGGGCTGTCGGCGCTGCATACGGCTGGTCGCCAAACCTCCGAGAGTTAACCTTATGAACCGGATCGATCTCAATGGCCGCGTCGCCATAGTTACGGGCGGCGCCAGCGGTTTGGGCTTGGCTGCGGCCGAGCGCCTGATCGCCTCGGGGGCGATGGTCAAATTGTGGGACACGGAGGAAGGGAAGCTCTCGGCTTCTGTCGCCACGCTTGATCAGGGACAGGCAACGACAAGGGTTGTTGATGTCACCAATCTGGAAGCGGTGGAGCGCGCCGCAGCAGATGTGTTCGAAAGAAATGGCAAGATAGATATTCTCGTCAACAGCGCCGGCATTGCAGGGCCGGTCAAGCAATGCGTGGATTACCCGATAGATGCCTGGCATCGGGTCTTGGCTGTGAATTTGACGGGTGTGTTTCATTGTTGCCGGGCGATCGTGCCGTTCATGAAGGCTGGCAGCTATGGCCGCATCATCAACGTCTCCTCGATGGCGGGTAAAGAGGGAAATCCAGATCAGATAGCCTATGTCGCTTCGAAAGCGGGCGTTATCGGCCTGACGAAAGGGCTTGCCAAAGAAGTGGCGCTTACGGGCGTTATCGTGAACGCGGTCGCCCCCGGAGTGTTCGGCACGCCGTTTGCAAATGCCGTATTCGAAGAAAATCCGGAATATGTAGAGGGGCTCTTGCGCAAGATTCCGCTCAATCGGATGGGCCGTCTGGATGAGTTCGGGGCCCTCGTTGCATGGCTTGCATCTCAAGAGTGCTCATTCTCGACGGGATTCACATATGACCTGTCCGGCGGCCGGGCCTCTTATTGAGCGGGGCTGCAGATCTGGCAGTCATTTGGCCCAGACCATAACGCCATGGGCGATCATGCCACATAGGAAGCCCCCCAAGTCTTGGCGATGATGTTGGTCGGGGTTGCGGGATGCCGTTTGGTTTAAGTCGCGCGGCCCTATGGCGTTGTTCTGCCTTATTTGGCGCGTCTCAAATAAGGTTCGCAATGTCGAGGGCCTCGAAAAAGCAGCGCGGTCCGTGACGGATAGATGCGGCCTTCTCGGAGGTCGCAGATCGTCTTGGCGAGAACGTTGTCCTGTAAAGCTCGTCAAGACTGCTCTATTCATCAATGTTCTGCTTTGACCAACCAATCGGCAGCCTTTTGGCGGGGCTTTCGGTTTGGCTTGAGGGTTGCGTCAATCGCCGAATGGAGAGCAGGCCCATGAATCTCAACCAGCTAGGCTATTTTATCGCTGTCGCTGAGGAACTTCATTTTGGTCGTGCCGCCGAAAGGCTGGGCATGGCGCAGCCATCCCTGTCACGCCAGATCAAGCAACTGGAAGACGACCTGGGCGCCGTCCTGTTCAATCGCGGTCGGCGCTCGGTCAGCCTGACGCAGGCAGGCAAGCGCTTGCTGGACCGTGGCTGCGCGGTGATGCGCGACATTGAGGATATGAAGCTCGAAGTCGGCCGCCTGGGGCAGGGAGCCGAGGGGCGGCTTCGTATCGGCTTTGTCGGATCTTCGACCTTCGGCATCTTGCCCAACATCGTCAAATCGTTCCGGGCCAATCGGCCGGACGTTACCTTGACGCTTACGCCGATGAACAACGCGCAGCTCTACCGGCGGCTCGTGGGGCGCGAGATCGACGTGGCGGTCGCCCGGCCAGCGCTGGTCGATGCCGAATTCCGGGCTGTGCAACTGGGCAACGAACCGCTGGTCGCAGCGATGCCGGATAGTGTCGCCACCGCGCGCCCAGGTGTTGTCAGCATCCAAGAATTGCGCAAAACCACGTTCATTCTTTACCCAGAATATCCGCGCCCTTCCTATGCCGATCTGGTGCTGGAGCGGTGCACCGCGCACGGGCTGGAAGTCGAGAACCCACTTTTCACGATGGATCTTCATACGGCGCTGAGCCTGGTCGCCATAGGCGAAGGTATCTGCATCGTTCCCGCCACTGTGGCGTCTGCCAAACGGAACGGCGTGCGGTTCAACCGCATCGACCCGGAGATCGGGCAAACATCGCTCGCCCTGAACTACCGGCTCGACGAGCAAGGCCCGCATGTCCGCAGTTTCGTCCAGATCGCCCAAGCAGTGGCGCGCAAGTCTTTTTGAAAAATTAGCCTTGCAGTGTGGTTGCGGTCGTACTGACGGGCGCTTTTAGGCAGTCTGGCGGAGATATTAAAGATACTCCAATCCAGGCTCACGGTGCAGCCGGAACTCTCGCGCAACGCGGTTCTGGTATCTCAATTTCTGGCAGACCATCGACGTCGACCAGAGCAACGCGCAGCACCTGACCATAGCACGGGCGGTCGCGGACGGAGACGAGGACAAAGCGGGTCTTGCGATGGCCGAGCATATCCGCGCCCTGCACGGTCGCCTCGAAAAACTTCAGGCCCAGGCTCCGCGTACAGGGCGGTTCCCCGAGCGGCCCTGATCTGGCGGCAACCTCGCTCTGCGTGCGCAACTCGTCTGCACAAGGCGAACCGCCTCCGCTTCAAACTCTGTCGAAAATCGTCTTTGTGGCATCGTAGAGTTCCTCATTTTTCACTGGGAACTCCCCATCCGAAGCAAGCCCGCTTAAAACTTCTCGCCCTTGGCAAGAGCATCGCCCCTGTCCCGCGCAGGTCATCCCGGCGCAGCCGGGCCCATCCTGAGATCGGGAGATGGGCCCGTGGCACGCCCGGGGTAACGGCCCGCGAGGGAGATTTGTCGGAGCGAGCCGGTTAGAGCATGCCTTCCGAAAGTGGCCCCGGTTTGGGAATAAAGACCTGCGGCAAAACAAAGGGTTAAAGCGCGGGGAGCTGATCTGAACGAAACGCGACGCGCTTTAACGTGGACACTGCCGATGCTTTGGGCGCGCCTTGTTGCGCCGCGCAGCCGGCCCCTCCTGCCTTTATTCGGCGTGGCCGGCAGCGGCGGCCAGTTGGCCGAGCTTGACCTGCACCAGCAGGCTCAGTTCGTCATAAACGTTCCATTCGTCGACGATCTTGCCGTTCTTCCAGTGATAGTGGCTCATGCCCATCACCTGCACGCGCTGGCCGGTGGGGTCGCCCAATGTGCCCAGGATGCCATAGCCGAGATGGTGGCCTTCCATGATCCAGCGCACGGCAACCTTGGTGCCGCCCTCTTCGCACGGATTGGAGGCGACGTGCTGGACTTCGAAGGAGGCGTCCGGCAGCGAGCCGATAAGGCCCAGATGCTGGTGGATGATGGCGGCCGGACCATAGAGTTCCTTCATCAGCGGCCCGTGATATTGCGCGTTGGGCGCGTAGTCGCGGGCAATGCGGCCGAACATGCGCTTGGTGAAGACCTCGTGCAGCATTTCGATGGTCTGGGCTTCGACATCGTTATGCGCCAATGAGGTATCGGCCGTTTCGGCCGGCGGGGTCTGGCCGAGAAAGCGCCGGTTTTCGCCGATATCGAGCGAGATCAGGCCCGCGTCGAATTTTGCCTTGGCCGTGCGCATGGCGAAATGATGCGGATCGAGACCCAGTTGCTGGATGATGGCCATGGTGTCGGCCACCACCCATTCGCGATAGATCTTGTTCTGATAGATCATGCAGTCGGCCACGGTGCGGCTGACAAAGGGGCGGCCGGTGGGCTGGCCGAGATGACCATATTGGGTGTGCCGGCCCGAGCCGGTGACGAGGTGGCTGGTATAAAAGCCTTCCTTGTCATTGCCGTTCCAGATCACCTGCGTGCCCATGCCCCGGCGCTCGGGGAAGGAGACGAGGCGCTGGATGGTGTCGCGCACCACGTCCTCGCGATTATAGATCGTGCCGGTGGTGCCATAGAGCACGCAATTATGCGTGTAGTGGGTGTAGATCAGGCCGATGTCGCGCTCGTCCCAGATCTTGTGGGTGCAGCGGATGATATAGTCGACGATATCGGTATAAATGTCGTTGAACCCCTCGAGCGACTGGCTGCGCGCTCGGTCGGTCGGGGCGAGGTCGGTATAGTCGCGGCGTTCGACCTGCAACACGGTTTCGGGGACGATGGGCGAGGTGCCCTTGGCCTTGGGATTGCTCGTAGCGTCGCTCATCTTGGCTCCTTGGATCTGTGACGGCTTGTTCGAGGATTGTGCGGGAAAGCCGAGCCAGTCGCCGATATGACGCGCCAGAGCGGCCGAATTTTCAAGCGGGGCAAAATGGCCTGCCTGGGGAATAGTGAAATAGCGCGATCCGGCAATGCGGGCCGCCATCTCTTCATGCGCCGCAAGGGGGCAGATCGCTTCGTCTTCTCCGGCAAGGATCAGCGTCGGCACGGCGATGGCGCCGAGCCGTGGCCGGCTGTCGGCGCGGTGGATGGCCAGTTCCGATTGCTGGGCCAGCGCGTCGGGGCCCGCATCGCGCGCCATGGCGAGAATGGTCTCGCGCAAGGCCGCGTCGGCGCGGTTGACCGGGGAGACCAGCCTGTCCCAGGCATCGAGAATATAGCTGTCCATCCCTTCCTGCCGCGCCTTGGACACGGCGGCGCGGCGGGTGGCGGCATTGGCCTCGGGGTCGGGATTGGGGGTGGTATCGATCAGTGCCAGGCGGGTGATCCGTTCGGGCGCCCGCGCCACCATTTCCAGCGCCACGATGCCGCCGAGCGAAAAACCGGCCAAAGCGAATTTTTCTGGCGCCATGGCGAGGAGCTTTTCGGCCATGTCGGGCGTCGTTGCCGCCCCGGTCAGGGCCATGACGCGACTATCGGGGTGGTCGAGAGCGGATAGAAGTGGCGCGAACAATCGGTCGTCGCAGACCGTGCCGGGCAAGAGCAGCAATGGCAGCGTTTCGGCGCGCCATGGATCGGGCTGGGGCTGTCGGTCGGCGTGGCTCATCATCTTACCGGCTCATGGCGCGCCCGCGATGAAAGTTCGCGGGCTCTCGGCAAAAAACTCTGGCAAATTTTGAATACGTATGCAAGATCAATCTCACCCCATCGGAGAGCTGATGCAATGAGCAATTCCCCTTTTCCCGGCGTCACCTATGTCAAGGCGCCCGAGCGCTCCAGCGTGAGCGACAATGCCCCGGTCGAAACCCTGGTCGCCGAAATCATCGCCAATGTCCGCGCCCATGGCGACAAGGCCGTTCGGGAGTATTCGGCCAGGTTCGACAAGGCGGAACTGGCCGCGTTCGAAGTCACCCCCGCCGAGAGGGAAGCCGCGCTCGCCGAACTCGATCCGCAGACCCGCAAGGACACCGAATTTGCCATCGAGAACGTGCGCAAATTCGCCGAGGCGCAACTGGCGACCATGCTGCCGCTGGAGGTGGAAATCCTGCCCGGCGTCCATATGGGCCACCGCGTCATCCCCATCGAGCGCGTCGGCTGCTATGTGCCGGGGGGGCGTTATCCGCTGCTGTCCGCCCCGATCATGACCATCGTGCCGGCCAAGGTCGCGGGCGTCGATGAGGTGTTCGCGTGCCTGCCGCCCAATGCGCACAAGGCGATGATCGCTGGTTGCCATCTCTCTGGTGCCGATCGTATTTTCCGCATCGGCGGCGCGCAGGCCATCGCCGCCATGGCCTATGGCACCGAGACGGTTCCGGCCGTCAACAAGATCGTCGGTCCCGGCAATGCCTTCGTTAACGAAGCCAAGCGCCAGGTTTTCGGCCCTGTCGGCATCGACCAGCTCGCCGGCCCCTCGGAGATTTTCGTCGTCGCCGACAATACGGGTGATGCCGAGATGATTGCCACCGACCTGCTTGCCCAGGCCGAGCACGACATCCGCACCCGCGTCGGCCTCATCACCACCGACAGGGCCTTGGCCGAGGCCGTGCTCAAGGAAGTCGAAGCCCAGCTCAAGACCCTTTCCACCGCCGCCACGGCCGGGGAAGCCTGGACCAATTATGGCGAGATCACCGTCTGCGACACCGAAAAGGCGATGATCGCCTATTCCGACCTCATCGCGGCCGAGCATCTGCAGGTCCATACCGCCGACGCCCAGGCTTTCGCCAAGAAGTTACGCAATTACGGCTCGCTGTTCATCGGCGAGTTGGCGAGCGTCGTCTATTCGGACAAGAATTCGGGCACCAACCACACGCTCCCCACCATGGGCGCGGGCCGCTATACCGGCGGGCTCTGGGTCGGGGCCTATGTCAAGATCGCCACCCATCAATGGCTCGACGAGCGCGGCGTCGCCCAGGTCGCGCCCCCGGCGGCGCGGCAATCGGCCAGCGAAGGGCTCGAAGGCCATCGCCGCGCCGCCCAATTGCGCCTCGACCGCATGCAGGCCAGGAAAGCCAGCTAAAGCAAAGGGCCGGTGGAAACACCGGCCCTCGTTCTGTCCACGATCCCCTGAAATTCAGCTGATCTTGTCGGCCTCGGCCCAGGCCGCGCGCAGTTTTTCGACCGTGAAGCCGGGCGCCCGCGCCGCCGTCAGCACCGGCACTTCCTTGCGCATCACCACATCGATGGCCCAGGCCATGCGCTCGATATGTTCGGCCGGAATGACCACAGCGCCATGCCGGTCGGCATGGATAAGATCGCCGGGCCGTACGGTCATGCCGAAGATTGTCACCGGACAATCGAGTTCGGTGACATGGACGAAGGCATGGCTTGGCCCGACACTGCCGGCGATCACCTGATAGCCCTCATCGAGCATGCCGAGATCGCGCAACACGCCATTGGTCAGCGTGCCGGCAACCCCCAGCCCCTTGTGTTGGGCCACCTGCATTTCGCCCCAGAAGCCGCCAATGGCATGGGGCCAGTCCGTGTCCTCGATGACCGCGACATTGGGGCCCTCGCCCTCCGACACATAGGCATAATAATCCATGCGCAGGGCCCGCACCTCGGCGGCCGGCTTCTGGGCCGGCGAGGAGGCGCGGATCTTGGCGGTGCGGGCAAAGCCGACGACCGGGGGAAGGCCTGGGTCAGCGCAGACCACGGGCGTCTTGGTGAAGCCCTCGGCGGTGCGCCCGCCCATGAGATGTTCGAGCGCATTGCAGACGGTGGGCGTGTCGGCCTTTTGCAAGGCCGCCAGCACGATGGGGGAGATTTGGGGCACGCGTTCCTCCAGCGATGGATTGGCTTGTTTTAACTCTCAGCCCGCCCGGGCGAATTGCGGGGCGGCGGGGGCCGCGGCGCCGCGCACGACGAAGGCGATGACGTCGGCCGAAGCGGGGTTGCGGAAGCCATGCATCAGGCCGACGGGCACGGTCAGGGTATCGCCTGCTCCCATGATGATGGCGCCGCCATCCCAGCTCACCTCCAGCGTGCCTGACTGCACGAAGATCACTTCCTGCTCGGCCCTGGCATGGGCCGCGATGGTGGCGCCGGTTTCGAGCTTGAGGCGGCGCAGGGTGAAATCATGCTGCCAATGGCCGATGATCGGGCCGGCCTTGATGCCGTCCTTGCCGTCCACATCGCCGATCACCGGGGCTTCCTCGACGCCTTCGCCGGCCAGCGCGGAATTGGGGTCGCCCTTGATGTCGGCGCCGCGGATGGCGAATTTGGCCAGTTCCGCCAGGGGCGGGGTCGCCAGTTCCTTGAGCTTTTCAGCGCTCGGAGGCTGTTCGAGTTCGGCCCCTTCAGGCACTTTCTCGCCCAGGGTCGTGTCGATCAGCTTGCCGCCCTTCAAGAGCTTGAGGCCGTAATCCTCGGCCATCTTGAAGACGCTGGGGGCCCAGACCACCTTGCCCGGATCGTCGTGGCCGAGCACGACGAAGAGAAAGCCGGTGCCCTCGTCGAGCTTTTCAAAGCCGCGGAACATATGGGTGGGCACGGTCGCCACATCCCCCGGACCGGCATCGATATAGCCATCGCTCTTGTCCGGCCCGAAGACGAAGCGCCACTTGCCGGTGTGGACGATGAAGGTTTCGGCGGTCAGATGGCTGTGCTGGGAATTGGTGCAGCCGAAAGGCTGGCGGGCCGCCCCGACATTGAAGCCATGCGCCTCGGGGATATGGACGACCTGCGCCGGGTTTTCGGAAACGCCCGGCCCGATAATGGTGAAATTTTCCTTGCGGTCCGAGCCGGGCGTGCGCGCGTCGATGAAGGCATTGCGCAGGCCCTTGAGGTCGGCATAGCGCACGAGGCGCTTTTCCATTTCGGCCTGGGTCCAAGTCTTGCTCTGGGTCATGATGACATCCCCTTTCCAATAACAGGATAGCATTTTTGCATTCGTATGCAATATGGATCGCAAAGAGGGCAACAGCGTGTCGCGCCCGTCATGGCGTCAGCTCTTGCTCGGTTTGTAGAGGCGCCGGCCGTCGACTTCGACGATGCCGGTCTTGGGCAGGCGGGCCGAGGTGCGCACGACCAGTTCGCCATTGAGAATGCGGTGTTCGGCCTCGATTTCGCCGCTCGAAATCTGTTCCATCAGGATGCTCACCGTAGCTTCCACCATGCGCTTGATCGGCTGGGTCATGCTGGTAATGCCATAAGAGGTCCAGCGGGCCGGCCCCACATCGTCATAGCCGACGATGGAAATATCCTGGGGGATCGCAAGGCCGAATTCGTAGCGCGCCACATCCATCACCGCCACGGCCATGTGGTCGTTGGCAACGAACAGCGCCTCGGGGCGGTCGGGCCGCGCGAAGATCTTGCGAGCCGCTGCCTCGGCCTCGGCGCGGTCATAATTGCCCACTTCGACGATGATGTCGTCATATCCCGCCTCGGCCAGGGCCTCGCGATAGCCGGCGAAGCGGTCGCGATTGGTGGAGGAGCTTTCCAGGCCCGAAATATAGCCGAAACTCTTGTGCCCGCCGGCAAGGAGAAATTCGCCGATGCGGCGGCCGCCTTCGCGGTTGCGTGTGGTGACGCTGGAAACGGCGTCGCGCTCGGTCGTGCGGTTAAACAGCACCACCGGAATGCCGGCCGCCGCGCATTCCTCGGAGAGTTCGGAAGAGAGCGAGGTGGAGGCCAGAACGATACCATCGACGCGATATTGCATCAGTTGGTCGAAAACCGGGTCGCTGTTGCGGTCGATAAAGCCGGTAAAAAGCAGGAGCCGGTAATTCTCCTTGACCAGCAGCCGCCCCAATTCCTCGAGCACGTCGGGGTAAAACAGGTTTTCCAGATACGCCATCACCACCGCGATGATGCGCGAGCGGTTGGTGATCAGCGAGCGGGCGATGGCATTGGGGCGATAGCCAAGTTCCTTGGCGGCGGCCAGAACCTTGGCGCGGGTCTTTGGGGCGATGGAGGCGCCGGGGGTGAAGGTGCGTGACACGGCGGATTGCGACACGCCCGCGCGGCGCGCCACCTGGGAAGACGTCACGCCGGGCTTTTTTACTCCGCTGTCCATCCACCATCCACCAAGAGCGCCGTGCCGGTAATCAGCGCGGCGGCGTCCGAGGCCAGAAAAACAATGGGCCCCATTATGTCTTCCACCCGGCCCAAGCGTCCCAATTTGATCTTGGACAGAACCCAGGAACGGAAATCGGGATCTTCCAGGTTCCGGGCCGTCAACTCGGTTTCGATAAAGGTCGGGCAGACCGTATTCACCCGAATATTGCTGGCGCCGAGCTCGATGGCCATGGCTTTCGTCAAGCCTTCAACAGCATGTTTGCTGGCGGCATAGACGGCGCGGCTGGGCCCGCCGACATGGCCCATCTGGGAGGAGACATTGATGATCGAACCGCTCTCTCCCACCGATTGCAACCTGCCGACCACCGCCTGCGACACGAACAGAGTGGCGGCGAGGTTGAGCTGCATCACCGCCTGATAGTCGGGTGCGGTGATGCCGGCAAGCGGGGTATGGCGCGCCGTGCCGGCCGAATTGACCAGCACATGGAAGGGTGCGCTGTCCGCGACAAAGGCGCGAACGGCGTCGAAATCGGTGATGTCGATGGCAACGCCCTCGGCGGCGAGGCCGGCATCGGCCATGGCATTGACCACGCGCTCGACATCTTCTGCCGTGCGCGCCGCCAGCGTCACCTGGGCGCCGGCCTCGGCCAGGGCCACGGACGCGCCCAGACCGATGCCGCGGGTTCCTCCGGTGACCAGGGCCCGCTTGCCCTCGAGGCGAAAGGTCGGCGTGCGAGGCAGTTGCATCTATTCGGCCGCCTTGCGCGGCGCGGCCGCCGTGCCATAGGGCACGTTGCGTCCGCCATAGCGGCGCACCCGGATATTGGCCTGTTCGGCGTGGCCGACAAAGCCTTCGAGCATCGACAGGCGCGAACCATATTCGCCGATCATGGCCGAGGCCTCATCGCTCGTCACGGTTTGCCATGTGCAGGTCTTCATGAATTTCCCCACCCAGAGGCCGCCGGTATAGCGCGCCGCCTTCATCGTGGGGAGGGTGTGATTGGTGCCGATCACCTTGTCGCCATAGGCGACATTGGTGCGCGGCCCGAGGAACAGCGCGCCATAATTGGAAAGGTTGTCGCGGAACCACATGTCCCGGTCGGTCATCACCTGCACATGTTCCGAGGCGATGCGGTCGGCCTCGGCCAGCATTTCCTCGTAACTGTCGCAGACGATCACCTCGCCGAACTCGGCCCAGGACTTTTTGGCGATGTCAGCCGTCGGCAGAATGGTGAGCAGGCGCTCGATCTCGGCCATCGTATCGCGCGCCAGCTTTTCCGAATTGGTGAGCAGGATCGCGGGGCTCGTCGGACCATGTTCGGCCTGGCCGAGAAGATCGGTGGCGCACAGTTCGCCGTCGACGGTCTCATCGGCAATGACCAGGGTTTCGGTCGGACCGGCGAAAAGGTCGATACCGACACGCCCATAAAGCTGGCGCTTGGCTTCGGCGACAAAGGCATTGCCGGGGCCGACCAGCATATCCACCGGCTCGATCGTTTCGGTGCCGATGGCCATGGCGCCGATGGCCTGGATGCCGCCGAGCACATAGATTTCGTCGGCGCCGGCCATGGCTTGCGCGGCGACGATGGCCGGGGCGGGCTTGCCGTTGAAGGGCGGCGCGCAAGTGATGACGCGCGGACAGCCCGCCACCTTGGCGGTCAGCACCGACATATGGGCCGAGGCGAGCAGCGGATATTTGCCGCCCGGCACGTAGCAGCCCACGGTGTTGATCGGCACATGTTTATGGCCCAGGGTCACGCCCGGCAGCGTCTCGACTTCGAGGTCGAGCATGGTGTCCTTTTGCTTTTGTGCAAAATTGCGCACCTGGGTCTGGGCGAATTCAATATCGCGCAGGTCCTGTTCGCTCAGCTGGGCGAGGCATTGGTCGATCTCGCTCTGGCTGAGGCGAAAATCCGCGCGGTCCCATTTGTCGAACTTTACCGACAATTCGCGCACTGCGGCGTCGCCGCGCTTTTCGATATCGCCCAGAATGGCCTCGACGGTGGCGCGGACCTGACGATCGGCCTCCGCCCGCTCCTCGACATCCTTACCGCGCTTCAACCAGACTGGCATGGGAGGTTCCCTTCTCTACGAACTGAATGCTACTGCATACGTATGCAAAAATGCAAGATCAAGCCTGCGACTTTTTTCCGGCTCAAGCGGGTATGGGGGGGCGTTGCAGGCTGAAATCGGTGGCCAGCTCGAAAGCATGGCCGACCTGGACGATCCGGGCTTCATCGTCGTGACGGCCGATGATCTGCATGCCGATGGGCAAGCCGTCATGAAAGCCGACCGGCAGGGCGAGGACCGGATGACCCGAAACATTGAAGCCGATGGTCCGCATCGGCGTCCACACCGCTTCCTTTTCAAATGGGGCGGCCGGCAGCGCCGTGGTCAGCGCGCCCACCGTCACGATGACGTCATGGCGATCGAGCAGCGCATCGATGGCGGCGCGGAAGCGGCGACCCTCCGCCCGCGCGGCGTCCAGCTCCGTCTCGGAGATGGTCAGGCCGCCCGCGAGGCTGAGGAAAGTGCGCCGCCCATAGGCCTCGGGGGTCCGGCGCAGCGCCTCGGCATGGAGGCGGAAACTTTCCGCGTGGAGGATGGCGGCCACCGCCACTTCGATGCGGGGGTAATCGGGCATGTCGATTTCCGAAACCGTCATGCCGAGCCCCGAGAGAACCGACACGGCGGCGTCCATCGCCGCGATCACTTCGGGCATGGCCTGGGGGTCGCGCACGAACCAGTCCCGCGCATAACCAAGTCGTAACCCGGTGAGCGGTTCGTCGCGCCGGATGCTAACAGTCTGTTGCCCAACTCGCCCCGCCAGCGCATCGAATGTCAACGCGGCTTCCGCGACGCTGGCGCTGATCGGGCCGACATGGTCGAGGCTGGGCGCCAGCGCCAGAACGCCATCGGTGGGCACCGTCCCGAAAGTGGGTTTGAGACCGACTGTGCCGCAATAAAAGCTCGGCCCGCGCACCGAGCCGCCCGTATCGGTGCCGACCGCGCTTCGCACCAGCCCTCCCGCTACCGCCGCCGCGCAGCCGGAGGAGGAGCCACCGGTTATATGATTGAGATTCCAAGGGTTTTTGGCCGGCGGAAACAGGCCGTTCTTGTCGGGACCGACCGTCGCCCATTCATAGGTGGCCAGCTTGCCGATGATGATGGCTCCGGCCATCCGCAGCCGCTCGACCACCAATGCATCCCGTGCCGCCACGGCCTTGGCGCGACCCGGTGCATTGGCCGTGGTCGGCACACCGGCGACGTCGATCAAGTCCTTGATTGCAATAGGAATACCATGGAGCGGCCCGCGATCCACGCCACTCGCCAATTCCTCGTCCGCCCGCGCCGCCGCCGCCAAGGCGCTTTCCGACAGCACCTGATAAAACGACAAAAAAGCCGGGTCGCGCCGGGCAATCCGGGCCAGCGTCGCCGCCGTCAGTTCTTTCGCCGTCAGCCGGCCAGAGCGCAACCGGGCGCCCAGTTCAATAATCGACAGATCCGGCAGGCCCGGATCGGGTTCTCCCTCTCCAGCCGGCAGGGTGGAGAGGCCATCGTGCATCCAGCCGACGAGTTTGAAAAGACTGGCCTTTTCCGTCTGCGACAATGCGAGGCCGGCCTCTTTCAGCGCCGCCTCGAAGCGCCCCTCGAACCCGTCTTCCGCCATCACAGGCCCCCGCCGATCCGGGCGCCGGTTGTGTGATCGAAGAGGTGGCAGGCGGCG
Organism: Devosia sp.; assembly: GCA_026126125.1. GTDB lineage: Bacteria > Pseudomonadota > Alphaproteobacteria > Rhizobiales > Devosiaceae > Devosia. Next base: position 14,161 of record JAHCJW010000001.1, read on the forward strand.
GCAGGAATGGCGATACGCGCCACCTCGCCGATTTCGGCCCGATAGTCCTTGCCGACCTTGATGGAGATCAGTTCCCCGCCGACGCGCAGGGACAGCATGGTGGCTTCGCCGAGAAGCTCCACGGTGTAGATCGGAGCCTCGATCTGTCCTCCAGTTTCGGCAAGAGTCGCGTCCTCGGCGCGAAAGCCCAATGTTACCGGGCCTTTAGCGGCTGGTGTCAGACCTTCGACGCGGATGCCGTCGCCAGAGAACACGCCGTTTTCGAGCTCGCCCTGGATCAGGTTCATGGCCGGCGAGCCGATGAAACTGGCGACGAACGTATTGGCCGGGCGATCATAGATTTCCATGGGCGTGCCAACCTGCTGCACGACGCCCTTGTTCATCACCACCACCCGATCGGCCAAGGTCATGGCCTCGATCTGGTCATGGGTCACATAGATGGTGGTGGTTTTCAGCGTATGATGCAGGTTCTTGATCTGCGCCCGGGTCGAGACGCGCAGCTTGGCGTCGAGATTGGACAGCGGCTCATCCATGAGGAAGGCGTTGGGCTCGCGCACGATGGCACGGGCCAGGGCCACGCGCTGGCGCTGGCCGCCGGACAAGGCCGCCGGGCGGCGCTCGAGGAAAGGCTCGAGCTCGACCATGCGCGCTGCCTTCATCACCCGCTCATGATGTTGATCCTGCGGGATTTTTCGTACTTTGAGGGGAAAGCGGATATTCTCGTAGACGGTCATGTTCGGATAAAGGCCATAGCTCTGGAACACCATGGAAATATCGCGATCCTTGGGTTCGAGCTTGTTGACCAGCCGATCCCCGATCCAGATTTCGCCTTCGGTGATTTCCTCCAGTCCGGCGATCATGCGCATGGTCGTGGTCTTGCCGCAGCCCGAGGGGCCGAGCAGGACCAAAAATTCCTGGTCGGCGATGTCGAGACTGAAATTGTCGACGCCGACGAAATTGCTCCAGCGCTTGGAAACGTTCTTGAGACGGATCTGGGCCATGGATGACTACCCCTTGACGGCGCCGGCGGTCAGGCCGCTGACGATCTGGCGTTGGAAGAAGAGAACGAGAATAAAGAGCGGCACAGTGGCCGAAACCACGGCGGCCACGGCATACATGACATTGCCGGTTTCCTGGATAGAGCCCAGGAAACTCGAGATTTTCGGCACCATGGTCTGGTTTTCGGCGCTGAGCAGCATGGCCGTAACGGCAAAGTCGTTATAGCCGAGCAGGAAGCTGAACAGGCCCGTCGTCACCACCCCCGGCCACATGACCGGAATGATGACCATGCGGAACGCCTGGAAGCGCGTGCAGCCGTCGACCATGGCGCTTTCGTCGAGATCCTTGGGGATCGAGAGGAAGAAAGAGTGCAGCATCCAGAGCGTGAAGGGCTGGTTGATGGCCACCAGGACGATGATCGAGGTCGGTAGCACGCCCCAGATATTGAGCTGGAAGAAGGGCAGCAGATAGCCTGAAACCAGGGTGATATGGGGCATGGCGCGGAACACCAGTGCCGCGATGAGGATCCAGAAGGCATAATTGCGGCCCGAGCGCGCCAGGGCATAGCCGCCCAGGGTGCCGAGGGTGAGGGAAATGATGGTGACGCAGAGCGTGACGATGATCGTATTGCCGGCGGCGCGCCAGAAATCGCGCAGCACCCAGGCGCCATAATAGCCCGCGCCGGTAAAGGCTTCGCCGGTCTGGCGAATGGTATTGGTGCCGAAAATCGCGTTCCACCAGCTGTCGCGGGAGAAGAAATCCGCCTCGACCTTGAACGATCCCCAGACCGTCCAGAAGAAAGGCATGGCGGCGAGAATCATCCAGAGAATGATGAAGGCATAGATGATCAGCGAGAGCGCGATGGGGCGCTTATGGGTCAGGGGTTCCGACATCATCACACCGCCTTGTGCTTGAATTCGCGCCAGGTGCGGATCAGCACCGGCAAGAGGAGAATGACCACTCCGATAATGGTCAGGACCGAGGTGGCGCCGGCCGAGCCGAATTGCTGGGCGTCGCCAGAGAGATCATTGTAGATCAGCCAGCTTAGCGAGGTGGCATTGGCATCGGCGGAGAAGCCGACAATGGGCTCGAAGACGCGGAAATTGTCCATCAGCTGCACCAGGGCGACGAAGGTGGCGAGCGGGGCGAGATGGGGGATGATGACGTAGCGAATACGTTCCCAGCGCGAGGCGCCGTCGATCATCGCCGATTCCAGCGTATCGCCCGGCACGGTCTGAAGGCCGGCATAAAAGACCACGAAGGAAAACGGGGCATTGGTCCAGACGCCGTAAACGAGGAGCGCGATCCAAGTCAGCGGGGGCGAAGCGCGCAGGGACAGGGTCGGGTCGTTGAAAATATGCTGGATGGTGGCGCCGAGAATGCCGTTGGGGCTCAACATCCAATAGAGGATCAGCGAGCCGACAAGGGGCGTGATGATCATTGGCAGCAGCGAGAAGAAAATGATCGGCCCCTTGGTGACTTTGGGCAGAGCATTGACCGCCAGGGCAATGGCAAAGCCCAGCACCATGGCGAGCGGGGTCACCACGAAACAATAGACAAGGGTAAAAATCAGCGCCTTGTAGAAGGGCAGGTTGAAGATCAGCGCAACCTTTTCGCCAAAGCCGCGCTCGCTCGACAGGATGGCGCCGAGTTCATTGGTGGCCAGATGCGCGCGATTGAAATAGGTGCCCAGGCCATTGAAGCGGCCAAGGGGCTGCTCGCGCTGCAATTGGGTGGTGGCTGCCGTGTCGACGCGCAATTCCTTGGTACAGCCGCCGAAAGGCTGGCAGTTCTCGACCTCCACCATGACCCGCTCATGGGCGACATAGAGGGACTGCACCACCACCGAGACGATCGGCAGGGCGATGAACAGCACCATGGCGATCAGCGATGGCAGAATGAAAGCAAAGAAGGTCTTATTCGGCATGCCTGCCTCCTCAAACGCGTCGCTTCTCTGGGTTAGCATGCGGCCGCTTGTTGCCAAGCGCAAAGCAAATGCATGATTGCCGGCGCCGCCTCGTGAGGCCTATGGCGCATCCGGTTGTCCCTCCCCGCTTGCGGGGAGGGAAGGCTTGTTTCAAGGCAGAAGCTTATTTGAGGAAGCCGGCATCGCGCGCGGCGGTGTCGTAGGCCGCCTTGACGTCGGCCAGAGCCTGTTCGGCGTCTTCCGAGCCGGCGATGAATTCGGCCAGTTCCGCCGAGAGCGCGGTATGAAGCAGGCCCATATAGGGCTGCATGGGATAGGGGCGCGCCCCGCCATTGGCATTGGCGACTACGCCGACTGCCGCCGGACCGGGCTGATAGCCTTCGATGAGCCAGGTCGCGGTCTGCTCATTGGCTTTCATCATCTGCGGGCTGATGCCGTGGATCATCGCCTGAAAGGAGGCCGCGGCGTCCTGGTCGGAAATGTTCTTGGCGATGGTAAAACCATCCCACCACAAGGCGGCGGCGGGAATGGTGCCGCCGGCGATGGTCGGGGCGGCAGTGAGTACAGTGTTTTCGGCGACGCCTTCGGCTGCGCCGTCAGCATCGAGGATGGAGCCGCCGAGCGAACCCCATTCCACCATGAGGGCGATATTGCCCGCCTCATATTCCTTGGCCAGTTCATTGGCGTCGAAGGTGAGGTAATCGGGGTCCATATAGGCGGTCATGGCGCGCATGACCTCGAGAGCCTTGCGGCCCTGGTCGTTGTCGATGGCGAGTTCGGCGCTGCCCGGCGCAAAGAATTCAGCGCCAGTGCCCAGATAGTGGTTGACGAATTCGGCGGCGAGATCCCAGCCCGGCTTGACCGAGGCACCGAGCGGATGCTCCATCAGGCCGGCATCCTTGATCTTCTGGGCGGCCGCCAGGATGTCGTCATAGCTCTTGGGTGGCTCGACTCCGGCTTTTTCGAGAATATCCTTGCGGTAAAACAGGTGCTGGCCATTGCCCATGAAGGCGATCGCCATGGTCTTGCCGTCGATCTTGACCAGCTGGCTGGGCAGCAGCGCCTGGCCATATTGGGCGATCAGGTCATCGAGCGGACGGATAAGGTCGTCGTTGAGCAAGGGCACGATGGAATTATTGGCAACGACGGCGACGCTATATTCCGCCGGGTTGATGCTCAGCGCCGGAACCTGGAGGTTCTTGTGTTCGGCAGTGGCATTGGCGGTGACGGTCACGGTGCCACTGGCGCATTCCTGGGCGGCGGCGTTGATGGCGCGCAGAGCCGCGAAATCGTTGCTCAGTATGCGCACGGAACCGGCCTCGATGCCGCAATCGGCGTAAGCGGCCCCAGCTCCCATTGCCAAGGCAACCGTCGATACGGCCAGCATAAGAATTGGCTTCATTTTGTTCTCCTCACTTCGGGCGCTGTCGCACCCTCGCATCGTTGCGGCGGCAATCAATTTGCCGCGCTCCCTGGGCGTCCCTGCCATTTGCATACGTATGCATATATATTCTTGCATTCGTATGCAATTGATAAATTGACACATCACTTCCCGTTCCGCAACACGCTTCTTCGTGACGTTCGATGGTGGTCCAGAGAGGGTAGGGGCACGCCCCTGGCTCTCGCGTGCTCGCCAGCGGCCAGACGGAACGGCTGGAGGACACCAGGCGTTTTAGGCGAAAGGAGGCAAGCATGACCAGGTTTGCAATTGGTGATCACGTGCGCTGGAACTCGGAAGCGGGGTGGGTCACGGGTAGGATCACCAAGGTCCATAGTGAGGATTTCACCTATAAGGGACACCATCGGCACGCCTCTAAGAGCGAGCCGCAATATGAAATCAAGAGCGACAAAACCGACCACGTCGCTGCCCACAAGGGGCCGGCGCTGCACAAAATATGAGAGAAGACACGGGGCTGGTTTTCACCATCGGCCATTCGAGCCGAACAGTAGAAGAGTTCGCCGAAATGCTGCGCGGGGCGAGGATTGATTGCCTTATCGATGTGCGGCGGTTTCCGCGCTCTCGCGGTAATCCGCAATTCAATATCGAGACGCTGCCGGGGCGTCTCGTTCCCTATGCCATTGGCTACGAACACTGGCCCGCGCTTGGCGGGCGGCGCGGCAAGGAGGACGCCCTCGCAGCCCCGGTCAATGGCTTTTGGGAAAATCGCAGCTTTCACAATTATGCCGATTATGCCCTCTCCGCTCCCTTTCAAGCGGCACTCGCGGCGTTGGTGTTGCGTGTTGAGGCTGAGGTTGTGGCGCTGATGTGTTCTGAAGCGACCTGGTGGCGCTGCCATCGTCGGATCATCGCCGATCATCTTCTGGCGCGCGGTCTTAAGGTTCGCCACATCATGGACAAGGGAAGCGTCGAGGCCGAAATGACGCCCGGTGCGATGGTGGCCAAGGATGGCCTCGTGACCTATCCGTCCTCAGAGGGCTAGGAGCCGAGAAGCCCGGCCACCCTTTGCCGCAGGATCGGCAGGAGGTCGGCTTCGAACCAGGGATTGTTCTTCATCCAGATGGCGACGCGCCAGCTTGGATGGGGCAGAGGCAGGATGGCGCTGCCTGCCTCGAAGGCCCTGACTGTCTCGGTCATCGAGCGTCCGGGGCTGTAGTAGGCAAGCGCATAGCTGCCGACCAGCAAGGTCAGTTCAATATTGGGCAGCGCCGCGCGCAGTCTTTCATGCCAGGTCGGCGCGCAGCGGCGCAGGGGCGGGGCGTCTCCGCCGCCGCTTTTGCTGGCGCCCGGATAGCAAAAACCCATCGGCATGATGGCCACGGTCTCGGGGTCGTAGAAAAGAGGAGGGGGTAGGCCCATCCAGTCGCGCAATCTTTCCCCGCTGGCATCATTCCAGGGAATGCCGCTTTCATGCACCTTGCGCCCGGGCGCCTGACCGATGATCAGCACCCGCGCGCCGAGGCCGGCCTGCACGACCGGGCGCGGTTCGTGCGGCAGTTCGGCGGCGCAAAGCCGGCAGGCGCGGATTTCGGCCAAAAGGTCGGACAGGGTTGTCGGGGATCGAGCCATTGACCAAGGATATAGAACGCGCCGAGACTCAGTCCAGCCTTTGCCGGTAGCGCAGCATGGCGGCGATGGTGATGACGAGGACGATGATGCCAAGCCCGGTCAATTCCGTCACGATGTCGAGCGTGCCGGCGCCCTTGAGCATGACCTTGCGGATCAGCCGGATGAAATGGGTGGCCGGGACGGCGGTGCCGATGGCCTGGGCCCAGCCGGGCATGCCGGCAAAAGGAAACATGAAACCCGACAGCAGGATGGAGGGCAGGATGGTGAAAAAGCTCAGCTGCATGGCCTGCATCTGATTTTTCGCCACGGTGGAGATCAGGAAGCCCAGCGCCAGATTGCCGAGGACGAAGAGATTGAAGCCGAAGAAGAAGGCTTGCCAGGTGCCGGTAAAGGGCACGGCGAAAAGCGCGAAGGCGGCGAGAAGGAAAACCGCCGTCTGCACATAGCCGACGAAAATATAGGGCAGGATCTTGCCCAGCATGACCTCGAGTGGGGTCACTGGCGTTGAAATCAGCATTTCCATGGTGCCGCGCTCGCGCTCCTTGACGATGGCGACGGCGGTGATCATCACCATGGTCATTGAAAGGATAATGGCGAGCAGACCCGGCACGATATTGGTCGAGGTCCGGCCTTCCGGATTATAGTGCCGGTGAATAACGACCTCGAAGGGCGGCGGGGCGCTGGCGGCCGGGGCCAGCGGCCCGGTCAGTGTCTGGGCGATGGCACCATTGACGATACCGCTCATCGCCGCAGCCGCACCGCTGATCGCGGAAGGGTCGGAGGCATCGGCGGCAATGAGCAGTGTCGGGCGGAGGCCACGCACGACATTACGCTCGAAATGTTCGGGAATAACCACGAGGAAATTGGCTTCGCCTCGTCGCAGGGCTTCTTCGCCCGCTTCGGGCCCGCGCACTTCGCCGACAAAATCGAAATAGCCCGACATATCCATGCCGGCGAGGAGGGATCGCGTCAGCGGCCCGTCATCATTAACCTCCACCAGCGTCGGCAAATGACGCGGATCGGTATTGATGGCAAAGCCGAATAGCAGAAGCTGGACGATGGGGAGGCCGATCATCATCCCGAAGGTGACGCGGTCGCGCCGCATCTGGATGAATTCCTTGAACAAAACAGCAAGGAACCGGCTCCATGAAAACCCCCAGCTCATGCCACGTCGCGCGAGAAATTATCCTGCGCCCCCGCCATCAGATAGATAAAGGCTTCCTCGAGCCCGGCAGGCACCCGGGTCCAGACCTGTCCTGCTTGTGCCTGGAACTCAGCGACGGTCGCTGCGAGCGATAAGGCATCGGTGCCCGAGACATGAAGGCCCGACCCGAAGCGCGCCACCTGCGCGACACCGGGCTTGCCGTGCAATTGCTCCTCGATCGCGACGAGATTGGGCCCTTCGGCTCGCCAGGTGGTGAGCCCGACCATGGCGGGGATTTCGCTCGCCCGCCCATCGATCAGTTTGTGGCCATAGGCGATATAGGTGATGAAATCGCACTGAATGGCTTCGTCCATATAATGGGTCGAAACCAGAACCGTGACGCCGGCCTTGGAGAGCCGTCGGATCTCGTCCCAGAAATCCCGCCGCGCCTTGGGATCGACGCCGGCCGTGGGCTCGTCGAGAAGCAGCAGTTTTGGATCGTGAATAAGACAGGCGGCCAGCGCCAAACGCTGCTTCCAGCCCCCCGACAAGGTGCCGGCCAATTGTCCGGCGCGGTCGGCAAGGCCAAGCCCTTCGAGCGCCTCATCGACCCGTTTGCGCCGCTCCTTGACCCGATACATGCGGGCCACGAAATCGAGGTTTTCGCGGATCGTCAGATCTTCGTAGAGGCTGAATTTCTGCGTCATATAGCCCACTTCGGCCTTGATGCGGCCCGACTCGCGCCGCACATCGAAGCCGAGACACCGCCCCTCGCCCGCATCGGGGAGCAAAAGACCGCAGAGCATGCGGATGGTCGTGGTCTTGCCTGAGCCATTGGGGCCGAGAAAGCCATAGATGGCCCCCTTGGGCACGACGATATCGAAATGATCGACCACGGTACGGTCACCGAAGCGTTTGGTCAGCCCCTTGACCTCGATGACCGGCTGCTCGGTCATGGCAGCACGGTGACCGGCTGGCCCGGCTGCACGGTGGTGGCGCCCTCGATCCGCGCCTCGACGAGATAGACGAGACGGCTGCGCTCCTCGCTCGAATAGATGACTGGAGGAGTGGTCTGGGGTTCGCTGGCAATATGGGTGACGGTTGCGGCGAGATCGGCGCAGCCATCGCAGGTCACGGTCACGCTCTGGCCCATGGCCAGGCTCGACCGCGCCGCTTCCGGCACGAAAAAACGTGCTTCGAGTGCCTGGGCAGGCAGAATGGAGGCGAGGGGGGTGCCGATTGCGGCCACTTCTCCGGCGGAATAATAGAACCGCTCGATCACGCCCGCGATGGGGGCGTGAACCTGTCTCTCATCCAGATCGAGCCGGGCGCGTTGGGCATCGGCCTCGGCGGCGGCAAGATTGGCCTCGGCCGCCACCTGCTGCGCCGAGCGCGCCGGCAATTCGGCCACCGTCAATTGGGCCCTGAGCTGGTTCACCTGTGCCTCGGCGGTAGCGACCGCATTGCGGTCGAGTTCGACCTTGGCTGCTGATACCGTCCCGGCCTTTTCCAACTGTTCGCTGCGCGCGAGATTGGTGCGTGCCAGCGTCAGGTCGGCCTCCGCCTTGCCCAGCGACGCGCGGATCACGTCGAGCTCCTCACTGCGGCTGCCAGTGGCGAGATTTTCCAGCGTCGCCCGGGCAGCCGCCACCCGCGCCTCGGCGGCGAGCAGCAGAGCGGTCTGTTGACTGGCATCGAGAACGACGAGGAGGTCGCCCGTCTCCACCACCTGTCCTTCGGCCGCGACGATCCGGGTGATCCGCCCGGGGCTGACCGAGGCTACATGGACATAATTGGCCTCGATATAGCCAGTATAGCCGACTGGCGGGGCAGCAGGCGAAAAGACCGCCATCACCATGGCCATGAGCCAGCCCCAGAAATCGCTCATGACTGCTCCTCCTTGCGGCGTGCCGAAATGCCGTAAAAAAGAATGTCGAGGTGGTTTTCGGCCATCTTGTCGAGCGCCAATCCCTCCCCAGGTCTAATCTCGAAGACCTCGCTGAGCGCGATATGGGCGACAATGGGGCCGATGATGGAGCGCACCGTCATCTCCGGATCGACCGGACGCAAATGGCCCGAGGCCACGCCGCGCGCCACGAGCGCGGTCAGGGCGGGAATGGCCTTCGCCAGAACCTCGCGCCGATAAAGTTCGGCAATGGCGGGAAAATTCATGATCTCGCGCAGGACGAGGCGCGGCACCGCCATGCTGTTGGGATCGGAGAGGAGCGTGCACAGCGTTCCGACCAACATGACGATGGGCACGCGCGGATCGCCCTCGAACTTGTTCATATCGGGCAGGGCATGTTCGGCAATTGGTGCTACCGTCCGGCGCACGATGCCCTCCATCAGCGCGTCCTTGGAGGGAAAATAGAGATAGATCGTGCCTTTCGACACCCCCGCCCGCTGCGCCACCTCCTCCACTTTGGTGGCAGCAAAGCCTTTCTCCGAAAACACGGCGAGGGCCGCGTCCAGCATTTCATCGGGCCGCGCCTCGGCCCGCCGGCGGAATTTTTTATCGGCAACGCTCATGGGTCAAGTGTAGCTGACTGACCAGTCAGTTATCAAGGCCTTTGCTTTGTCCGATTTTCTACCCTCTGGGTCAGATGGTCGGTGATGGCGGAAACACCGAGCCCGAGATTTTTGGGGTGAAAAAATTGGCGTGGAGGAGGATATCGGTGCGCCGAATCCTCCTGAACGCCGCCTGTCAAGGCTTTGGGCTAATGCTAAAGTATTAGCCGGGCCAGATAAATTCCCAAAAAGCCGCAATTGGGCCTTGCGGCACCACGTCGCACGGTTCTAGTTTGGTATACACGGGCGACAAAACGCGATCTGACCGGTGGTCTTTCGCAGTAGAAATTGCCTTTGGAGGTTATGGATTTGAATAAATTTGTTCTTGGCATGGCGACGGTTGTCGGCTTCCTTGCCATTGCACTCCCTGTCTCTGCGCAGCACGCAGGTGGCGCCGCCAAGCCCCCCGATCTCGGCGATTTGCCTGAGGTTGAGGCGACCGAGCAGGTTTCTTCCGACGATATTGATACGTCTGAACGGACCATCTGGGATGGTGTCTTCACCGCTGAACAGGCGGTCGCAGGTGGCGCGCTTTACACGAGATATTGCCAGGGTTGCCATGGCAAGACCGGCCGCGGCTCGCCCGGCGGTCCCGGCGTAACCGGCGCAAACCTCAATAAGGTTTGGGAAGACACCTCGCTGCTCGATTTCTATCTCTTTGCGCATGGCAATATGCCTCCGGGCAATGCCGGCAGGATCGGCAATGAGCAGGACTACGTGAATATCGTTGCCTACATCATGGAAATGCACGGCGCAGAGCCTGGTGAAAGCAAGTTGGTTTGGAATGAGGATCAGTTAAGCAACGTTTATATTGTGCGCAAACCGCGAAAGTAATTTTGAACCGCCTACCAAGCAAGAATGACGTCTGGAATGAGCTGGACGTCCTGTTTCTGAGGGAAGAGAATGAGAACGACACTTTCAGTGCTGCTGGCATCGGTTGCGGTGCTTGGTTTGAATACGGCTGTGCATGCACAGGCCGACATCAATGCCATGCCGATGGTAACCGACGAAATCCTGGCAAATCCGGATGCGGGTGACTGGCCGTCCTATGGCCGCAGTGTCATGAACTATCGCTATAGCCCGCTCGACCAGGTCAATCGGGACAACGTGCACCAGCTGACGCTGGTCTGGGCCCGCGCGCTGGAGCCCGGCAATCTGCAGTCCGCGCCGATCAAGTTCGGCGACGTGATGTTCATTGCCTCGCCGGGTGACGTGGTGCAGGCGATCGATGCCGCCACCGGCCAGATGATCTGGGAATATCGCCGCCAGCTCCCGGACCGCGAGACCCTGAACTCGCTGGGCGAGAACAAGCGCGGCATCGCGCTCTACGAAGACATGATCTACATGGTGACCTGGGACAACTTCATCGTTGCCCTCGACGCCAAGACCGGCCAGGTCTCGTGGGAAAGCGATCGTGGCGGCGGCGCCGACCTGATCTCCAACACCACCGGTCCGATCGTCGCCGATGGCGTGGTCGTTGCCGGTTCCACCTGCCAGTTCTCCGAATTCGGTTGCTATGTGACCGGCCACGACGCCGCGACCGGCGAAGAATTGTGGCGCAACTCCTTCATCCCCAAGGCGGGTGAAGAAGGCGACGACACCTGGGGCGACTCGACCGAAGATCAGCGCTGGATGACCGGCGCCTGGGGTCAGATGACCTATGATCCGGTCACCGACCTCGTGTTCTACGGTTCGACCGGTGCCGGCCCGGCTGCCGAATTCCAGCGCAATACCGTTGGCGGCACCATGTTCGGCTCCAACACCCGCTTCGCCGTCAAGCCGAAGACCGGTGAAATCGTGTGGCGCCATCAGGTCCTGCCGCGCGACAACTGGGACCAGGAATGCACCTATGAAATGATCCCGGCCGACATCAATTCCAATCCGGCTTCGGACATGGAAGGCCTGCTGGCGATCGGTACGGCCGAGCCCGGCGCCAAGCGCGTCCTGACCGGCGTGCCCTGCAAGACCGGCGTGATGTGGCAGTTCGATGCCTTGACCGGCGAGTTCATCTACGCCCGTGATACCGTTCAGGAAAACCTGATCGAAACCGTCGACGAGACCGGTCTGGTCACCGTCAACGAAGCTGCCATTCCGACCGAAGTCGATACCCCGACCTTCATGTGCCCGACCTATCTGGGTGGTCGTGACTGGCCGCCGAGCGCCTACAACCCCGAAACCAAGGTCATGTTCGTTCCGCTGAACAACATGTGCGCCAACGTTTCGGTGCTCGATCAGGAGCCCACCGGTCTGGACGTGTACAATACCGAACTTGCTTATGTCCTGCCCGAAGGCGTGACCAATGTCGGTCGCGTTGACGCCATCAATGTGGAAACCGGCAAGACCCTGTGGAGCTGGACCGACGTTACCCCGCTTTACGCTCCGGTCACCGCAACCGCTGGTGGTCTGATCTTCGTCGGCGGCTCCGATCGCAAGTTCAAGGCCATCGACCAGGACACCGGTGAAGTCGTTTGGGAAACCACGCTGGCATCGCGCGCCACCGGTCACCCGATCAGCTACGAAGTCAATGGCCGTCAGTTCGTCGCCATCCCGGCCGGCGGCCCTGGCTATGCCAGCGCCTTCCTCCCGGCTTCGGGCACTACGGCTGACGTCGTGTCGGGCAGCAACGCGGTCTACGTGTTTGCTCTGCCCGTGACCAAGTGAAACGCCGCAGCCCAGTGATGGTCTGACGGTTTAAAACAGGGGCCCGGCAAAGCACGCCTTTGCCGGGCTCTTCTTTTGGTAATTTCAAAGGACATGCGCGCGTGAAAAAATTCATCCGATTGATATTTCTCGCCACTGGTCTGGGCATGGCGGCGGCGCAGGCTCAGCCTAATGTCGATGTCGTGCCGCGCGATCTCTATACGGATACGCTGCGCCAGGACGGGAACAGCATTTCCTTTTGCTACAATCCCGATGGGATGATGGCGCCGTTCGAGCGGGCATTGGCGGAGGCCATCGGATCGGTGCTGTTGGTGGAGCCGCAATTGGTGGCCATGGCCAATCCCCGCATTCCTACCAACCCGCTCGATTACCGCCTGCCCTATCTGGAGGATGCACTGTTCATCCTTCTGGCAGAAAAATGCGATGTCATCATGGGTTACGTGCTGGCCAGCTCGGTTCCCGATTGGCTGCTGCTGACCCGCCCTTATCTCTCCACCGGCAATCTGCTGATCACCCGGCAGGCTGGCGTAACGACGCTAGGGGAGTTGCCGCTGCACCAGCGGATCGGCACGCGCAGCATGTCCGTGTCCGACAACCGCCTGCAATCCTATCTGGCCACGCTGCCGCAGGACCAGCGCTGGAAGCGCTCGACCCTCTATCACAACCAGCGCATCCTGGAGCAGCTCGATAGCGGCGAGATCGGCGCGGCGGTGATCTGGGAGCCGGCGCTGTATTTTGCCACCGATGGCGATCCGGAGGCCGCCGGCTATCATCTCCTGCCGCTGCCTTTCGTGGACCGGCGAACCGATATCGGTCTCGCCACACGCTCGAACAATACCTATCTCAATTCCACTTTAGGCGACGCGATTGCCGAGCTGATCGCCGACGGGACGCTGGCCGATATGATCGATGAATTTCACCTCGGCCCGACGAGCCTGCCGCAATGAGTTTCGAGCTGCCGCTGCAGATCATTCTTCTGCGGATCGTCGCGCTGCTGCTGGTCGGAATGGTCCATGGTGCCGTTCTCGCCGGCCTGGTAACGGCGCTCGGCGATCGGGGGCCACGCTTTGAGGGGCGCCTCTCGCCCAACCCGCTGGTTCATGCCGCGCCGCTTGGCATCGTGGCGGCCGTGATGAGCATGGCCGGCTGGATCCGGCCGCTGGATATCGATCCGGCGCATCTGCGCCATGGCCGCGCCAGTCTGGCTGGCGCGGTGCTGGTCAGCCTGATGGTGCCGGTGGTGCTGTTCGTGGCCCTGCTGCACTTGCGCGGGCTGACCATCGCGTATCTGCCGCCGTCCTATTCCAATATGATCAATCTGGCGCTGCGGATCTGTGCGCAGATGAGCGTCGTCTTTGCGCTCGTCAACCTTATCCCGCTGCCGCCCTTCACGGGCGGATATCTGCTGCAAGCCGCGGCGCCGAGGCTCTATGCCGCCATAGAACCGCGCAAGACTATCATCGCGCTGATCCTGGTCGGTTTGGCAATCCTGGATCGCGGCGCGCTCTTCCGGGCGGTCGAGCCGTTCCTGCGCGTCGTTATCGGCACCTGATCGGGGCTATTCGAGCTCCGATATGACAGAGCCGCCGACAGCGCTTTCGATGTCGGCAATGTCGTATTTTTCCTTGAGCGCGTCGATTGTCCCATCGGCCTGCAACTGTTCGAGCGCTGAAACGAATTTACGCTTGAGCGTCAAATCGCCCTTCCAAAGACCGATACCGAGAGGGTAGCGCTCCTCCGTTCCGGGCGCCCAGGCCACCGACCAGTCGTTGGCGCCGGCGATCTGCCGGGCGATCAGGGCCTCGCTGAGCCCTACCTCGAAGCTGCCATCCTTTATCCCTTGTTCCATTGCTTCGGCGCTGGCGACGATCTTCGGCCGTAAGCCCATGGAGCGGATACTGCGGCTGAGCTCGACGCGATCCAGCCCGCTAAGGCCGGCATAAAAGCCAATGGTCTTGCCATCGAGACTATCGAGGGGCGCCTTGGAGACCACCGCCCAACCGGTTGAAAGGTAGGGGTGGGTCGAATCCAGATAGGACAGAACCGGCGTGGTCAGTGCAATGCCTCCGGCGAGGACCTGGCACTGGGCCCGGGTGACGCGCCAACTGCGGGGGTTGAAGTCCTTGGCCATCGCGGCATTGGACAGCACGTTGAGCCGAACGCCAAGGTTTTGCGCGATCAGGCCCAGCAATTCGACATCGAAGCCAGGCGCTGCGGGATCCCCGGTGACCAGCGGCGGGTATAATGTGGGCATGCAGGCGGTGATACGGCCCGTCTCTTCGATCGACCGGAAGGAGCGGTCGGGCGGCAGGAGGTAGACGCCGGCGAACAGGGCACCGATCATCGCCAGCGTGCCGATATCGCCGATCCAGCGCGGCCTTGGAGGAGCCGGCTTATTGCCTTTCGCCATGGTCAGGCCTTCCGAAAGTCGATCAGGGCCCAGAAGAAGAAGCCGACGGCCATAACGGATAACATGATGGGGCCGATCGAGGGATCGAACTGGTTGAACCGGATGAAGCTGCCGCGCAGGGCGTCGACGGCATAGGTGACCGGGTTCCACTCCACCAGCGTCACCAGCCATTCGGGATAGACCACCAGTGTCTGCGCGCGGGTCAGTGCCGGATCGAGGGGAAAGACCGAACTGGAGAGGAAATACAGCGGCAGGATGATGGCATTGGAGAACACGCCAAAACCCTCGAAGCTGCGGATGCGCGAGGCGAGGACCACGCCGAACGAGGTGAGGCCAAAGGCGAGAAGGAACATCAGCACCAGACCCATCGCCAGACGCTCCCAGGTGATCACCACATCGGCAAAGGGCGCGAGCAACAGCACCAGGCAGCCATGGAAAACTGCAATGGTGGTGCCGCCCAGGATCTTGCCCAAAAGGGCCGCCCAGCGCGGCATGGGCGAGACCAGCACTTCACGCAGAAAGCCGAATTCGCGGTCCCAGATCACCGACACGGCCGATTGCACGGAGGTGTACATGATGTTGAGCACGACGATGGCGGGGAAGATGAACTGGATATAGGTATAGGGGACGGCGAAGCGCACTTCGCCAAACACCTCGCCCCGGAAATAGGGATTGAGGCCGATGCCCATGATCAATACCCACATCAGCGGCCGGCTCACGCCACCGATCAACTGGCCACGGTCGCGCAGGGCACGCTTCACTTCGCGCAGCCAGATCGCGTAAATTCCCCCAAGCAGGCCCAAGGGTATCCTCCCAAGTCGTCCGGGGCATTTCACCATTGAAGTAAGACGGTGAAATGCTCCAGGTTATTGATTTATCGTGCTTTCGAACCGGAAAAGTCTGCAACTTTTCCTGAAAGCGCTCTAGCTGCCGTTCCCGAGATCCCGGCCGTAAAAATCGGATTCGGGATCGGTCAGCACCAGGGTGCGGATCCGGTCCCAGAGATAGGCACGCAATTCGATGAAGCGCTTTTCGGCGCGAATGTCGTATTTCCAGCGCGGGCGCTCGAGGCCGACATCGATAACCTCGAGAATGCGACCGGGGCGCGGCCCCATCAGCACCACCTGGTCGGCCAGAAGGATGGCCTCGTCGACGCTATGGGTGACAAAGAGCGCCACCGATTGTCGCGCCGACCAGAGCCGCATCAATTCCAGCTGCATCAGTTCGCGCGTCTGCGCGTCAATGCTGGCGAAGGGCTCGTCCATCAGCAGGATATCGGGTTCGGTCGCCAGGGCCCGCGCCAGGGCCACGCGCTGGCGCATGCCGCCCGAAAGCTCGCTCGGATAGGCATTGGCGAAGCGGCTCAGGCCCACCAGATCGATATAGCGGTCGGCGCGTTCCTGCCGCTCGGCCTTGTCTTTGATCGACTCCACCAGCGCGAACTCGATATTGCCGCGAATGGTGGACCACGGGATCAGGCGAAAGGACTGGAACACAAAGCCCATATTTGGGCCCGGCCGGGGCTCGGCGCCGGAAATCAGCACCTTGCCGCTATCGGGCTTGATCAGGCCGTTGACGATGCGCAGGATCGTCGTCTTGCCGCAACCCGAAGGGCCGAGCAGGGAGATGAAGGACTTGTCCCGAACCGAAAGGTTCACGTCCTTGAGCGCGACGGTGCCGGCGGCTTTGTCGCCGGCACCAAAGGTTTTGCAGACCCCATCCAGCACGATCCGGTGCGGCGCCGTTTCTGGGCCGCCGGTCGTACCGTGCTGAAGCGGGGCGTTTGAAACGATCATCGCGTCGCCGGATCCATGCTGTCGTCGGTGCCCAGTTCAGCCAGAACTTCATCGACAACGGAGAAATCCACCCATTCGCCGAGTGCCACGGGACGCAGAGAGGCGAAATCCTCGCCCTTGTAGAGTTCGCTAACCGTGGCATTCAGCTCGTCCTTGCTCAGGCCGCCATTGACGCTCCAGCTCTTGGCAAAACTGGTGCCCAGCTCATCGAGCGTAGCCTTTTCGACATTGGGCAGCGCTGCCTGCATGGCCGACACCCAGACCGTCGAATCGGCGGCATAATCCCGCGAAGCCTTGATCAGCGCGGTGACGACCTTCTTGACGTCGTCGCGGCGTTCTTCGAGCACTTTTTCGGTGACGATGTTCACCTTGCTGACCTGGGGCGCGGCCCGATAATAGGCGTCCTGATCGATCAGCACATGCAAGCCGGTCTTGTCGGGAATGGAGCTCCAAACCCCGATCGAGATCGTGGTGGCATCCACCTGTCCGGCCACCAGAGCCTGAGCGCGGACATTGGGTTGCCCCAGGGCGACGAATTCGATGCTGTCGGTGTCGATGCCATTGGCGGCCATGACGCGGGCGCTCAGCGTCTGATCGAGACTGCCGGGACGGCCGACGCCGAAGCTCTTGCCGGCCAGATCGGCGGGGGTGGCGATCGCGTCCTTGGAGGCGATCAGGAACGGCAGCGATTTGTTGGGCGAAACCACGGCGCGCAGGTCCGATGCGCCACCCGTCACCAGCAGCAGCAGGGCATCGACGCCGATATTGGCCATCTCGCCTTCACCTGCCTGGATCGCCGCCAGCGCCGAAGGGGTCTGTTGCACGCGGACCAGTTCGACGTCCACGCCTTCGCGCTCGAAATAGCCCTGTTGCACGGCCAGATCCATGACCGAATTCGGCACCAGTGGTGTCTCCAGATCGGTCACGATCAGGCGGAACGGCTCGGCCTGGGCCGGCAGGACCGTCAGCAGCAAAGCCGCTGTAATTGCTCCGATAATCTTCGACGTCATGATGCTCCTCCTTGGATGGATTTTATGGTCATACGACTACATCGCTCCGGCGCCAGCGGCCCAGGCGAGTTTCCAGAAATCTGAGTGCTTCGGTAACGATGACGCCGATCATTGCCAGTGTCAGCACGATGACGAAATATTCCGCCATGCGGAAGGTGTTGCCATAGATGGCCAGCAATCCGCCCAATCCCTTCACCGCCGTATAGAGCTCGGCCACCACGGTGTTGATCAGGCCGATCGTGGCGCCGACACGCAGGCCGACGAGAATGAACGGTACGGCACCGGGCAGGATGATGCTGCCGAAGATCCGCCGCCGCCTTGCGCCGACGGAGCGGGCCATCTCGATCAGTTCCTGATCCGCATTCTGGGCTCCGGCATAGGTGTTGATCAGGATCGGCATGACGGCGCCGAGAAAGATGATGAGGATCTTCGCCTGGGCTCCAAGCCCGAGAAAGACGATGATCAGCGGGATGAAGGCGACGCGCGGCGTGGCCGAGAGCGCATAGACGAAAATTTCCAGCGTCTTGCCCAGGGTGCGCATGGTGCCCATGATCAGGCCGATCGGAATGCCGACGAGGATGGCGATGGCATAACCGCCCAGATAGATGGAAATGCTGTCGAGCAAGGCGCCGCCCAGCCGGCCTTCGGCGATCAATTGCCGGGCCGCCAGCAGCGTTGCCCATGGCGAGGGGACCAGATTGCGCTCGACCATGGTCGAGGCCAGCCACCACAGCGCAATGAGCCCGGCAAGAAAAATCAGCCTGTAGGCGGCGATCTTCATGAGCGGCGACCCCGCCGGGCGGCGGCATTGCGCTTTTCATGCTCGTCGGCGCCGCGGTCGCGCAGTTCGCGCCCGGTCAGCGTCAGAAAAACGCTTTCGAGGCTCGGCGTGTCGAAGGAGACCTGACGGATGCGGGTGCCGAATTCGGCCAGGAACTCGTCGGCAAAGCCCGGCGCGCCGGCGTCGACGATGATGCTGCCGTCCTTGGCCTTTTGCAGGCTGCCATATTTTTGTGTCAGCTCGGCCGCTACCGCTTCATCGCGCGGCATGATGCGGGCCGTTTCCTTGCCGAATTGCCGCTTGAGATTGAGCGGGGAGCCATCGGCGATGATCTTGCCGTGGTCGATGATCGCCACCTGATCGCAGTTCTCGACTTCCTCGATGTAATGGGTGGTCACGACGATGGTGAGATCGCGCTGCCGGCGCAGGGTGTCGAGATAGCTCCAGATGCCGGCGCGCGATTGCGCGTCAAGACCCACGGTCGGTTCGTCGAGGAACAGGATTTTTGGCTTGTGCAGCAGGGCACGGGCGATTTCGAGCCGCCGCTTCATACCGGAAGAGAATGTGCGAACGACCGCGTGCCGCCAGTCTTCCAGTTCCACCAGAGCCAGCAGTTCGTCGATCCCCTGGCGGCGATCGGCGGCCTTCACATTATAGACCCGGCCATGGAAATCGAGGTTTTCGAACGCCGTGAGCCTGTCGTCCAGGCTGGGCTCCTGAAAGACGACACCAATATTGCGTCGGGCCTGGAGGGGCTGGCGGCGTATATCGGATCCCGCGATGAAAGCGGTGCCTTCGTCAGCCGCCAGAATGGTGCACAGAATATGGATCAGGGTGGTCTTGCCGGCGCCGTTTGGCCCCAGAAGGGCAAACATCACATTATTGGGCACGCTGAGATTGACGGCATCGAGAGCAGTCATGCGGCCATAGCGCTTGGTGAGCCCGGTAACCTCGATGGCGGAACTGGTCTGGTTCACAGCAATACTCCGGCCGCGCGCAAATCGCGCAGAAAGAACCTGGAAATGTCGGCCGTTGAGGACAGGGAGAAAAAACGCCCGCCTCGGCTGATCAGACGCTGGCGCAGGCTCGCCTTGAAAGCGTCCAGGGTATTGCGATACTCGGCCAGGACCGCTTCGTCGATCACCGTTTCTACCTCGTCACCGGTTTCGTCATCCACCAGCAGCACGCTGCCAAGACCCAGCGCGACCGGATCGATCTCCTCGGGTGCTGCCACCTGGATGCCGATGACTTCATGACCCTGCCCATCGAGCAGGTCGAGCGCCCTTTGCATCCGTTCGTCCCACCAATCGCTGACCACGACCACATAGGCAGCCCGGCCCATATCGCGGGCCGCCCGTTCGATATCGCGGCCGAAATCGCCGCGCTCGCCCGGAACGATATCCTCGAACCATTTGAACAGGATTTCGGCCCGTGCGCCGCCTTGGAGCTTTTGCGACCAGTGAAAACCAGCAGCATCGGAAACGCCGACACAGACGCGATCACCGGCCGAAAGCCCGACAAAAGCGGCGAGCTGGGCGATCTGCGCGGCGACGGCAAATTTCTGCGGCTGGCCCGCCAGCATGGATCGCGTGCCGTCGAGCAGGATGTAGATCGGCAATTGCCGGTCGACGAAATATTGCCGGATATAGGACTCGCCGAGGCGCGCCATGACGCGCGGATCGAGGTGGCGTACATCGTCGCCGGCCCGGTACGGACGATGCTCGGCAAACTCGAGCCCGACGCCCTTGCTCGAAGACCGGCGTTCGCCGATGCCCACCGATGGTGCGGCCTTGGTCATCATGAACCGGGCCGTGGACAGTTGTTCGAGCAAGGTGGGTGAGGGTTTCACAACACGCCCTTGATGCTGGTTTCGAGCAGCCTGCTCAATATGGCCTCCAGCGATACGCCATCGGCGCGGCCCTCAAAATTCAGATGGACGCGGTGCCTGGTTGTCGCGAGCAGCATGGCCTTGACGTCATCGAAGCTGACATTGAAGCGGCCATTGATCAAAGCATGCGCCTTGGCTGCCAGAACAAGCGCCTGGGCGCCACGCGGGCTCAGCCCGAAGCGGAAATAGCGCCTGACGTCGACACTGGCATTGGCGCTTTCGGGGTGGGTCGCGATGGCGAAATTGGCGATGGCGCGCCGGACATGATCGGCCAGTGGAACGCTGCGCACCAGGGTTTGGATGGCGATGATGTCGGCTGGCGCGAGGAACTGCTGGATCACGGTTTCTGCCGTGCCCGTGGTGCTGTCGAGAATAGCCGACAGCGTTTCAGGGGTGGGCAGCGGCACATCGAGTTGCAAGAGGAAGCGGTCGATCTGCGCCTCTGGCAGGATATAGGTGCCATCCATTTCCAGCGGGTTCTGCGTGGCGAGCACGAAGAAGGGTTCCGGAAGCGCCATGGTCTGGCCGGCGGCGCTGACGGTGCGTTCCTGCATGGCTTCGAGCAGGGCGGATTGGGTACGGGGCGTGGCGCGGTTGATTTCGTCGGCCAGCAGCAATTGGGTGAAGATCGCACCGCGCTGGAATTCCAGGCTGTTGCGGCCATTGGCATCGGGCACCAGCACCATCGAGCCGGTGATGTCGGCCGGCATCAGGTCCGGAGTGAACTGCACGCGGGCAAAGGAGAGCCCGGTGGCGCTGGCGAGGGTGCGGACCAACAATGTCTTGCCAACGCCGGGCGGGCCTTCCAAAAGCACGTGCCCACCGGCGATCAGACCGATCAGCAGGTCTTCGATGATGCGCTCCTGGCCCAGCACCACCTTGCCGATCTCGGCCTGCGCCGCGCGCAGGGCGGTGAGCAGCCGGTTCATCTCGGCATCGGCAACTTGCTCACTGGTCATGGCGGATGACGGCATCTTGCTCTTTCCTGGGCTAGATATGGACAGGCTCGCTCTCGGTGGAGCGCGCTGAAGTTGGAGAATAGGATTGCGGGGCAACGGGTCTCGGGCCTGGGGCCAGGAGCCGGGTATAACGCACGATGAGCGCCAGCATGAACAAGGCGAGGGCGAGTCCGAGCCACCAGAACCCGGCCGGCATCAAGATCCAGCGGTCGGGAACATCGCGGCGCTCTGGCACGGCAATGTCGACCAGGCCCCCGCTGAGGAGGGCAAGGCGCCGCAGCGGCTGATCGGGCGCGGTTTCTCCGAGATGGAAGGGATAGCCCATGGCGAGGGTGCGGCTGGCCGAAACCTCGCCGGCCGTAGCTTCGAAGTGATAATTGTCCGCGGTGGGCGGGTAGAAAATGGCGCGATAGCGCTGAGGGCCAACCCGGCTCAAGGAGAGAGGCGCGGGAATGCCGTCCGGGCCGGCGACGCTGAGCGCGGGCATGCCCAGGTCTTCCTTGCGCACCGCGACATCGGCGACAATGCCGTCGCCGCGCCGGGTCAGATCGAGCACCACATCGCCGCGCTCGACCCCCGGCAGGAACTGGCGGACGACCTGAGCCCAGAACGGGGCATAGGCTTCCATCTGCTGCCAGTCAGCCGACCAGGGCCCTACCGCCTCGGTGGTGAGCGCCAGAACCTGACCGGCTCCAAAACGCCAGGAGGCCAGCAGCGGCATCGGTTCACCCTTGCTGTCTGGGGCGACCATGGAGAGCACCGCTTCGGGTTTGGCCGTGGTCAGCACGAAGCCATCAATCGCGGGCATGGTCGCCGGCAGGCCCCGCAGGAATGGTTCGCTACGACCGGCCCAGAGCGGCTGGGTTCTCCCCGCCTCGATAGGGGAGCCCGACAACAGCATGGCTTCCTGCGACAGAATCGAGGGCAGGGCAGCGAAATCGTCGGTGGCGTGGAAGGCACCGCCACCGAGCCGGGCGATCTGCTCGATCAGCCCGCGTTCCGCGCCTTCGCCGATGGATACTGACGAGACGGTAATTCCGGCGCCGCGGATCTCGTTGAGCAGGCTTGGGAAATCGGCCGGCTGGCTGAGGCCGTCGGTCATGACGATGATATGTCGCGCAGGGGTGTCGACGTTGCGCAGCATCTCATAGGCGGCGGCAAGGCCCGGATAGACTGAGGTGCCGCCCCCGGGATCGACGCCGGTCAGCGCCTTGGTAACGATGTCGGCATTGTCGATCCGCGACAGCGGCAGCACTGTCGTCGGCTCGGAGTCGAAGACAATGATGCCGATCTGGCTGTTGCGATTGAGCAGACGGATGGCCGCCAGGGTTGCTTGCTTGGCGATGTCGAGGCGGGTGCCATTGCCAACCGGCTGCTGCATGCTGCCGGAGCGGTCGAGCACGAAGACAAGGGTGGCCTCAGGGGCATCGCGCGGCACGCGGCTCGATAGCGGCGAGGCATTTTCCAGCGGCGTTTCGAGATAACCGCCAGGACCGAAACTATTCGGCCCGCCGAGGATCAGCAGGCCCAGGCCTTGCTCGGCGACGGCCTGTTCGAGCTGTTCCTGCTGCAGCGTCGTCAAGGCAATGGCTGGAACATCGACCAGCACGGCGCCGTCATAGGTTTTCCAGTCATTGGGCCGATATGGCACGCGCTTGGGCTCGATGGCGGTGGCGGCGATGTCCTGGCTCGCGAGCCAGTTGATAAAGGCCTCGCCACGAGCGGGATCATTGGCGATGACCGCGATCTGGCCGGCCCCTCTGGCGTCGATGACCCGCGACAGGCTGTTATTGGCGGCGATCGTGTCTGCCTGGTTGGTGACGGTCAGCTTATAGGTGGCGCTGCCTTGCGCCATGTCGGTGAGGATCGTTTCCACCCGATTGTCGCCAGGTGTCAGCGCCACGGATTGCTCGACCAGAATTTCGCCGTCGCGCTCGAAACGCAGACTGGCTTGCATGTCCTGACTGGCCCGCACCACGCCGACCAGTTGGACCGTATCGCCGGAAAACACCGGTTGGGGCGCTTCGAGAGCGGCCACATGGATGGCGTCTCTCTCCCCGCTCGGGGATTGTACGTCCACAATTATGTTGCGACGCGAAAAGGTATCGGCAATGCCGGCGATCTCGTCTTCGCCGGTTGCCGTTGCGCCCGTCACCACGATATGGCCGGGGCG
Source organism: Devosia sp. (assembly GCA_026126125.1). GTDB lineage: Bacteria > Pseudomonadota > Alphaproteobacteria > Rhizobiales > Devosiaceae > Devosia. Next base: position 37,505 of record JAHCJW010000001.1, read on the forward strand.
ATCCCAAGGCAGGGTCGCGGCGGCCAGGGCGAGAGCCGCGCCGCTGGAGCCTGACCTGTCGGGTGGAGCGGCGGTATGCAGAGCGGGGATCGCGCCGGCCATGACCAAGGTGTCGGCTTCGGCGCTCACAGTGCCGCCTGCGGCGACGACCTGTACCAAACCCTCACCAGCCTGCCGCCAAGGCAAGGGCGCGTTGAGAAACGAGGCGATGAGCAGCGCCAGTGTCGCGGCATGCAAAGCGAGGGCTACTCGCCGGCGGCGAGCCAGATTATTGGATTGTCGCAGACCGTCTAGAGTGAGAAAACGCTCCGCGCCGCGCCCGGATACCACGGCTTCGGCAATCAGCGCCAAGGCGGCCAGCACCAGCAGCAGGGGCCAGAGGGGCAGCGGAAAAGCATGCGGCTCGAATTGGGCCGCATCGCTTTTGACGACGGGTTCCGCAAGGGCGGTATTGACCGCGATCAGGGCGCTGCGATCGCCCCGGCGCAGCTCGTAAAGACCGGCTCGGGACGGCACCCAGTCGGCGGATGTGACAGCCACGGGGGCCTCGGCTTCGCCGCCAAGACGGGCCAGCGTCCCCCCCTCATAGCGCCGATCGAGGGGGCAGCCGGTGCCGACCACGCAGGGTGGACGTGTCTGGCCCTGCGGCGTGATGCCGAGCCAATCGACAAGGTTCGAGGCAAAAATCGGCAGGGACGGTTGCTGTGCCCAGGTCGACGCGCGGGGGTCGAAAGCGAGCCTGACATTGCGACCATGATCGGAGGGTTCCGATGTGATGAGCGGATGCTCGCCCGACCGCAGCAGCACTTCGGCCGAGCCCGCAACGGGAAGGGCGAAACTGCCGCCCGTTTCGATCGTGGTCCAGTCGACGCCGCGCATCAGCGGCATGGCCGCCTCGGCGGCGGTCGGCGGCAGGGTGGTGGCGCGCTCGAGGCCCGGCTTGCCGATGCCGGCATTGCCGATCCACAAGACATTGGTTTCCGGCTGGCGGTCGACGAACTGGTTATCGATGACGACGAGGCCAAACTGTCCCAGATCGGCGGGCAGGCGAGGCGCCTGGAAAATCTGCGTGCCCTCGATGGCGCGCAAGGCGGCCAGGAGGGGCTGATTGCCCGCGCCGATATAGAGCACGTCGAGGCTGCGAGCTGCATCGTCCACGACGAAACGAACGGCATTGTCATAGACATTGCCGTCATCGGCCAGGGTGGCGCTGATTATGCCGGCTCCCGGAAGGGTGAGGTTCACCTGGAAACTGCGCTGGCTCACTGCGTCCGATGGTGAAGCTGCGGGATCTCCAATGGCCCGGCGGGTCCATTCCAGCGGCTGCTCGGTGCCGTTGCTGGCAAAGCCGACGACCACCTCGGTGCTGGTCTGGCCCGGTTCGAGACGGACAACGCCGGACAAAGTCCATTTCTGCGGATTGGTCTTGTCCTGCACTATGTTTGCGCTGATCGCCGCATTGGTCATGTCGGATGCGAGGACGACGGGCTCGATCACCGCATTGGCGCTGGGAGGCGATAGCGGAACGGCGTGATCGGAATAGATGACGATGCGGGTGTTTTCGTCGGCAACCACAAGCGGTGCCAAGGCAGGCTCGAGCCGGGTCCAATCCGCCGGCCCGTCTTCGGGAGCGATGGAGCCTAGGGCCTCGGCCGTGCCAGGCGCGCCCAGCGTCTGGTTGACGAAGACCGGCATGCTCACGGCGCCAACGGAAATCAAGGATTGCCGCGCGCTGCCCGTCGCGGCTGCCAGCCTTGCCCTCAGGTCCTGGGTGGCTGCCTCAAGCAGGGTGCGGCCTGCATCCTCTGCCTGCATCGCGCCGGAGCGATCGACAACAAAGATCCAGTGATCCACCGCCGGCCCGCGGTTCCATATCGGCTGCGCAAGCGCCAGGACCATGGCGGCCAGAGCGAGCAATTGCAGCAGCAGCGCCCAGCTCATCCGCGGCCACTGCCACACCCGGTTGCGTTGCGTCTGACCGGTTTGCAATTGCCGCCAGATGACGAGGCTAGGGACCGCAATGGTACGCCGCCGCCGAATATGGAAGGCGAGGACCACCAGAGCCAAGGCGCCGAAAACAAAAGCGAAGGGAAACAGGAACTGCATCTATCGTTCCTGGCCGGGCATTGGCCGGTTGAAATAATGCGACACCACCGCGCTCGCTTCGGGTGTAATGGCCTGTCTCATCACCAATTGCGCCCGTTGCCGGCTCCAGCCGGCGCTGTCATCGCCAGCCAGCGCAGCCGTCTCGCTGAGATCGGCGCTTGTCGGCACATGCATGCGAATACGGCTGCCCTCGGTGACCTCATCGGCATAGATCGACATCGATTGGGTCGGATCGGCCATGGTTTCGAGAAATTCAGTGTTTTCGGCCAGAGATTGCGATCCGCCGCCGGCCTTGTTGCTTTCGCCCTTGCCCGATTGCGCTGCTGCGCCCACCGGCAGCGATCCGGCGCTGGCAAAGGCCTCATCTTCCATGGGCCGGGCGAGCGAATCCCCACCGGCTGGAATTTCGTTCTGCAGCTCGCCCTCGCGGTCGGCAATGGCATTCTTGCCCGGCGGTGTGTCGACGCTCGGCTGGGGTGCGGCGCTTCGCGTCAGCCGATCGTCCGAAAGCGTATACATGTCTGCCGAGGAAATTTTGGGGCCTGAGCCATTCATCTCGGCCAAACGCGCCCGCTCCTCGGCCGCCTTTTGCCGCGCTTGGTTAAACGCTACCGCGTTCTGCAAGACGCCGGCCGGCTCGTCGCGCCCCTCGGTTAGCCAGTCCGGCGTTTGTCCGGCATAGCCGGTCTCGGCGTGATCGAGCAGCGCCTGCAGCTGGGTTTCCAGTTCGGCCTGCGAGGCGCCCTCGCGCGCCGCTTCTGCCAAGGCTTCAAGAGAATTGGACAGCGCTTTGAGGTAGTCGCTGTTCCGGCGCTGGGCGTCATTGGCCACCAGTTCGGCCAGAACGTCGAGATCTTCCGCTTTGATGCGCGCAGTCTCCGGCTTGTCGGCGCTTACGGCCGCCTCGAGCCCGGGATGCGGCACATCCGCCAGCCGGGAATAGGCGATTGCCGTGCCGCAAGCCGCGACGACGAGCGCCGCCAGACTCAAGCCCATCGCTTTTGTGCTGAGGGGCATAGCCCGCACGATGTCGATGTGAGAGGCCGTGCGTCCAGCCTGGGCAAGGAGGGAGCGGACGATGGGGCTATCGGAAGTCCGCGCTGCGGCCCCGGTTGCGGTCGACAATTGTTCGGAGAGGCCGAGGGAAAAATCGAGACGTCGCGCCAGGACGTCAGCGCGAGGGTGGTGGCTGAATGTGACGGTGACCAGAGCGCCGATGCACACCAGCACGGCACCGGCAATTGGCAAGCCGGCCCCGAACCAGTCCTGGCCCAGAATGATGATGGCTCCCCCCAGAGCCGCCACGCCGATCGCTATTGTCAGGATCAATAGTGGCAGCAGACGCGCCATTCGCGCGCGATGCCCGACTTCAGTCAGGACCCTGGATACCTGATGTGCGCCAAGAGCTTGTGCTTCAGACATCCTTTTTGCTCCGCTGGCGGAGCCGCTTCATTCGGGCGCATGCTTGCGATGTTCCGGATGAAACGGCCCCGCCGGCGTTGATCTTGTTACTTATCGACCATGGCGGCGAGTTCGGCAAAAGCCTCCTTCACCTTGGCCGGGCCACGAGCATTGGTGATGGCGTCGAGGTTTTCCGGCGCGGAGCCGACGACGATCAAACCAACCATGCCCATCGCGAAATGCGGGGAACATTTGTAGCCATAGGCGCCGGGGACGTCGAAAGTGACGCTGATTTCTTCGTTCACCTTGCCTTTGAACGTATTGCCGCCTTCAGGGAACATGTCCTTGATGACTTCGGCATTATGGCCCTTGTCGACGGCGATGAACTTGACGGTGTCACCCACTTCGATCTGCAAAAAGGCGGGCTCGAACACCATGGCCTTGCCGTCGGTGCCCTTGTTGAGCATGTGCACTTCATATTCGGCGGCCGACAGAGAAAGCGTCGAGGCCAGGGCGATCGACATGGCCACCAGAATGCTACGGAACTTCAAGTCTTTAACTCCAAGATTTGTTGAACAGGCGTCGCTTTGCGGCGTCCCGTCGGGGTACAGATTGCACGCGCAACCCAGATGTTTCCGGTTGGCGCGCCTCGTTTTGGCGGGCCCTCAACTAATATGTTAGGCCCTTGTGGGGACTCTATCAATATGGCCTGAAGGGATTTTCGGGGTAGCAAAAGGTAGGAGGCGGCAGTGTAGAATGGCGCCGAAGGCGACGCAGTTGCGCTCAGGTCCGATCAAGTGCTGCAGATTTTTCCACGCCATGTTGCTCGAGGCGCGAGTTTCAGTCGATGGCGCCTAGCAAGTCCCCCTGCTGCTCGACCCGACTTTAACGAGGATATCGCCGAACGCGAAGCCAATGTGAATGACACTCTCCATGGCGCCGAAAATGGCGCCATGGAGGAACGCACCTGGATCACTTTCCAGTTTCATCGCCATGTGCTGCAGGTCATGCCCTCCGTCAGCGCCTGATTGGCTATATCAAGGCGCGTGACGAGGACATGGCGGCGCACGAGATGGAAAGCAATCTGCGCGCCTTGCAGCAGCATTATCTCGAAGAACGCATTTCGGCGCCAAAGCCACGCTAGCTGGCGCCGGTCGGTCAGCTAAAGCGCGGGTTCTTCGCGGGGCTTTTCTCGGTCGATCATCGCGCAGGCCTTGCTCAGCAATTCTTCCATCAGCTCGACCACAAGGGGGGCGGGGCGTTGCTTGGGCTTGAGCAGCCATAAATCGGTCTGTTCGACCGGCTGGATCGGCAGGCGGACGACAAGACTGGGATCGATATCGCTGCCGGCAAAGGGCGGGACCACCGCAACGCCCGCGCCCTGCGCCACCAACATGGCAGCTGTTTCTGAAAACGGAACTTCGATCTTTCGCTTCATGGCTCCGCCAGAAAGCTGAAAGGCCCGCTCGGCGCGACTGAACGAACAGTCAGTCGATGGGAGAGAGATAAACGGCTCGTCGCGCAGGTCGTTGATGTGAAGCTGTTGCTTTTTGGCCAGACGGTGGTTGGCCGGCAACAGGCAAACCAGCGGAAATGTCACCAGAAGTCGGCTGCTGATATCGGGATGATTGGGCTCGATCACGCTGAGGCCAACATCGACCTGCTGACTGGCCACCATCTCGACGATCTGGGGAGAGGTGCGGGACAAAATCTGCACCCTCAATTCCGGCAAATGCATGTTTTCGGCTATGATCCGCGGCAGGAAGCCGACAGAAAAGGCTGGCGGCGCAGCAATGGAAACATCGCCCCATTCCTGCTCGCGCAGGGCCCGGGCGACGCCCTTGATCCGCCCCGCGCCGGAGAAGACTTTACTGACCTCCCCGGAGAGAATTTGCGCTTCCCGCGTCGGCACGAGCTGGCCGCCCTTGCGATGAAAAAGCACGAATCCACAGTCCTCGGAGAAGGCCTTTACCAGTTTGGAGATAGCCGGCTGCGATATGTTCAGCCGTTCTGCAGCTCGGGTGGCGGAGCCGGTTTCCATCACGGCATGGAAAGCTTCGATCTGGCGAATATTCATCGAACCAACATGAGTTTTCGTTATAATGATCCGCCCAAATGATATTTGACATTCATTCTGTTGCCTAGCTTCATAAGCACCGGAACCCGACGTGCATGTGATGGGAAGCCGTTTGGCGCAGACTGAGGGCGCTGCCGGCTTTCATGCGATTGGGAAGGACTGGAGGCTAGTGACATGAAGAAAATGATCGCCGCGGGAGCAATGATGGCGGGTCTGGCGACCCCCGCATTTGCCGGAACACTGACTGTGTGCCTTGAGGGCGCGCCGGAGACGTTCAACCCGCAATTGACCAGTAGCGGCACGACATCGACCGTTCTCGGTCAGATTTACGATGGCCTTGTGGCCGTGGAGCGCGGCGGTTCGCAGATCGAGCCCGCTCTTGCCCAGAGCTGGACGGTTTCTGAGGATGGTCTTACCTACACGTTCAAGCTGCGTCAGGGTGTCAAGTGGCAGACCACCGCGGACTTCACCCCCACGCGTGAGTTCAATGCTGACGACGTCATGTTCACCTTCGATCGCATGACTGACGACGCGCATCCCTATCACAGCGTGAATGGCGGCAATTATATCACCTTCGGCACCAAGCTCGCCGGCGCCCTCGAATCGGTCGAAAAGATCGATGACTACACCGTTGCGTTTAAGCTCAAGGCCCCGCTTGCGCCCTTTACCGGCATTATGGCGCACGGCTCGCTCAAGATCACTTCGGCCGAATATGCCGAGCAATTGCTCGCAGCCGGCACGCCCGAGTTGTTCGATCGCAATCCGGTCGGCACCGGCCCGTTCCAGCTGCAGGCCTACCAGACCGACGCCGTGGTGCGCCTGCTGCCATTTGCCCAGACCTGGGGCGCCGAGCAGGGCATCGCTCAAAATACGCCGATGGTGGACGCCATCATCATGGCGATCAGCGCCGATGCATCCGTGCGCGTTCAGCGCGCTCTGGCCGGCGAATGTCTTATCTCCTTCTACCCGAACCTGGCCGACGCTCCCCTGATCGAGCAGAGCGAGGCCCTCGATCTTGTCGTGGCTCAGGTTGCTTCGTCCGGGTTCCTGACCTTCAACTTCAATATGGAGAAGTTCCAGGATATCCGGGTCCGACAGGCACTCGCCCACGCGATCAACATGGAGCCGTTGGTCGAGGTGGTGTTCAATGGCATGGGCCACGTCACCGGTGCTGTCGTGCCGCCGGCCTTCTGGGGCTCCGCCGATCTCCCCGCCTATGAATATGATCCGGAAAAGGCCAAGCAGCTGCTCGCCGAGGCGGGATATGCGGACGGGCTGGAGGTTCAGCTCTGGGCAGTGCCGGTCGCGCGCCCCTATATGCCCAATGGGCGTCGCGCCGCTGAAATGGTGCAGGCGGACTGGGCCGAAATCGGTGTTAACGCCGAGATCGTGACCTATGAATGGGCCGAATATATCCAGCGTGCCCGTGCCTTCGAGGCAGAGGTCGGCATGTTCGGCGGCATTTATGACTTCCCCGATCCGAGCCAGATCCCGAACAACTACTTTACCTGCGATGCCGCCGGCACGCCCAGCCCGTCCAATATCGGCGCCTGGTGCAACGAGGATTTCATCGCCATCATGGCCGAAGCGGGCGCTATCACCGACCAGGACAAGCGCGCCGAGCTTTATGTTCAGGCCCAGCAGATCCTTTACGATGATTACGCCGGCGTGATGTTCGGCGGGGCCGATCAGCAGATGGTCGTTGCCAAGAATGTCGACGGCTTCGTGCCTGCCATCTTCGGCACTTCCCGTATGTCGGGCGTGACCGTCGACTAAGTGCGGTTCGAGGCGCCCGCTTGTCCCGGCGGGCGCCGAACCCTTCGAAATGGCCGGTGGCGGATATGGCGGACCAGAGCCCCCGATCTGGCATCGCGTCCCCGCGCAGAGGAAAATTCATGCGAGTTATCGTGATTGGCGCCGGCATGTTCGGCGCGAGCGTGGCCTATCAGCTGGCGCGCAACGGCGTGGCCGTGACCATCATCGATCATGCCCATCCGGGCAAGGCGACCATGGCTGGCGCCGGCATCGTCTGTCCCTGGGCGACGCGGATCGAAGATCCCAGCTGGTACGAGATGTATGCAGCAGGCGGCCGTTTCTATGATGAATTGATCGGCGGGCTCAACGGGGCCGGAGAGACCGAGCTGGGCTACCGCAAGGTTGGCGCACTGGTCACCGCAACTGACCCCGACCAATTCAAGGAAGCTGGTGAGCGGATTGCGCGTCGGGTGGCGACGGCTCCCGAGGCTGGTGATGTGCGCCTGCTCAGCGCTGAGCAAGCGCGCGCGAAATTCCCGGTGCTGCGCGAAGGGCTTGAGGCTTATTTCATTCCAGGCGGCGCCCGCGTCGATGCGCGGCTGCTCTCTGCCGCGATGGTCCGGGCCGCGGTGGCGCTGGGCGCAGAGTTCCGCACCGACTATGCAGCGCTCGAGTTCGAGGGTGGCCGTGTGCGCTGCCGCGATGGCGCTGGCCAGATCGTGCCGGGCGACGAAATCGTCGTGGCCGGGGGCGCCTGGGCGTCGCAAATTCTCGAGCCTCTGGGCATCGCCCATCCGGTCAAGCCGCAAAAGGGCCAGATCATCCACCTGCGTCTTGCCGGCGTCGCCACGGCCAATTGGCCCGTGCTGCTCCCCATGACCAGCCACTACATGCTGACCTTCGATGATAGCCGCGTGGTGGTCGGGGCCACCCGTGAAGATGATTCCGGGTTCGATTATCGTGTTACCGCGGCTGGCCAGGCCGAGGTGCTCGCCGCGGGCATGGACATCGCCCCGGGCCTGGTCAATGCGGAGATCATCGAAACCCGCATCGGCTTCCGTCCGGCCGGCCCCAGTGTCAAGCCGATCTTCGGGCGCGTGCCCGGTGTCGAGGGTTTGAGCGTGGGCAACGGCTTGGGCGCCGGAGGCATTTCGATAGGCCCTTACGCGGGCAAGCTGCTCGCCGACATCGTGCAGGGCAAGCCAACAGAACTGCCCGTTTCCGCTTACGCGCCGCAACGCGCGTGACTTCCGTGCGCAGCAAGTCGTGTTGCGCACGGTTCATTTTTCTCAAAGCAAGGAATAGACAATGATCAAGCGGCACAAGAAGGCTCGGATCATGCACGCCGCGGTGGAGCATAATGGCGTTCTCTATATCGGCGGCCATGCCGCCCATGATCTCGACAAGGGAATGGCCGACCAGACCCGTGAAATCTGCCAGAAGCTCGATGCGCTGATGGCCGAGGTCGGTACCGACAAGTCGCAATTGCTTCAGGCGCGTATCTACATCACCGACATGTCCAAGAAGGAAGAGATGAACAGCGCCTGGCTCGAATGGCTGGGTGGTGAGGACCTTCCTGCCCGCGCCACGATCGGGGTTGCCGATCTGGGTGATCCTCGGCGTCTGATCGAAATTGCCTCGATTGCCGCGATGCCGCAATCGGCCTAACGGTCGATATATGTGCGTCGGCGCTTCGGGGCAGGCGCACCCCTCGATACGTGTCGGAAATGGGGCCGGCATGCCCTGCTCCGCTTCCGCATTCATCAAGGCCGCGCCTGCTCATGATACGTTTTCTGCTTCGCAAACTCCTGGTCATCGTGCCGACATTCATCGGCATCAGCATCGTGGCCTTTGGTTTTGTCCGCATATTGCCCGGAGACCCGGTGATGCTGATGGCCGGAGAGCGCGGACTGACGGCCGAGCGCCATGCCGAGCTATTGGCTCAGTTCGGCTTCGACCGTCCGATCTGGGTGCAGTATCTCGATTTCGTCGCCCGCATCTTCCAGGGGGACATCGGTTCCTCGCTCGTCACCAAGAAGCCGGTACTGCAGGAATTCGCGGTTCTGTTTCCGGCCACGCTGGAGTTGGCCTTGTGCGCCATCCTGCTCGCGGCGCTGATCGGCATTCCACTGGGTGTTCTTGCCGCGGCAAAACGGGGTTCGTGGTTCGACCAGCTTTCGATGGGCGTGGCGCTGACCGGCTATTCCATGCCCATCTTCTGGTGGGGATTGCTGCTGATCATCTTCTTTTCCGGCACGCTGGGCTGGACGCCGGTATCGGGGCGCATATCGCTGATGTATTATTTCCCCGACAGCACGGGTTTCATGCTGATCGACAGCCTGCTCTCCGGTCAGAAGGGCGCTTTCGCCTCGGCGCTGCACCATCTCATCCTGCCCTCCATTGTTCTTGCTACCATCCCGATGGCGGTGCTGGCGCGGCAAACCCGTTCAGCCATGCTCGAAGTGCTGAGCGAAGACTATGTCCGCACGGCAAGGGCCAAGGGACTGAACCCTTGGCGTGTCGTCTCGCTCCATGCGTTCCGCAACGCGCTTATTCCCATCGTCACCACGCTGGGTCTGCAGATCGGCGGCCTGCTGACCGGCGCCATTCTGACCGAAACAATCTTTTCCTGGCCCGGTATCGGCAAGTGGATGGTCGATTCCATCAGCCGGCGGGACTATCCCGTGGTGCAGGGCGGCCTGATGATGATCGCCATCATCGTCATGGCGGTGAACCTCATCGTGGACATGCTCTACGCCCTCATCAATCCCCGCATTCGCCACAGGTGAGCCAGCCATGTCCGAGATGATATCTTCTCCTCGCGAACGTTCACCACGCCTGCAGCGTTTGCACGATTTCGCCGTGGGCTTTTCCACCAACCGGGGCGCCATGATCGGCCTCATTGTGATGGTCATCTTCGTCGTGGTGGCCATTTTCGCGCCCTGGATCGCTCCTTATCCGCCTGCGCAACAGTTCCGCGATGCCTTCCTTGTGCCACCCGCCTGGCAGGAAGGGGGACGGGTCGCCTTTCTCCTCGGCACGGACGCCGTGGGCCGGGACATGCTTTCCCGCCTTATCCATGGCACGCGCTATTCGCTCTATGTCGGTTCGCTCGTGATCTGCATAGCCATGACCGGTGGCGTCGTCATCGGCATGATCGCCGGTTATGTCGGGGGTTGGGTGGACACCCTCATCATGCGCGTCATGGATGTCATCCTGGCCTTCCCCTCGCTGCTGCTCGCTCTCGTTCTGGTCGCCATTCTCGGCCCGGGACTGACCAATGCCATGATCGCCATCGCCATCGTGCTGCAGCCCCATTTCGCGCGCCTGACACGCGCCGCGGTGATGAGCGAAAAGGGCAAGGAATATGTGACGGCCGTGCGGGTGGGCGGGGCGAAACCCTTGCGGCTGATGTTTCTCACCATCCTGCCCAATTGCCTGTCGCCGCTCGTCGTGCAGGCGACCTTGTCGTTCTCTACCGCCATCCTCGATGCGGCGGCCCTGGGTTTCCTGGGCATGGGAGCCCAGCCGCCGACGCCGGAATGGGGCACTATGCTCGCAGAGGCGCGTGAATTCATCCTGCGCGCCTGGTGGGTGGTGACGTTCCCGGGCCTTGCCATTCTCGTCACGGTGCTCAGCATCAACCTGATCGGCGATGGCCTGCGCGACACGCTCGATCCCAAGCTGAGAAAGGGTTGAGACCATGGCTTTGCTGACCATCCGCAATCTGCGGGTTTCGTTCGCCACCGTCACCGGCCGCTTTTACGCAGTCAAGGGCGTCGACATCTCTATCGACCAGGGAGAGGTGCTGGCCATTGTTGGGGAAAGCGGTTCGGGCAAGTCGGTGTCCATGCTGGCCGTCATGGGCTTGTTGCCCGCCGGTGCGCTGGTCGAGGCCGACGAAATGACCTTCGACGGCCAGGATTTGCTGGGATTGAGCGATGCGCAACGGCGCCGGCTGATCGGCAAGGATATGGCCATGATCTTCCAGGAGCCGATCACCTCGCTCAATCCCTGCTTCACGGTCGGCTTTCAGATCGAGGAAACCTTGCGGCTGCATCTGGGGCTCAGCAAACGCCAGAGCCGGGAAAAGGCACTGGAGCTGTTGACGGCCGTTGGTATTCCTGCCCCCCAATCGCGTCTTTCGAGCTTTCCCCATCAGATGTCCGGCGGGCAATGTCAGCGGGTGATGATCGCCATGGCTATCGCCTGTAATCCGCGCCTGTTGATCGCCGACGAGCCCACGACCGCTCTCGATGTGACCATCCAGAAACAGATCCTCGATCTGCTCAATACGCTGCAGCGCGATACCGGCATGGGCCTGATCATGATTACGCACGACATGGGCGTCGTGGCGGAAACCGCCGACCGGGTCATCGTTCAGCACAGAGGTCAGAAGGTGGAAGAGGCTGACGTCCTTTCCCTCTTCGAGCGGCCGCAACAGCCCTACACCAAGGCGCTGCTGGCGGCTTTGCCGGAAAATGCCGTGGGAGGCCGTTTGCCCACCATAGCCCAGGCCATGGGGGAGGTGCCGCCTCATGCCCACTGAACCTTTCATTCTCGAGGCCCGAGATCTGGTGCGCGACTATGGCGGTGGCAGGCTTTTCGCCAGGCGCGAAAGTGTGCGCGCCCTCAAGGGCATCTCCCTTTCCCTGCGCACCGGCAAGACCCTGGCCGTCGTGGGCGAAAGCGGCTGCGGCAAGTCGACCTTGGCGCGAATACTCACCATGATCGACCCGCAGACGGCGGGTACATTGCGCATTGCCGGCTATGACGTCGATATTGGTAGGCAAAAGCCCACGCCGGAACTGCGGCGCGCGGTACAGATCGTGTTCCAGAACCCCTATGCCTCGCTCAATCCGCGCCAGAAGATCGGCGATGCGCTGGCGGAGCAGCTCTATCTCAACACCGACGACACAGCGGCCATCCGGCGACAAAAGTCGGAAGCCATGCTGGAGCGGGTGGGCCTGACACCCGATCACGCCCGGCGCTATCCTCATATGCTCTCGGGTGGCCAACGTCAGCGCGTGGCCATTGCCCGGGCGCTGATGGTCAATCCCAAAATTGTCGTGCTCGACGAGCCGGTTTCGGCCCTTGACCTGTCGGTGCAGGCGCAGGTGCTGAACCTGCTCAAGGACCTGCAGGATGAAATGGGCCTTAGCTATGTGTTCATCAGCCACGACCTGTCCGTGGTGCGCTATATCGCCGACGACGTCATGGTGATGCAGTCGGGTGAGGTGGTGGAAGCGACTACGCGGGATGCAATCTTCGCGGCGCCCCAGCACCCCTATACGCAAAAGCTTTTCGAGGCGACGCCATCGACCAGTGTCGATGCGATCCGCCAACGCCTTGCCGCCAAGCGCGCCGGCATCAGCACTGCCCCATCCCGGACCCTTTGAGACGTTGCCATGACCGACAAGCGCATCGATGATCGCTATTCCACCAATGAACGGTTCACCACGCTGCGCGGGATCGAGGCCGAGGCGCGCAAGCAACTCTCACCGGTTGTCTGGAACTACCTCAATTGTGGCACGGGCGACGAAGTCACGCTGCGCGCCAATACGGCCGATTTCGACCGGCTTACGTTCCGTACGCCGCTTTTCGCCGGCATTTCCAATCCCGATACCAGCACCGAATTTTTGGGTCATCGCTTAAGTTTTCCGGCGCTGATCGCCCCTTTCGGTGGCGGCGAGCAACTGCTCGATCCGCAAGGCCATTGTGCCACCGGGCGGGCCGCCGCTGCCGTAGGAGTTCGACAGATCGTCCCCGTGGCGGCGGCGCATAGTCTCGAAACGATCGCCGCAGCCACCGGAGTGGCGCAGATGTTCCAGATCACCTTCGTTGGCAAGGTCGACTCGGTGCTGGCGATGATCGAGCGCGCCAAGAAAGCCGGCTACGAGCAGATCGTGGCGACATATTCGCCGATCCGCCAGTGGCGTGAACGTATGATGGAGGATCGGTTCACCATCCGCACGGCCATGGAAGATGCCAATTACGGCCCCGGCAAGTCCGATCCGGAGATGCTGCGCGAACAGTTGGCATTCGAGCATCCCCGCTGGGGGTGGGACGAGGCGCGCGCGGTGATCGAGAACTCACCCCTGCCGGTCATCGTCAAGGGCGTGATGGAGGCAGAGGAGGCATCACGCTGCATGGAAGCGGGGGCAGTCGGGCTTTACGTGTCCAATTATGGGGGCCGCAGCATCGACCGCATGCCATCTGCCATTTCCGCCTTGCCGAAGGTGAGGGCGGCCGTGGCCAGGGACACACCGATCATCTTCGACAGCGGCGTCCGGCGCGGCTCCGACATCGCGGCTGCGATCGCCCTGGGGGCTAACGCTGTCGCATTGGGCCGCTCGGTGGGATACGGCCTCGCGGCCGATGGCGAAGCGGGGGCGAGAAGGGTGCTCGAGTTGTTGAAGAGCGAATTCTGGACCACGCTGGGCCATCTGGGCTGCTCGCGCATCGACCAGTTGAACGAGGCGGTTTTTCACGCCTGAGGGGCGGTACTGGGCGGCTTGTGAGAGAGCGAGCGTCTGAAACAGGATTTGGTGGCTTGGCTGCGTGGTCAGTTCTTCGGGGTGCCATTGTACGCCGGCGATATTGAGCGCGCCTGGCTCATATCCTTCGATCAGGCCATTCGCGGTGTGAGCGACGGGCGCAAGCGCTGGCCTCGCGGTCAGACGCGGCGAGACCTTCGGTATCGTCGGAAAATCGGGCTCTGGCAAACCCTCCACCGGCAAGGCGACCCTGGGGCTGGTTGAGCCTGACCGCTCCGCTTGATCCCCCTCAGGATTCTACGAGCACGATTTTCTCGTTCATGGCGACGATGCGCTTCATGTTGGAGAGGGTGTCGGTGAAGGCCGTTTCAGTAAGCAGGGCCATATCGGTCAGGGTAGCATGGGCGTCATGGGCGGCGATCTTTTCAAAGACCCGGGCATGGTCGGCCACCGGATCGCTGCTCAGCGACAACTCGGGCAGCATCATCTGCAATTTCACCGACCAGCGAATAGTGGTCTGGATTGCCGGCCACATCGAGACCAGAACTTCGTTGCGCGAGGCTGTCAGCAGGCCGTGATGAAAGGCGATGGCCGCGTTGAGCCAGGCGCCGGAGCGCGGATTGCTGCGCGCCATGCGGGAGAGGCCATCAGCCAGTTCGGCGAGCTCCAGCTCGGTGCGCCGCGTTGCGGCCAAGGCGGCCGCGCTGGGCTCGACGATCTTGCGCAGCTCGAAAAGGTTGCGGATGAAGCCTTCACTGGGCGCGACTTCGAAGTGCCAGGTGATGATGTCGGGGTCGAGGAATTGCCAGGTGGCACGCGGGGCGACCTTGGTGCCCACCTTGGGCTGGGCCACTACCATGCTCTTGGCGACCAGCGTACGGATCGCCTCGCGATAGGTGCTGCGCGATACGCCATAGGCCTCGCTGGCGCTTTCCTCGCGCGGCAGCAGGCTGCCCGGCGCCAGTTCGCCGGTGATGATCTGACAGGCGAGGCGATGGGCGAGCGACCCTTGCAGTCGGGGCTTGCTGGCCAGAAAGAGCGGCTCGACATCGACCAATAGCGGCGGGGGCGCCGGCGACATCTCTGGAAGAGCCTGGTTGCGCGGCGCTGAAGCGCTCGGCGAGAGGGGCACAGGGCGCGGGGCGGGCGCGATGGCCGCGTGAGTCTCGATATATTGCAGGATCGAATTGGCGGCCTCGTCCACACAGTCGAGAACCCCGACAAAGGCAAGGCAGCCATGGGTGAGGCCGGGCCAGAGCGAGAGGGATACGTCGACGCGCGCGCGCGTCAGCTCGCTATAAAAAGCCAGCGTATCGTCCAGCAAGAGATCGCATTCGGTGCCGATGCATAATGTCGGAGGAAAGCCGGTGAGATCGGCTTCGAGGGGGCTGAGCAGCTTGGCGCGGTTCTCCGGCTGGATATGGGGCGCATAGAGGTTCCAGAACCAGCGCATCTGCGCCTCGGAGAGACCGAAGCGTCCGTCGCCGTAAAGTCGATGCGAAGACAGGTTCATGTCCGGCGCATAGGCGCCATAGATCGAGACGAAGCAGGCGATCTGTTGGCGTTGCGCCGGCGAAAGCGCCAATATGCTCATGGCCGCGAGGTTCGCGCCGGCCGAGTCGCCGGCCACCATGACCGGGCCACGTGCTTGCTGGAGAACATGGGCGATCACGCCCGTTATCTGGTTAAGGCCCTTGGGGTAAGGGTTTTCCGGCGCGAGGGCGTATTCGATTTGTATCACCTGCGCATCGGCTTCCGCCGCCAGCCAGCGCGCGAAATGATCGTGGCTGAGAATGCTGCCGATGGCCCAGCCGCCGCCATGCACGAAAACGATAGTGCGGTTTTTGATGTCCGGATTATAGGTCCGAATACCCACGGATCCTGCCGACGTCATCAAAACGCTGTCTTGATGGATGACGTCACGCAAAGCGGCGCCCCGAGCGGCGACTTCCGCAAATTCATCGAGCCATAGTCGCGCATTGGCGAGATCGAATGTGTCGTCGACGGCGGCATATCGCTGCGCGGCGGCCACCTCCTTCGTTTTGTCTGACAAATCGGAGTGAACGATGCTGCTGGCGCGACCAATCATCTTTCGATCAACCAACAATGCCATGAATCAGCTCCTTTTTCGTTTTTTTGATCGGCTGAGCGCATTACTCAGACATGAATGCGAAAGCCGTTGACATTTTGTCAGACAAGACCGTACAACAAAACGGCCTGCTTCTGCAACTTGAATGCAAGCGTTGCCGGGTTCGTGCAAGCGCCGGCGCAAAATGGAGGAATTATACGATGAGAATGTTCGCTCGTCAGGGCATTGGCGTCGCCGGTCATGGGCTTAAGGGTATTTCCTTGACAGGGCTGCTCCTGTCCGGAGTGGTCGCGTTTGGCGCAGCGCCGGCGCTTGCTCAATCCGCCGATAGCGCTTCTTCCGCCTGCAAGCCTACGGATGGACCGGTAGAGCTCAGCTATTGGTCCTGGGGCGCAGGCTATGCCGACGCCACCAGCCTGTGGAACTCGCTGCATCCCGAAATTCAGGTTGTCTACAGCGACATTCCGGTCAGCAATTCGGGCGGCTACCAGAAGATGTTCAACGCCGTCAAGGCAGGCACGGCACCCGATATCGGCTTCCTCGAATTCGACAATATTGCTGCCTTCGGCAGCCAGGGTTACCTCGCCGATATTGCCCCCTATTTCACTGACGAGGAAAAGGCTGACTTTTTGGACCCGGTAAAGGTGCTCGCCGCGCTCGGCGTGGAAGGCGCGATGTATTCGACCCCGATCGGGGGCGGGCCGATGGCGCTGATCTACCGCAAGGATCTGTTCGACGCCGCCGGCATCGCCTTGCCCAGGACCTGGGCGGAGCTTGAAGTCGCCGCCGCGAAGGTGCGCGAGGTCGATGCCGGCGCTACGCTGATCAATTTCGACGGCTATGGCCATGCCAACTGGTTTGCCGGCCTGTCCTCGCAGCATGGCGCGCAATGGTTCGGCGTCGATGGCAATGACTGGCGGATCAGTGTCAATGATGCGGCCACCAAGGAAACCGCCGAATTGTGGCAGCGCATGCTCGATAGCGGTGCAGCGAGCGACCTTTCGACCTTCTCGCCCGCCTGGTCATCGGCTCTTGCCGAAGGCAGGATCTGGTCGTGGCCCACGGCTGTGTGGGGCGCTGGCGTGATCAAGGGCGCCGCCCCTGCAACCGCCGGCAACTGGGCCGTCGCGCCGCTGCCGGTGTGGAACGAAGCAGACAAGGTGTCGGCAATCTGGGGTGGTGGTGGCCTTTCGGTCTTCAACACATCGGCGCATCCGTGCGAAGCGGCGCGCTTCTCCTTGTGGATGGCGACCGATCCCGAAGCGCTTAAGATCATGAACGCCGCCGTGGGGATCTATCCGACCACCAAGAGCCTCCTGGCCGATCCGATCTTCACCCAGCCCGACGAGTTTTTCGGCGGCCAGAAGATTTTCGACGTGTTCCTCGAAGCGTCCGCTCAGACCCCTGATTTCACCTGGGGCCCGTCGATGACCGATACTTATAAGTCGATCACCGACGCCTTCTCGCTGGCCAAGGCAAATGGCACGTCCCTGGCCGCATCCCTCGACGACGCTCAGGCTGCGGTCGTTTCCTCGATGGAAAAGGACGGTTTTACCGTCAAACAGTAAGCCGACATGATGATGCCCCGGCGCCCGGCGTGCCGGGGCATTTTGCCAAAGCGGCGCAATCGGTTCGGTTGCGCGCAAAGCCAAGCCTTGAGGCAATTGGGTGCTGAGCGATGAATTTATCTGAAACCGGCTCCACGACCGCAGCGCCCGCTGCGGGGGCGGGCAAGACGCGCAAGACTGCGGCGGCCCGGCGCATCGATCCGCGGCATGATCCTCGCACGGTTGCGGTCCTCGTCCTGCCGTTCAGCGTGCTCTATGTCGCCTTCTATATTCTGCCCATTGCCTATGCCGTGTGGCAAAGCCTCTTCGCATTGGAGCGAAGCGGGCCCATGCGACCAGCCGTGTCGGTGTTTGTCGGGCTTAAGAACTATGCCAGCGCCATCCTCGATCCGGCTTTTCACAGAAGCCTGCTCAATGTTCTGGCCTATGGGCTGGGCCCGTCCGCCCTCACGGTGATCCTGGGCCTGGTCATCGCGCTTGTCATTGACGCGCGCCCGAACAAGAAAGTGGCCAAACTGGCCCGCGCCGCCGTGTTCTCGCCCTTTGCGGTGCCGGCGGTGGTGGGGGCGATTATCTGGGGCTTTCTTTATACGCCCGACACCAGCCCCCTGGTCGACGCTGCCCGTTCGATCGGCTGGGATCTCAACCCGCTGGCCTGGTCGCCGATCTGGACCATCGGCAATATCGCCATGTGGACCTATATGGGGTTCAACGCGCTGATTTTCCTCTCGGCCCTGGCTGCGCTCGATCCGAGCATCTTTGAAAGTGCACGCGTCGACGGCGCCTCGCCCCTGCGCATAGCCCTGCATATCAAGATCCCGCTAATGTGGCCCTCCATCGTGTTGAGCATCGTGTTCAATCTCATCGGCACGTTGCAATTGTTCACTGAGCCGACCGCGCTCAGAACCCTGTCCAACGAAATCTCGAGTGGCTGGTCGCCCAGCATGCTGGCCTATGCCGAGGCGGCGGCAAACCGCTACAGCGTTTCGGCGACCCTCTCGACGCTGTTGGCCATCGTCACCGCCATCGTCTCCTTCGCCTTGTTGCGATTGACCGTCCGGAAGCCGCGAGCATGAATATGATCAGGAAGTCGCAACCCTTCAACCTGGTGGTTCTTGTCGGGATCAGTGCCTATTTCGTCCTGCCGATCTGGTGGCTGGTGGTTTCCGCCACCAAGACCCAGGGCGAGCTGGTGAGCGATGCCGGGCTGTTCTCGTTCTCTACCCACTTCATCGACAATCTCATCGTGCTCTTTAGCCGCGGCAATGGCCAGTTCGGCCGCTGGCTGGTAAACAGCGTCGTCTATGCGGGGATCGGTGCGATCGTCGGCACCCTGTTGTCGGCTGCGGTCGGATATGCCCTCAGCAAATACGAGTTTCGGGGACGCAACGCCCTGTTCAACATCATTCTGGCCGGAGTGCTGGTGCCGCCCGCGGCCCTGGCGCTGCCCCTGTTCCTGATGTTCAGCCAATTGGGCCTCACCAACACCATCTGGTCGGTGCTGCTGCCCAGCCTTGTGAGCCCGCTGGGGGTTTATCTGGCGCGCGTTTCGGTCGATGCCGCCGTACCCAACGAATTGCTGGAGGCCGCTTCGATCGATGGCGCCAGTGGCCTCAGAACGTTTTTCGCCATCGCTCTGCCCCTCATGGGGCCGGGCCTGGTGACCATCTTCCTGTTCCAGTTTGTCGGAATCTGGAACAATTTCCTGCTGCCTCTGGTGATGCTGAACGATGCTTGGCTCTACCCGGTCACCCTGGGCCTCTACAATTGGAGCGGTGGCTATATCCAGGATTCGACGCTGGCCACCAGCGTGTTGATTGGATCGCTGGTTTCCACCCTTCCGGTCATTGTCGGTTTCGTGATGCTGCAGCGGTTCTGGAACACCGGCCTGTCGCAGGGCGCCGTCAAGGCCTGACCCCTAGCGGCAGATCAACTCAGTTTTTCGAGGGAGAATATGCGATGGCCAGCGTCACCATCAACAAGGTCGGCAAGCAATATGGGTCGCTCGAGGTGCTCAAGGGCGTTTCGATCGATATCGCCGATGGTGAATTCGTGATCCTGGTCGGGCCGTCAGGCTGCGGCAAGTCCACCTTGCTGCGCATGGTCGCCGGCCTTGAGGACATCACCTCGGGCGAGATCGAGATCGGCGAGCGGGTGGTCAATGAGTTGCAGCCCAAGGAACGCGATATCGCCATGGTGTTCCAGAGCTATGCGCTTTACCCGCATATGACGGTGGCGCAGAACATGGCGTTCTCGCTCAAGCTCAAGGGCCTTCCCAAGGCGCAGATCGAGGAGAAGGTGAGCCGCGCCGCCGCGATTCTGGGGCTCAAAAATCTGCTGCAGCGCCATCCCCGCCAGCTCTCGGGCGGTCAGCGTCAACGCGTCGCCATGGGTCGCGCCATCGTGCGCGATCCGCAGGTCTTTCTGTTTGACGAGCCGCTGTCGAATCTCGACGCCAAGCTGCGCGTACAGATGCGCTCCGAGATCAAGGAATTGCACCAGCGGCTCAAGACCACCACCATCTATGTGACCCATGATCAGATCGAAGCCATGACCATGGCCGACAAGATCGTGGTCATGCGCGATGGTATCATCGAGCAGATGGGCTCGCCACTCGAGCTCTATGACCGGCCGGCCAACACCTTCGTCGCCAGCTTCATCGGCTCCCCTTCGATGAATTTCATCGAGGGCACGGTGGATGGTGCCGTGTTCCGGACCAAGGATGGCATCGAGCTGCCGCTGGCGGCCGGTTCGGCCGAGGCGACGAGCTATGGCATCCGCCCCGAGCATCTCAAGCTCGATCCCGATGGCTTCGCGGCCGAAGTGGTGGTGCTCGAGCCGACCGGTTCGGAAGTGCAGGTGCTGATGCGGCTGGCCAACCAGCAGATCGTCGGCGTTTTCCGCGAGCGCATCACCGCCAGGCCCGGCGAGCAGATCAAGGTGATGCCCGACCTCGCTCTGGTGCATCTGTTCGACAAGGACGGCCGGCGCGTCAACTGACCCGCCAGCCTGGTCTTGCAGACGCCCAGTCCCCCCGGTCGAGGGACTGGAGGCGCGCCAGCTAAGCGATATATTTATCGTGATAGTTCTGCATCATGGCGATGTAGTCCGCGACATATTTGGCGTCGAACCAGACGCCGAACAGGAAGCTCGACCGGCGGCGGGTCTGGAATGGCAGGCCAAGGAAGTAGATGCCCGGTTGCTTTGCCACACCCATCTCGTGGATCGGGATGCCGTCTTCGTCAAACGTGTCGACCTCAAGCCAGCTATAGTCGCGCTTAAAGCCCGAAGCCCAGATGATGCTGGTGATGCCCGCTTCGGCAAGATCGAGTTCGCGGATGGGGTTCTTCTCGTAGTCGGTTTTCGGCAGCAGGGTGCGCGCATCGGGATATTCCGGCAGGTCGAGACCGTTGTTCTCTATGTAGCGGTCGATCACGTCGAGCGTATCGAGATAGCTCTGATTGCCGAAGGCGATGTTGTCGGCCAGATCGCCGGCAAAAGTGAGCTTGCCCTCGGCAAAGCTTTCGGTGCGCCCCACCAGCACTGCACCCTTGGCCGCCAGGGCACGATAATCGATCGGCATCTTGGTGTGCACGCCGCTGATGGCGAGGGCGATATTGCGGGCCTTGGTGTCACGATTGACCGTGTCCCAGCGTCCCAGAACGCCAGTCCAATAGGCGCCTTCCCGGTCGCGATAGAAGCGTGGCGGACGGATATGGCGGCCGATGGAATGGTAAACCTTGCGACCCGACGAGACGAGCTCTTCGGCAATCTGGCCGCCCGATGCGCCAGCGCCGACGACGAGCACCGCGCCTTCCGGCAGTTGATCAGGGTTGCGGTACTGCACCGAGTGGATCTGCATGACGCCAGCGTCTTCCGGCACCATTTTCGGATAGACCGGCACCTGAAAAGCCCCGGTCGCCGCGACCACATTGATCGCCTCATATTCCCCGGCGGAGGTGACGACGTGGTAGCCCTGTTTCTTGTGCAGCTTCTTTACGGAAAGCACCGACACGCCGGTGCGGATCGGCGCGTTGTTCTTTTCGGCATATTCCACCAGGTACTCGACCAGCTTGTCCTTGGGGGTGAACACGTCCTGCGGCACGGATTCGATCCTGCGGCTTGGCAGGCGGTCGTGCCAGGCCGGGCCGTTGGCGAGCAGCGAATCCCAGCGCGCCGTACGCCAGCTTTCGGCAACGCGACCCTTTTCCAGAACCAGGTGACCAATGCCAAGATTGGTCAGATGTTCGCTCATCGAAATGCCGGCCTGACCGGCACCGACAATGATCGTGTTTACCTTTTCCATTGTGTCTCAAGACCTTTTCTATGGGGCGCCGCCCCTTGGTGTTTCAGGCTTTTGGGAGGGCCAGATGCAAAAGCGCTCCCGAGCACCGAACCGCTGGGCTCGGTGGCGCAAATTTCGTCAGATGGTGTGGTCCGCTTAGACCGCCGGAGTGACCGTCTCGCCGACGAGACGACGTTGTTTGATCACTGGGATGCCTTTGCGGATGTTCTCGAGATGAGCCATGTCGAGCGTTGCCGTCAGAGTTTCCGCCCCATGGCCGGCTCGTGCCAGAACCGTGCCCCAGGCGTCGACGATGACGGAGTGGCCATAGGAGCCTTTTTCTTCGCCATTGGCGACAACCGTGCCGCCAAGCCCGCAGGCGATGAAATAGCATTGGGCTTCCACCGCCCGGGCGCGGGCGAAAAGCTCCCAATGCGCCTCGCCGGTGATCATGGTATAGGCCGCCGGAAGAGTGATGACCTGCGCGCCCTTAAGGCGCAAAGCCCGGAATAATTCGGGAAAGCGGCCATCGAAGCAGATGGCGGTGCCGAAGGTCACGCCCTCAAACTCCCAGGTGACGATCTCATTGCCGGGCTTGATATAGTCAGACTCGCGGAACGGACCGTTGCCGAGGTCTTCGATGTCGAAGAGGTGAATCTTGCGATATTCGGCGATCACCTCGCCTTGGCGGTCGAACACCACGGTCACGTTCTCAACCCGCTCGTCGCCGTCAATTTTGGCCAGGATGGTACCCGCCTGAACCGATACATTGTGACGCCTGGCAAAAGCCTGCGCCATGCGGAAGGCAGGAGTTTCGCGCAGCGGTTGCGCCAGGGCGACAGCGCTCTTCTGGTCGAGGCCGTAATAGCTGAAATACTCGGGCAAGATGAGGAAGTCAGGCTTTTCTTCAGCCTGCATCGCCGCTTCCATCGCCGCTTCTGCGGCCGGAACAGTCTCCTCGGGAGACAGGCCCATCACTGTTTGGATTGCTGCAATTCTCATATTTGCTTGTCCTCCCTCGCCAGAATGTCCAATGAGTTTGTGGCGCGACCGCCGCTATCGGGGGTGAGCACGCGTTCGACGAAATTGGCCTGCTGGGGCGCATAAGCCTCCCACAGACGACGCAGATCGGCCAAAGGCTCGCTCGATTTATCAATGCGCAGATCGACCGAGCAGAAGTCGGCATATTCCGCGACCCGCAACGCGGCGGAAGAAAGGGCAAACACTTCCCCGCCGGCGGCAAGGCCTGCCTCGAGAGCGGCCAGCAGCCGCTCGGCAATGGGCTGGTCCGCGGCCTTCCCGGCCGCTTCGATCATGGCGGCGGGAACGTCTCTTGTGCGCAGGATATTGCCCACTGCCACCATGCCCGGCCCGAAAGCGTTGGCGTGGATCGGCTCCTGATGCTGGCCCTGACGCGCCGCCGTCTGGCCGTTGCGGTCTACGATGGCCAGCTCACGCCACTCGATGCCGGGCGCGCTGGCCACCGCCGCAAGCGCCTCTTCGGCCGAGGCGCCGGCCCGCAGATGGCGCAATGCCGCCAGCCCCAGACGCGGATCGGTGCGATGCTGGGTGATGACCGCGCCGGCGTCGTGATTGACGAACAGGCAGCGTGCGCCCATGGCCATCGAGGAGGTGGTGCCGGCAATGCCGAAGTGGCCGGTTTGCGGGCAGCGAAGTGCAATGGAGAAGGTCATCAGCTCAACCTGAACAAGGCGCGCGAGGGGGAGAACGGCGAGATGTCGACGCTGGTCTTCTTGCCCGTCAGGATTTCGGATACCAGCTTGCCGGTGATGCCGCCCAGGGTGAGCCCAAGATGACCATGACCGCAGGCATAGATGATGCGCGGATCTTTACGCGAGGGGCCGAGGAACGGCATGCTGTCCGGCGTCGAGGGGCGGAAGCCCATCCAGGTGTCCTCGCGCGCACCCAGCGCCGGCACCATCCTGCGGGCTTTTTCTTCCAGCACATTCAGGCGCGACGCATTCGGCTTTTTGTCGAGGCCGCCGAGGTCAACCGTGCCGGCGGCGCGGATCTGGTGCAAGAGCGGGGTGAGGAAGAAGGCGTCCGACACATACATCAGCGGATGATTGATCAGGCCTTGGCTCTGCTCAAAGGCCACGTGATAGCCGCGCTCGGTATTTAAGTTGAGCCGATCGCCGATCTGCCTGGAGATGGCTCGCGACCATGCACCCGCGCAAACGACGAGACGCTGGGCAACCACGCTTTCAGCACCCGCCTCGACCCTGATGCCATCGGTTTGGGTTTCGATCGTGCCAGCCTTGGCCTGCACAAAGCGGCCGCCCCGTTTGATGATGTTTGCCGCAAGGGCCCGGCAATAGGCTTCCGGGCTGTCGATGATGTAGCATCCGGGGAAGATAGTGCCGCCGACATAGCCCGGAGCAAGGTTCGGCTCCATGCCGGCGATGTCGGCGCGCGAGAGATAGCGCGCTTCCACCCCTTCGTCGCGACGCCGTTCATTCGACTTTTTGGCGCGAGCCGCTTCCTGCTCGGTGCGATAGAGGTGGATCGAGCCCTTGCCCTTGACGAAGCGGACGTCGCCGGCCTCATCCATCAGCGGACCATTGCCCTCTTCCAGGACGCGCATGAGCGAGCCGAGGGCGCTGATGATGCCATCCTGGCGGCTGCGCAGCGAAGCCGAAAGAAAGGCGGTCAGCCACGGAGCCAGATCCAGCAGATCGCGCCAATAAAGGGTGAGGGGGCCATCGCGGCGGAGCAGCATGCCCGGCACGTCACCCAGAATGCCCGGCGAGGCCGAGGGGAAAATCCCGGAGGGTGCGATCGTCGATGCGTTTCCGAAGGACGCAGCGTTGCGGAAGGAGACGCCCGGCAGCGGCGGCGTGGGGTCGATGAGCGTGACGTCGCACCCCTCGCGCTGGAGCCACAGCGCGGTGGACAGGCCCACCACGCCGGCCCCGATAACCGCAACCGTCAGCTTGCTGCTGTCGTTTCCATGCATTGGGGAAAACCCTTTTAGATCGCGGCCGTTACGATAATTTCGACATCGTAGCCCTCAGCCGCCGGCGGCACGACGCCCGCCGCGCGCGATGGCTGGTTGTCAGGGTCGACCCATTCCTCCCAGGCTTCATTCATGGCCTCGAAGTGCTTCTGGTCGGAGATCCACACTTCCGCGCGCAGGATCCTGGACTTGTCGGTGCCTGCCTCTTTGAGCCAGCGATCAACCTTTTCGAGGCAAACGCGGGTCTGGTCCTGGATGCTGTCGCCCTTATTGCCGCACATGCCGGCGACATAGGCGATGCCGTTGTGGATGGAGACCATGGAGGTGCGCTTCAGGCGCTCGATGCGTCGGATTTCAGTCACTTCAAATTCACCGTCTAACGACCCGCAGGCCCGATTGTTGTTGCAGGATGGGCCTCGGCTAGAGGCGCAGGCTCTTCTGGAAACCCATGACTTTTTCGAGGAATGCCACGATGATGACCGACATCACGATCAGCGCGGTAGCCATCGCGGCCACTGTGGGGTCATCGAAGTCCTTGATGTATTGATAGGCAGCCACCGGCAGCACTTTGGTGCTGTCATTGGTGAGGAATACGGAGATCGAAAAATTGTCGAGCGCCTCGACAAAAACGAATACCGAAGCCGCCAGAATGCCGGATTTGAGCTGCGGCAGAACAATGGCAAAGAAGGTGCGAACCGGGCCGGCGCCAAGATTGCGGGCCGCCTCTTCAATACGAGGATCAAGACCGAGCAGGTTTGCCGAGAGTGCCCGGATCGAGAAGGGAAGCGCAAACACCAGCATACCCAGGCACAGGCCAAATAGGCCAATGCGCACCCCCATCGTGGAGAGCAGCGAGAGGAGCGAAACCCCCGTCACCACGCCGGGGATGATCAGCGGCGACAGGATGATCTGCTGAATGATCGCCTTGCCGCGGAACTGGGAACGGACCAGCGCGTAGCTTGCCGGAATGCCGATGACCAGGCTCAGCGGAGTAACGATCAACGCCATAAGAAACGAGTTCCGGGCGGCGCCCATGAACAGCTCGGAATTGTAGAAATTCTGGTGCCATTCGAGCGAGAACCCCTGCGGCGGCCATTGGAAATAGCGCGTCGGGCTGAACGAGTGCAGCACGACGAACAACACCGGCAGCAAAAGGAAGATGGTGGCGAGGGTGGCCAGAGCTGTTACGGCGATGCCGAACTTGCTTTCAAAATCACGCCTGAACATCACGATACCGCCTTCTCGATTTTCTTGGCGACGAAAGAGATCAGCCAGATCGACACGAAGGCGCTGATCAGGAAAACGACGGCGGTCGCTGCCGCATAAGGGATGTCGTATTCGACAAACATGCGGTCGTAGATCTGGTTGGCGATCATGCGGACCTTGCCGCCACCGAGCAGCATCGGGAAAAGGAACGAGGCGAGGGCGATGGAGTAGACCAGCACCAGCGTCACCATCAGCCCCGGCAGCAGCATGGGCATGGTGATGCGCCAGAAGGTGGTGGTGCGGCTGGCGCCAAGGCTTCGTGCCGCTTCTTCCACCGAGGGGTTGAGATTGCGCACCGCGCCGATTAGCGTGAATACGGCAAACGGCAGCAAGTAGTGCGCGATGGAGATCCCGACGCCCGACCAGTTATAGAGAAAACGGATCGGCGCATCGACGATGCCCAGGCTCGTCAGGCCAAGATTGATCAGCCCCTTATTGCCCAAAAGAATAAGCCAGGAATAGGCGCGGGTCACACCGCCGGACAGGAAGGTCACGGCGATGGCGAGCATGATCAGATTTCCGATCCATTCGCGCTTGGCCCGTACGATAACCATGGCCATGGGCACCGCCACGCCAATGGTGATGACCGAAATGACGAAGGATGCCCACAGGGTTGAGAGCAGCACTTCCTGGTTCGAGCCGAAAGAGAGCACGCGCCAGTAGTTGTCGAAGGTCGGTCCGCCAGCGAATTGGGTGCCCGGAGGGCCCTTGGCGAAAAAGCTGCTGAGAGCGAAATATCCATAGGCCGCGACGATGAAGAGACCAATCACCAAGGCGGGGGAGATGAGGTATTTGCTGCGATCGCTGGTTTGCGCCATCAGTCCCTCAACAGAATGGTGTGAGAGGGATCAAGCACAAGCTTGACGACCTGGCCGGTGGCAAAGCGCTCGGAGCTGCTGATGCGCGGGGCATTGGCTTCGATCTTCAGACCGTCGATGGCGCAGTGGTAGACGATGCGCTCGCCCAATTCATGGATGGATTGGATCGTGGCGGTAATGCCCTGGCGCGGATCCTCGGCGCGGGCCACATCGATATGCGAGGGACGAATCGAGACCTTGCATTCGGAACCGGCCGGCTTGTTCTGGTTGGTGGGGACGACGACCGGCTGGTTGCCGAGCGTGATCACCACCTCGTTCGCCGTGCTGGAGACGACCTTGCTCGAAAAAATGTTTGGCACACCGAGGAAGCGGGCGACAAATTCGGTTTGCGGGCGGTCATAGAGCGCGATCGGAGTATCGAGCTGCTCGATGCGACCGCCGTTCATCACGGCGATGTAGTCCGAAAGATAAAGCGCTTCGTCCTGGTCGTGGGTCACGAGGATCGAGGTGATGCCCAGCTGGCGCTGCAGATCGCGCAGCTCCGCTTGCAGGCCTTCGCGCAGGTTCCGGTCAAGCGCACCAAGCGGCTCGTCGAGCAGCAGCAGTTTTGGCTTGATCACCACGGCGCGGGCCAGGGCGACGCGCTGCTGCTGGCCGCCCGAAAGCTGGCTCGGATGGCGATCCGCGAGATGGGTGAGCTGCACCATTTCAAGTGCTTCGCGCACACGCACCGCCTGCTCTTCCTTGGGTACGCGACGCATCTTGAGGCCAAAGGCGACGTTGGACGCCACGGTCATGTGCGGGAACAGGGCATAGTTCTGAAACACCATGCCGATGTCGCGGAAGTTGGGCTCAACGTGGCTGATGTCCTTGCCGTCGACCAGGATTTGGCCCGAGGTGACGTTGAGAAAGCCGGCAATCATGCGCAGCACGGTGCTTTTACCGCAGCCCGAAGGGCCCAGAAGGGTGAGCAGCGAACCGCTTGGCACGTTGAGGTCGAGGTCTCGCACCGCTTCGAAGCTGTGGTACGTCTTGGTCAACTGCGCCAGTTGCAAGGTACTGCTTTTTAGAGTTTCCATAGCCGCCGGTTCCGTCGGAAGAGTAAGGGGGAGCGCCCGGACGATTGTCTCGTCCGACCTTGAAGTTCAGTGCGCCTCATCGGAGGCCTAGCGGGATGCGGTTGTCTCGGCCGGAGCTGGGGCGGCCCAGCCGCGCTCAGTCAGGTTCTGCCAAGCGGCACACCAGAGCCGTTCGCTCGTCAGCCGTGACCATTGCCGTGGGCAGGAGGGGCCATGCGGCCGGAGAAGAGAGTTTGTGGTTCATTTAGGTCCTGATGGGATTCCGAAGCCGCGGATCAGATGCGCGCGCATCACTTTTTCGGCTTCGTCAGCGTCTTGCGACCGAATGGCGTTCAGAAGCTGCTTGTGTTCGTCGATTGCCTGGAGCGTGTTCTCACGGCCCAGAGCCGCCAGATTGGTCTCGCTCATGAAAAATCCGGCGTAATTATCAATGGCGTTCTGCAGTTCAGAGACACCGCAGGCATCGTAGATCCGGTTGTGGAACGCGGTGTTATTGCGCACACGCTCGGTTCGCGCTTCGATCGGCAAGGCCAGAGCCAGTTCGATCGACGCCTCGAGAAACTCGAAATCGCTTTCGTTCAGATGCGGTGCCGCCAGCCGTGTTGCGTATCCCTCGAGGGCGATGCGGATGGCCCGGATCCCTTCGAGAGCGGATTTGACGTTGGCGACAACCACGCCGGAAGACGTCCGCTCGAGCAAGCGATTGCCGATCAGTCGGGTAAAGGCTTCGCGCAGCGGGGTTCGGCTGACGCCGAGCCGCTGCGACATGTCGACCTCGCGCAGGCGATGGCCTGGCTCCAGACGTCCGTCCAGGATCAGCGACCGGAGAAGTTCATAGACCACATCGGCGGAACTCACTGCCGAGAGCCGGCGTCCAACCAATTCGTCAAGTGCATCCACAGTCATGCAATATACCCCGTATCTTCGCCGTGAGGTTGTCCAAACGCCACCACCATCACGCGACAGGGGGCAGCCGGCCTATAAGGCCCAGGCTTACCCTTTAGCTGCTTGCTGGCGGTTCTTCCACAATTCAGAGATGAGCGTGGAAAACACCGCCCCGCGCCCGACAAGACTGCTGACGACGATGGTTTCATCGCGCGAGCAGATGTCGTTGCAGATCGGACCCAGCCCGTCGATGGTTGGAACGCCCAACGCACCGCAGAAGCTGGCATCCGAGCCGCCGGAGATATTGGTCAACTCAAAGCAAGGCGCGTCGATTTCGCGAGAGGCCGTTGCAACGATCTCATAAAGAGCCGCCGATTCTGCGGACCTTGCCCAGGCCGGACGGGTCCAGCCGCCCTTGAGTTCGACCGAAACGCGATCGGTCGCGACCGATGCCACGAGGCCTTCGACGTCCTTTTGCAGCGCTTCAGCCGCTTCCGGGGTGCGCGCGCGCATGTCGACATGCAACTTGGCATGTCCCGGAATGACCTGACGCGCGTCCCCGCCCTGGAAAATCCCGACATTGACGATAGTGCCCTGATCGAGCCTGGTCAGCGCTTCGATCTGGGGCACGAGGATCGCCAGCTGACGCACGGCCGAGGCGCCCTTGAGATAGTTCGCAGCCGCATGGGCCGTGTGGCCCTTGGCCTCGACATAGAAGGCGCCAACGGCGCCGCGCGAGGTGAAATAACCGCCGCCGGGGCGACCTGGCTCAAGGGTCAGAACCCAGTCGGCCTGCTTGGCATGCGCCTCAATCCAGCCGCGCGACAGCGGGCTGCCAAGCTCTTCGTCGCTGACGACGAGGAATTTGATCTCTTCAAAGTCGGCAAGGCCAGCCGCGCTCGCGACCTCGATGGCATTGATCGCCAGGACGAGGCCGCCCCGCATATCGCCCACCCCCGGCCCCTCTGCGAGATCGCCGTGGACGGCAAAAGGCCAGGCTTCGAGCGTGCCGCGCGGCCAAACCGTATCGGCATGACCGAGGATCATCAAACGGCCCTGGCCGTTGCCTTTGCGAACGGCCCACAGGCGGTCGCCGCGTTCGGGAACCTGCTCATAGTTCAGTTCGAAACCCTGTCTGCTGAGGCGCTCGCCGACCCATTGCGAGGTCCGTGTTACGCCCTCAACGTCGTAGGATCCGGCCTCCACGCCGACGAGCTCGGCGATATCTGCCAGCATCGTTTCAAGTCTCTCCGCAAAAATATCGCGGAACTCCCTAGCGGCAACCATGCTTGTTCCTTTGTTGTATGCAGGAATACAAGCATACAAAAATTCATGATGCAAGTGCGGCGCCTGCTGCTTTCGACTAAAGAAGGGCGCGCTGCGGGCACTGGTGTGGAGAGGTGCGAAGTCGCGGCCCGCGCTGAACTGGGCAAAAGGGGAGCGCCGCATTTCGGGCGATGCGCTGACCGCTCCTGCAGGGCAAAAAGATCAGGTGGCGCGAGCCACCTGATCTCCAGAAAGTTCCGCTCGGGACGGAATTAGCGGGCGATTTCGCCGAAGCGAACGGTCCACTCGCTGACATTGTCGTTGACGAGCTTGCCGTCCATGACGAAGCCGTCACCATCTGCCGGCAGGGCAGCGGCAAGCGCCTCGGGCAGGGCGACGTTCTTGTTGACCGGCGCCATATTCACACGGGCCAGCATTTCTTCCTGCGCGCCCTGGGAGATGATGTAGTTGATGAACTGGGCGGCGTCGTCCTGGCTGGCGCCATTGGTCATCATCATCACGTCGAAATACATCGGCGCCGGCTTGGGCGCGACCATCTTCATGTTGAGACCTTCCTTGGCGATCGCATTCATATGCGAGCTCTGGCCAATCAGGATCGAGCCTTCACCTTGAACGATCGACTGGCGTGCCTGCGAGTCGGACGAGTAATAGAGCGAGACATTGTCATTGAGGCGCTGAAGCGCTTCAAAGCCGGGGTCGAAGTTTTCCGTGGTGCCGGAATTGATCTGGTTCGCGATCATCAGCAGCGAACCCGAATAGATCGACATGGCCGGAGCGATGATCTGGCTCTTGTATTCCGGCTTCCACAGGTCTTCCCAGGAGGTCGGCGGCACCGGCACGGCATCGGCGTTGTACACGATGCCCATCGGGTAATAGTAGATGCCAACCCAGTCTTCCGAGATCGCGCCCTGGATCAACTCGCCGCTATTGGTCAGCTTGTCCTGAGGGATCTTGACGAAAAGCTGCTGGTCCTGCGCGGCTTGGCTGGCGATGGTGTTGGTGGCGAACCACACGTCGACCGACGGGTTGTCGCGTTCCGATTGCAGCTTGACCAGGCCCTCACCCGAAGAGGACTGGGTGACGGCATTTACGCGGATGCCGGTTTCGGCTTCGAATTGCTGCGAAATCGCCTTGAGGCCATTTTCCCAGGTCGAGCCCCAGATCTGGACAGTGATTTCCTTGTCCTGGGCGAAGGCGGGGCTAGCGGCCAAAACGACGCCGCATGACAGAAGAAGAGTCTTGATATTCATTATTGTCTCATGGGTTCGAGGTGTAACAGCGCCTCCGGACAAACTGCGTGGCTGACCATGCAGTTTTAAAAAGGCGCTAGCATGCCGGATCGCGGCTTTCGTTCGACCCTTGAGAGTGCGTGACGTGATCGCCTGCCGATGCGAATCGGCGATAGAGCGATATCGTCGGAATGGTGGCCTGGCACTTCCCTCCGCCCTGCACCAAAACGCGCTCCCTTAAGTGTCCCTTGCAGCATATCCGGTATCGACCGACACAATGGCGATAAAGGCGACCACACATCGCCTTGCCTGGTGAGGGGCGAACAAATTCCGTGACGAGACTCAGGGGTTCCCTCCATACGTGCACACACGGATACTTGTATACAGAGCGTACGGCCGGATACTTGCATACAATTATGCAGGGCGGCAAGAGGAGGATGCGTTGCGCTGGAAAAAAGTGGCGCTGACCGGCGAGCGCCCAGATCCGCACCGAAATCGCATTTTGGTTTTCTCAACGCCTTCAGGCCGTCGGCCCCCACGTTCAGGGGATGCCGGGCCGCGCAGATGCGATTAGGATTGGACGAAACCATGCCGGTGGGCGGGTCGGCCATCTCAGGCAAGGCAGGTTCGATTGGGCCTTTTGGCGTGAAATGGGAAGAGGGACAGGATGAGGGTTGCTGCTCTGTTGATTGCGGTGGCCGTGCCAAACGCAGCGCTGGCGCAGCAATATGAACCCGCTTCCCTGCTTTATGAGACCTACGGGCTTTGGGGCATGATGGATGGCGCCGCCAATTTTTGCTGGAAAACAGCCGATTTCGACGGCGCTTATATGGATGCGTATCTGCAATGGATCGGGCGCAATCTGCCGGTGCGCGATGGGCTGGATGGCGTGCTGGCGAGGCTGAACGAGGCGCCGGATTTTGCCAGTGATGCCGAAACGGCGGCCTCGAAAGGGATCGCCGATATTCTGGAGCAGACAACCAATCCGGATGAGGTCTGCACTAATTGGCGTGCAGGTACCGAGGCCGGCGCCTACGATGCCGAGATCTATTTGGGCGAGCAATTGGGCTTGCTGCGTGAGCGCGATGGTATGTGATGTGACAGAGCGTGGGGCCGTTCGGGTCTCGTCGGCCATATTCTGATCAAACCTGCCTTCCTTCGTCACTAAAGATGATTTCGCCCTCCAGCCCTGTCTGCCGCAAGGCGAGCCTGTCGTCACCCTCCGCCCAGTCGAAGAAAATCAGGTCGGCCGGCGCCACGCAGGTGCGCAGTGCATCGCCAGAGCCGGCTAGGAACGGCGTTCCGACCATGGTCACCCGCAGCGCGCCGCCGGCAAAGGGATCGCGTCCGATGAAGGTGACGGGGTTCATCGCCGACGCACCCGGTCGCCAGCCAGTCATCACCGCACCCTCAGTCGCCGAACGGGCTGTGCAACCGGTTGCGCCACGTTTCAAACCTGCTAGCGTCCGCCTGTCATCTGGGGAAAGAACGTGCAGATCCATATTCATGACAGCACCGAGCGCATGGCACAATCTGCGGCTGCCGAGGGGCTTGCGGCAATCAAGGCCGCGCTGGCCGAGAAGGGGGAGGCAAACGTGATTTTTGCCACCGGCGCCAGTCAGTTCGATGTCCTTGCCGCGTTGATGCAGTCGGACCTTGATTTTGCGAAGATCAGAGCCTTCCACCTCGATGAATATATCGGCCTGCCGTTGAGCCATCCGGCCAGTTTCCGCCGATATCTCATCGATCGCGTCATCGCCAAGGTGCCCGCTTTCAAGGAGTTTGTTCTTATCGACGGGGAAGCCCCCGATGTTGAGGCAGAAATTGCTCGGGTTTCGGCGGTGATCCTGAAAAATCCCATCGATGTGTGCTTTGCCGGGATCGGCGAAAACGGCCATCTTGCCTTTAATGATCCTCCGGCCGATTTCGAGACCGAGGCGCCCTATATCAATGTCGAACTGGACGCAGCCTGTCGGCAACAGCAGTTCGGCGAAGGCTGGTTCGAAACGCTGGATGCGGTACCGCGCCGCGCCATATCGATGTCGGTCCGGCAAATTCTCAAATCGAAGACCATCATTCTCACCGTGCCCGATGCGCGCAAGGCCGGGGCCGTTGCGCGCTGCCTTGAGGGGCCGGTGGACACCATGGCGCCGGCCTCCATTGTGCAAACCCACAACTCGACCTCGATCCATCTCGATCCGGCGGCCGCATCGCAGTTGAAAAGGCGATACTAATCCGCGCCGGCGAAGGTTAGGCAGGTTTTTCCCGAGGGGCTCGTGGCATCGTCCGTTTTTTGACGCAAGAGATGATCCGCGCCGGAGCAAGAGCAACGCGAGCGCACACCGCTCTTCCGCTCTGCGGTTAGAAGGCCTGCGCAGGTCAATCCTCTCGCGACTTTGTTCCCGCCCTCGCTTAGAAGCTTGGCATGGAAGCACGGGCCCTGGCCCGCCGGAGGCTCATGCATGTCTGACACTGTCCTTTCCTCGGTTGATCAGGGCGTCCTGACGCTGACCCTCAACCGGCCCGAAAAGCTCAATGCCTTTACCGACGAAATGCATCTGGCGTTGCGAGCCGGCTTCCAGAGGGCCCATGATGACGTCGCTATCCGTGCCGTATTGCTGACTGGCGCCGGCAGAGGGTTTTCGGCCGGGCAGGATCTGGGAGACAGGGACCCTCGGCGCAGCGCCACCCCGCCCGATTTGGGCTATACGATCGGCACATTTTACAATCCGACCGTACGGCTCATGCGCGACCTGCCCAAGCCCGTCATCTGCGCCGTCAATGGCGTGGCGGCTGGTGCCGGCGCCAATATCGCCCTGGCTTGCGACATCGTGCTGGCGGCAGGTTCGGCCCGCTTCGTCCAGTCCTTCTCCAAGATCGGCCTCGGCCCTGATGCCGGGGGCAGTTGGCATCTGGTGCATCGCCTCGGCGAGGCGCGCGCCATGGCCCTGGCCCTGACAGGCGAGCCGCTGTCTGCCCAGATGGCGGCGGATTGGGGGCTTATCTGGAAAGCGGTTCCGGACGAGGCATTGATGGTCGAGGCGCAGGCCTTGGCAAGTGCACTCGCCGCCGGCCCCACTTTGGGACTGGGCCTCACCAAGCAACTGATCCAGGCCGCCGGCGCCAGCAGCTTCGATGCGCAACTCGACCGGGAGCGTGACAGCCAGCGCATCGCCGGCCACAGCGCCGACTATGCTGAAGGCGTGGTCGCATTCCTCGAAAAGCGCAAGCCACTATTCCGCGGGCGGTGAGGGCTTGAGGGTTAAGATCTTTCCGCATAGCGGAAGAGTTTTGCCATATTCTCTTTGACCTTGATCGACGTTCACGCTTTTAGAGGGCGGGAACGGAGATCGAATATGCAGCACAATCTTCCTGAGACAATTGGCGTGGCGGGCGCGGGAGCGATGGGCGCCGGTATCGCCGAAATTGCCGCCGCGAGCGGCATCGCCGTGCTCCTGTTCGATGCGCGGCCGGATGCCGCCAATGCTGCGATCGCTGCCATCCTTGGCCGGGCTGAGAAGCGCGTTCTCTCCGGCAAGCTTGAACAGGGGCAGTTGGACCGCCTCGCTTCAAAGCTTAAGGCCGTGGAAGCCATCGAGGCGCTTGGCCCTTGCGAGATCATCATCGAGGCGATCGTCGAAGACCTCGAGGCCAAGCGTAATCTGTTCGCGCAGCTTGAAGATTGCGTGCCCATCGATACGGTGCTGGCCACCAACACCTCGTCGCTGCCGATTGGCGTCGTCGGTGCCAAACTCACCCATCCCGAACGCTTTGCCGGCCTGCATTTTTTCAATCCTGTGCCGCTGATGAAGCTCGTCGAGATCATTCCGGGTCCGCGCACTGCTGCCGCTACGATGGAAAGGCTCACCGGCTTCTCCACCCATATCGGCAAGGAGCCGGTCACAGTCCGCGACACGCCGGGATTTCTCGTCAATCTGGGCGGCCGCGCCTTCACCACCGAGGCCCTCGCCATCGTGCAGGAGAGCGTGGCCACTCCGAGCCAGATCGACGCCATCATGCGCGATTGCTGCGGCTTCCGCATGGGGCCGTTCGAGTTGATGGACCTCACCGGCATGGATGTGAACTTCACCGTCAGTACTTTTTTGCATCAGAGCCATTTTGCCGATCCGCGCCTGCGCTCGACACCCCTGCATCGCTACATGCTGGAAACCGGCCAACTGGGCCGCAAGACGGGTCGGGGCTTTTACCTTTATGGGGACGATGCCTCCAAGCCGGCTGCCGATATGCCGATCCTGGCCGAGCCCGCCAAGCAGGTGGTGCTGGGGGAGGAAAGCCCCGAATTGTTCGCCTTCGCCGCGAGCATTGGCGTCGAGGTGCTGATGGCGGATGACGGGGTGGCGCCGATCCTGGCTTTTCCGCTTGGTGAAGACGTGGCGGCTTATGCGTTGCGCCTCGATCTCGACCTTCGCCGTATCGTGGCTGTCGATCTGGCGTTCGATACGACGCGCCGCGTGACGCTGATGAGCGCGGTTTCGGCCGATGCAATGGCGCGCGATGCCGTTGCCGCGGCGATCCTCGGCAGCGGGCGGTCGGTCACGGCAATCAACGACTCCACCGGCTTTGTCGCGCAGCGCATCGTTGCGATGATCGCCAATCTCGGATGCGAGATGGCGCAGATGAGCCTGGCCGCGCCGGGCGATATCGACAAGGCGATGCGGCTTGGCCTCAATTATCCGCTGGGGCCGCTGGAATGGGCAGAAAAGCTGAGCCCGCCGCGATTGCTGGCCATTCTGCGCCAGATGCAGGGTTTGAGCGGAGACGATCGCTATCGGCCCAGCGCCTGGCTTCGCCGCCGCGCCGATCATGGCCTCTCTATCTGGGCCCGGTAAAACCCGAATAGGCCGCGCGGCGAGATCTGCGCGGCCTATTCGGCCAGCAGCTCCTTGACGGCCTCTTTGAGGATCGGGGCGAGAACTGTCCGCATATTGGCTTCCGATACGCTGCCGGTGGCGAATGGAATGGTGATCGCTGCCTGTTCATCATTATAGGAAATCCCCATCGCCACCGCTCCGACCCCGCGCTTCCAGCTGTTGCGCGCATAGGCGATGCCGCCATCGGCGATGCATTGCTCCAATTGGGCGTTGAAGGCGTCGACATTGCCGTTGTGACGATTGAGTTCGGAGCGGACGCGATTGCTCATCGTGCGGCGCTCCCGCTCGCTCAGGATGCAGAGCGTGGCGATGCCGGCCGCCGAGGTGGCCACCGGCAGGCGTCCGCCCACCGCAAACCGCAGAGCGAAAAGATCAGCGCCAACCTCCACCTGCACGAAGCTGACATGCAGCTTGTCGCGCACGCACAGTCCCACCGTCTGGCCGGTCTTTTCTGACAGCGTCTTCAGCAGGGGAGTGCAGCGGTCGATCAGGGCCATGCCCGAGAGGACGGAATAGCCCAGATTGAGCGTCTTGGGCGTCAGTTGATAGGCGCGGCCATTGCCGCTATGGCTGAGATAACCCAGTTTCATCGCTGTGTAGCTGAGCCGGCTGATCGTCGAGGGCGGTAGCCCGGTGGCGCGGGCCAGATCGCCATTGGTCATCGATTTCTTGTGCTTGGACAGCGCTTCGAACAGCTGCATGCCTCGCGCAAAAGCTTCCACGAACTGCCGGTCTTCCTGGCTCACTGCAATGCCCCCTCTTTTCTGCACAGCGGAAAGTAAACTCACGAATTGGCATTGCATGATGCGGCGCAAAAATCCAGTGTCCGTTGCCAAGCGGACCGGGCAAACGGAGGCCGCAACCCGGATATTCCGGGATGAAGGACAAAGAGGAAATCATGCTCACCGGAGACATGCTGCGCCGCTCGGCCGAGCGCTTTCCAGAAAAGAACGCCATCGTCTGGCAGGACCGCACGATCACCTATCGCGGTCTGGACCAGGCGGCGAACCGCTTCGCCAATTCGCTTATCGGGCTGGGCCTGCCCAAGGGCGGCAAGGTGGCCATAATCAGCCGCAACCGGCTCGAATACGGCATCGTCTTCTTCGGCGCGGCCCGTTCGGGCGGCGTTATCGTCAACGTCTCGGTGCTCTATACGCCCGAGGATCTGGTCTATGTGCTCGACAAGGCCGATGTGGAAATCCTCGTTTATGAGGACATTTTTGCCGAAAAGGTCGCGATCGCGGCCAAGAGCCTGCCGCGCATCCGTCAGTTCATCGTGCTCGGCGACGCCGCGGGCGAGGAGGGTTTCGACGCCTTGCTCGAAAAGCATTCCGATATGGCGCCCGAGATCGCGCTTTCGGAAGATGACCCGTTCAGCATGACCTATACCGGCGGCACGACCGGGCGGCCCAAGGGCGTGCTCGCCAGCCATCGCAATCGCGTGGTCACCGCCCAAACGGTGATGATGCACGAAAATATCGACGAACGCGATGTGGTGGGCATCGTCACACCGCTATTCCATGTCGCGGCGCTCAATATCATGTTCCAGCCGGCGGTGCTGGCGGGCGCGACATGCGCTTTCCTGAGCAAGTGGGATGTTCAGGAATTTGCCCGTATGTCGAAGCGCACCGGCATGACCGCCTGTTTCATGGTGCCCACCCAGGCATCGATGCTGATTTCCGATCCCGGCTTCGACCCCGAGGATTTCATCCACTGGGAAAAGCTGGCCTTTGCCGGCGCGCCGATGCCCGATTGGGTGCAGCGCGGGCTGATCGAGAAACTGCCGGCGCTCAAGCTCACCCAGATCTACGGCCAGTCGGAAGTCGGAGTGATCACCGTGCTCGGCCATTGGCATCTGCCCGATCGGCTCGGGTCCATCGGCAAGCAGGCCTATAATGTGGACCTCGCCCTTCTCGATCCCGACGGCAATCCGGTCAAACCCGGGCAAGTGGGTGAGCTGGTTTCGCGTGGCAGCAATGTCATGCTCGAATATTATAACGAACCCGAACAGACCGCGAAATTCTTCAAGCATGGCTGGGGTTGGACGGGCGATCTGGCGGTGGCCGATGAGCAGGGTTTCATCACCCTGGTAGATCGGTCCAAGGACATGATCATCTCGGGGGGCGAGAACGTCTATCCCAAGGAGATCGAGGACGCCATTTACCGGCTCGATGCCGTGGCGGAATGCGCGGTCTTCGGCATTCCCGACGACAAATGGGGCGAGGTGCCCGCCGCCTATGTCCGGCTCAAGCAAGGCGCCAGCCTGAGCGAAGCCCATATCGACGGGCATTGCGAGCAGACGCTGCCGCGGTTCAAGCGACCGCGCCTCGTCAAGTTCGTCGAGACCTTTCCCAAGACGCCGATCGGCAAGATCCAGAAAAACCTGTTGCGCGAGCCCTATTGGGCGGCGCGGGAGAAGAAAATATGAGCATCGATTTTGACAGCTATCGCCGCCTGAAGTTCGACTGGGCGGACACCGAAATCCTGCGCATCACCATGGACAATCCGGGTCGATTGAACTCTGCCGATGCGATCATGCATGGCGAGCTGGTGCGGGTCTGGCGCGATATCGATGCGTCCGAGAATGTGCGCGCCGTTATCATCCGCGGCGCGGGCGAAGCCTTTTCGTCGGGTGGCGACCTCGACCTGGTCAAGGACATGACCGAGAATTTTCATACCCTGACCCGCGTCTGGAAGGAGGCGCGGGATCTGGTTTACAACATCATCAACTGCTCCAAACCCATCGTCTCGGCGATGCAGGGGCCGGCGGTCGGTGCGGGCCTGGTTGCCGGGCTGCTGGCCGATATCTCGATTGCGTCGCGTTCGGCGCGCATTATCGATGGGCATACCCGGCTCGGGGTTGCGGCGGGCGATCACGCCGCCATTGTCTGGCCGTTGCTGTGCGGCATGGCCAAGGCCAAGTATTACCTATTGCTGTGCGAGGCGGTGTCCGGCGAAGAGGCGGAGCGCATCGGGCTGATTTCGCTGTGCACCGAAGATCACGAACTGCACGATAAAG
This sequence comes from Devosia sp., assembly GCA_026126125.1. Taxonomy (GTDB): domain Bacteria; phylum Pseudomonadota; class Alphaproteobacteria; order Rhizobiales; family Devosiaceae; genus Devosia. The sequence goes on from JAHCJW010000001.1 coordinate 76,735, forward strand.
CGCTCGAAGTGGCGCGCAAACTGGCCAAGGGATCGCCCACGGCGATCCGCTGGACCAAATATGCCCTCAACAATTGGCTGCGCATGGCCGGGCCGACCTTCGATACCTCGCTGGCGCTGGAATTCATGGGCTTTACCGGTCCCGATGCGCGCGAGGGCCTGAGCTCGCTCAAGGAAAAACGCCGGCCGGACTTTTCCGGCGATTGCCCGCTGTGAGCGTTGTCATGAGAGAAGCCTTTATCTGCGCCGGCGTGCGCACTCCTATCGGCCGTTTTGGGGGCGCTCTGGCCTCCGTCCGGCCCGACGACATGCTCGGCCTCGTGCTGGCGGAAGTGCTCAAGCGCGCGCCGGGGCTCGATCCGGCTGCCATTGATGACGTCTTTACCGGTTGCGCCAACCAGGCCGGCGAGGACAATCGCAATGTCGCCCGCATGGGCGTGTTGCTTGCCGGGCTGCCGCAAGAAATTCCCGGCACGACCATCAACCGGCTCTGTGGCTCGGGTCTCGATGCGGTGGGCCTCGCCGCGCGGTCCATTATCGCGGGCGATGCCGAAGTCATCATCGCCTCGGGCGTTGAAAGCATGACCCGGGCTCCCTTCGTCATGCCCAAGGCGACCAGTGCTTTTTCGCGCAGTGCGGAAATCCACGACACGACCATCGGCTGGCGTTTCGTCAATGCGGCGCTGAAGCGCCGATATGGCATCGATTCCATGCCGGAAACGGCGGAGAACATTGCCGAGCGGTTCAAGATCGGCCGCGAAGAGCAGGACGCTTTCGCCTTCCGCAGCCAGCAGCGCACGCTCGCCGCGCAGGCGGGCGGGGTCTTCGATGCAGAAATCACGCCCGTCACCATTCCCCAACGCAAGGGCGAGGCGATATGCGTGGACCGCGACGAGCATCCCCGTGCGACCAGTCTTGAAAAGCTTGCCGCCCTTCCCACGCCGTTTCGCGAGGGCGGGTCGATAACCGCTGGCAATGCGAGCGGCGTCAATGATGGTGCCGCCGCCCTGATCCTCGCTTCTGCCGACGCTGTCAGGCGTTTCGGCCTGACCCCGCTCGCCCGCGTCACGGGCATGGCGGCGTCCGGTGTCGAGCCCGCCATCATGGGCATGGGGCCGGTGCCGGCCAGCCAGAAGCTGATGGACCGGCTGGGTCTGTCCATTGCCGATTTCAGTCGCATCGAGCTCAACGAAGCTTTTGCCGCCCAGGCCATCGCCTGTCTGCGCGGGTTGGGCCTGCCCGACGACGCGCCGCAGGTGAACCCCAATGGCGGCGCCATCGCTCTGGGCCATCCGCTCGGAATGTCGGGCGCGCGCCTCGCGCTGACGGCGGCGCTTGGCCTTGCGCGCGCCGGTGAAGGACGGGCGCTTTGTACCATGTGCATCGGTGTCGGTCAGGGGATCGCCTTGGCGTTGGAGGCAGCATGAGCGAACAGGATCTGGTTCACCTCGAAAAGCAGGACGGCGTTGCCGTCATCCGGCTCAATCGCCCGGACGTGCTCAACGCTCTCAACATGCCGCTCCGCCGGCGTGTCGCCGAAGTGTTCGAAAGCTTCAGCGCCCAGGATGATGTGCGCGCGGTGGTGCTGACCGGCGACGAACGCGCTTTCGCGGCCGGCGCCGATATTGCCGATATGTCCAAGATCGGCGCGATCGAGATGTATCTGCGCTATAATGAGCGTATCTGGGGCGCCATCGCCGGTTGTCCCTATCCCGTCATTGCCGCGGTCAACGGCTATGCGTTGGGTGGGGGCATGGAGCTGGCGATGCATGCCGACATCATCGTGTCGGGCCGCTCGGCCAAGTTCGGCCAGCCCGAAGTCAAGGTCGGCATCATGCCGGGCGCCGGCGGTACGCAGCGCCTGACCCGAGCGGTGGGCAAGTTCAATGCGATGCGGCTTTGCCTGACCGGCGAGATCATCAGCGCCGAAAAGGCCCATGCCATGGGCCTGGTCAGCGACCTCGTCGATGACGACAAGGTGTTCGACCACGCCATGAGCCTGGCGAAGCAGATCGCATCGCTGCCGCCGATCGCCGTGCAGCAGGTCAAGGAAGTGATCCTGCACGGACAGGATGCCTCGCTGGGTGCCGCGCTGGCGCTGGAGCGCAAGGCGCTGCAGATCCTTTTCGCATCCGCCGACAAGCATGAAGGCATGGCCGCTTTCCTGGAAAAGCGGTCCCCCACCTATATCGGCCGCTAAGCGCGGGAGGCAGGACATGGATCTCGGTATTGCAGGCAAGACCGCCCTCATCCTCGGCGGCAGCAGGGGCCTCGCCCGCTCCGCGGCCGAACACCTGGCGGCGGCCGGTGTGCGTGTCGCCATCAATGGCAGGGACCAGCAGGCGGGACAGGCCGCCGCCGAGGCGCTCGGCAATGGCGCCATTTTCGTGCAGGGAGACGTCTCCCAGCCCGGCGTGCTCGAGGCGGTGATCGCGGAGACCGAGCGAGAGTGCGGGCGCGTTTCCATCCTGCTCACCAATGCCGGCGGACCGCCGCCCGGGCGCTTTACCGAGCACGGCATCGATGTGTGGCGGCGGGCGCTCGAGGTCAACATGCTCTCGGCCGTGGAAGCCGCGCAACGCGTGCTCCCGGCCATGCTGGAGGATGGCTTTGGCCGCATCGTCAACATCACCTCCTTTGCCGTCAAGGAACCTTACCCCAATATGGCGCTGGCCAATTCGGTGCGGGCGGGGCTGACCGGGGCGATGGCCACTTTGGCGCGCGAGGTCGTCGATCGCGGCGTCACCGTCAACAATGTCCTGCCCGGCTTGATGGCCACCGGCGCCCTCGATCGGGTGATCCGCGCTCGCGCCGCCCGCGACGGGCTTAGTGAAACCGAAGTGGTTGCGGCCATGGAGAAGTCGGTACCCGCCGGGCGCTTGGGCCGGGCGGAGGATTTCGGCCCGCTCTGCGCTTTTCTGTGCTCTCGGCATGCGGGCTACATCACCGGACAGAATATCGCCGTCGATGGCGGCCTGACCCGTTCTCTGCTGTGAAACTATTCCGCAGTGCAGAACAGTTTGCTGCACTGCGGCTGTGACTTAAGGGCGCCAAACGCTTAGGGTGGCGGCTCATAAATTGGGAGGAAACTCATGAAAAGAACTGTATCGTGTCTGGCGATGATGGTGGCTCTGACCACCGCAGCCCATGCGCAAATGGCCAATGACGGCATCAAGATCGGCGTGTTGACAGACCAGAGCGGGGTGTTCTCCTCGCTGGCCGGCGCGGGCTCGGTCGTCGCCGCCAACATGGCCGTCGAAGACTTCGGCGACAAGTTCGGCGTGCCCGTCCAAGTGGTCAGCGCCGACCACCAGAACAAGGCCGACGTCGGCACCCAGATCGCCCGTCAATGGTATGACGTCGAGGGCGTCGACGTCATCGTTGACGTGCCGAACTCCTCGGTCGTGCTGGCGGTTCAGGAGTTGGCGCGCGAGAAGGACCGGATGCTGATCGCTTCGGGGTCTGGCACCGCTGCGCTCACCAATGAAAGCTGCTCGCCCAATGGCATGCACTGGACCTGGGACACCTATGCCGTGGCTGTCTCCACCGGAAAGGCGATGGTTGAGCAGGGGGGCGACAAATGGTTCTTCCTCACCGCTGACTACGCTTTCGGCCACACCATGCAGAAAGACGTGACCGCCGTTGTCGAAGGCGCCGGCGCCCAGGTGGTCGGCAGTGTGGTTGCCCCGCTCAATACGGCGGACTTCTCATCCTATCTGCTGCAGGCTCCGGCTGCTGGAGCAAATGTCATTGCTCTGGCCAATGGTGGCACCGACACCATCAACTCGCTCAAGCAGGCCCAGGAGTTCGGCCTGAACCAGCAGGCGCGCCTCGCCGGTCTCGCCATTTTCCTCACCGACGTGCACTCGATCGGGCTCGATGCCGCACAGGGGCTTTATCTGACGACCGGCTTCTACTGGGATCGCACCGAGGAGAGCCGGGAATGGTCCAAGCGCTTCTTTGATCGTCACGGAGCCATGCCGACCATGGCGCAGGCCGGGGTCTATTCGGCGGTCACCCATTATCTCAATGCTATCGCCCAGACCGGTACCGACAGCGCCGCTCCGGTGATCGCGCAGATGAAGGCCACGCCGGTCAACGACTTCTTTGCGCAGAACGGAACGATCCGCGAGGATGGTCGCATGGTCCACGACATGTACCTGGCCCAGGTCAAGACCCCTGCGGAATCGAGCGGACCCTGGGATTACTACAAGATCCTCGCGACGGTCCCCGGCGACGAGGCCTTCCGGCCCTTGTCGGAAAGCGCCTGCCCGCTGGTAAAGCATTAATCCAAAACGACGACTGGCAAAGCGCGGGGCCCCAAAGGCCCCGCCACCCGCCCGTCTGGGAGGCATTTCGTGGTAGATGACATCGCCCTGAGAGCGTCGGGCCTGATAATGGAATTCAAAGGGTTCCGGGCCGTTGACGGCGTCGACCTGGCTATTCCGCGCGGCACCATCCATGCGTTGATCGGCCCGAACGGGGCAGGCAAATCCACGTGTTTCAACCTCTTGACCAAGGTGCTGACCCCAACGGCCGGCGCCATCCATTTCGAGGGGCGCGACATTACCGGCCTTAGCCCTGCCAATGTGGCGCGGCTGGGCATCGTGCGCTCGTTTCAGATTTCCGCTGTTTTCGGCACCATGACGGTGCTCGAAAATGTCCGCATCGCCCTGCAGCGCCACCGCCACGGCGATTCCTGGGATTTCTGGCGTTCAGACCGTGTTTTGGCGCATCTGCACGAGGAAGCTCTGGCGCTGCTCGCCTCCGTTGGCCTCGCCGACTATGCGGGCCATGTGGCAAACGATCTGCCCTATGGCCGCAAGCGGGCGCTGGAGATTGCCACCACGCTGGCCCTTGAGCCGCGCGTGTTGCTGCTCGACGAACCCATGGCCGGCATGACCCAGGAAGACGTTACCCGCATATCGGCGCTGATCCGCAAGGTTGCCGTGGGGCGCACCGTGGTGATGGTGGAACACAATCTGTCGGTCGTCGCCGACCTTTCGGACCGCATCACCGTGCTGGCACGCGGCAAGATCCTGGCGGAAGGCGAGTATGCCGACGTCGCGCGCGACCCGCGCGTCATCGAAGCCTATATCGGAGTGGCTCATGCCTGAGACGACACCGAATGCCATGCTCGAGGTGCGCGGCCTGCAAGCCTGGTATGGCGAAAGCCATGTTCTTCACGGCATCGACTTTCATGTGCAGCAGGGCGAGGTCGTCACGCTGCTGGGACGCAACGGCGCCGGCAAGAGCACCACGCTCAAAACCATCATGGGCATGCTCAAGCGCCGCGAGGGTTCGATAAAATTCCGTGGCCAGGAGCTTGCTGCCGCCACGTCCCGCCACATCGCCCGCGCCGGCATCGCCTTCTGTCCGGAAGATCGGGGCATTTACTCCAGCCTGACGGTCGAAGAAAATCTGATGCTGCCTCCGGTCGTGGCCGAGGGCGGCATGAGTGTCGCGGAAATCCACCAGCTGTTTCCCAATCTGGCCGAGAGGCGGCGCAGCCAGGGCACCCGCCTGTCCGGCGGCGAACAGCAGATGCTGGCCATCGGCCGGATTTTGCGCACGGGGGCGCGGCTGCTTCTGCTCGATGAGCCTACCGAGGGCCTTGCCCCCGTGATCGTCCAGCAGATCGGCGCCATCATCCGCAAGCTCAAGGAGCGCGGCTACACCGTCGTGCTCGTCGAGCAGAATTTCCATTTCGCCGCAACAGTCGCCGACCGCCACTACGTCATGGATCACGGCGCCATTGTCGACATGATCCCCAATAGCGAGATCGACGCGCACGCCGAAAAGCTCAACAGCTATCTCGGGGTCTGAAAGGCAGTCATGTCCATCTTCAACATACCTATCCAGCTCTTCTCGACCCAGATCATGCTCGGGCTGATCAATGGCGCCTTCTACGCCATTCTCAGCCTCGGCCTGGCGATCATTTTCGGCCTGCTCAACATCGTCAACTTCGCCCACGGCGCCTTTTATATGCTCGGCGCCTTTGGCGCGCTGCTGCTGCTCGACCATCTGGGCATCAATTACTGGGCGGCGCTGGTTATCGTGCCGCTGCTCATCGGCCTGCTCGGCTGCGTCATCGAGCGCTCCGTCCTGCGCTGGATTTATGATCTCGACCATCTCTACGGCATGATCCTGACCTTCGGCATGAGCCTGGTCATGGTCGGTATTTTCCGCAATATGTATGGCGCGACCGGTCTCGCCTATTCCATGCCCCCCAGCCTGCAGGGCGGTTTCAATCTGGGCTTCATGTATCTGCCGGCCTCGCGCGCCTTCGTCATCGTCGCATCGGGGCTGGTCTGCCTGCTCACCTGGCTCGCCATTGAAAAGACCCGTGTCGGTTCCTGGTTGCGCGCGGCGACGGAAAAGCCGCAACTCACCGAGGCATTCGGCATCAATGTGCCGCTTTTGATCACGCTCACCTATGGTTTCGGCGTGGCGCTGGCGGCCTTTGCCGGCGTGCTGGCCGCGCCGATATTTTCGGTCAATCCGATGATGGGCAGCGACCTCATCATCGTCGTCTTCGCCGTTGTCGTCATCGGCGGCATGGGCTCGATCTCGGGCGCGATCCTGTCCGGCTTCATGCTCGGCCTTGTCGAGGGCGTGACCAAGGTGTTCTGGCCGCAAGCGTCTTCGACCGTGATTTTCGTCATCATGGCCATCGTATTGCTTGTGCGTCCGGCGGGTCTTTTCGGAAAGCAGGACTGATATGACCGAGATCAATACTTCACACGCGGCCGACACCATCGCGTTCCCCAAGGGCGAAGCGGCGGCCCTTGGCATGTCGCGCACGCATCTGGTCATGATGGTCGGGCTGGTCGCGCTCGTGGCGATGGCGCCCTTCGCCTTCTACCCGCTTTTCGTGGTCAAGGTGCTGTGCTTTGCGCTGTTTGCCCTCTCGCTCAATCTGATGCTCGGCAATCTGGGCCTCCTGTCCTTCGGCCATGCCGCCTATTTTGGTCTCTCTTCCTATTCGGCGGCCCATGCCGCCAAGGTGATGGGGTTTACGCCGGAACTGGCGATCCTCTTCGGGGTTGTGGTGGCGCTGGTCGTGGGCGCGGTGATCGGGGCGCTCTCGGTGCGGCGCAAAGGCATCTATTTTGCCATGGTGACGCTCGCCTTTGCCCAGATGGTGTATTTCTTCAGCCTGCAGGCGCGCTTCACCGGCGGCGAAGACGGCATCCAGCAGGTGCCGCGCGGTCAGCTCTTCGGGCTGATCTCCCTTCAGAACGACATGACCCTTTATGCGCTTGTCGCGACGCTTTTCGTTCTTGGCGTGCTGGCGCTTTACCGCATCACCTATTCCCCCTTCGGCCACATCCTGCGTTCCATTCGCGACAATGAAGGGCGCGCCATTTCGCTGGGTTATCGCGTCAATCTCTATAAATGGCTGGCTTTCGTTCTCGGAGCTGGGTTTGCCGGGCTCGCCGGCGGCATGAAGGCGATCTCTTTCCAGCTCGCCAGCCTCACCGACGTTTATTGGGGCATGTCCGGCGAAGTTGTGCTGATGGCCCTGATTGGCGGCATGAACACCTTTTTTGGTCCCATCGTCGGCGCGGCGCTCGTCGTCTGGATGCAGAACGAACTCGCGAGCTTCGGCGCTTGGGTCACTATCGTTCAGGGCCTCGTGTTCATGGTCTGCATCCTGGCATTCCGCAAAGGTATTTTGGGTACGCTGGGGCAGTTTCTCACGCGTAAGCTATAAGCGCGCAACCAACGGGTTCTCGCTGAACCAAAAGCGGCGCGCTTGGGACGCTCTGTCACGAGCGCGCGGTAAAAAGCAGTCGTCCGGTGGCGTCCGTTTCGCAGTCCGCCCGCCCTTCCAGCACCAGCCGGCGCAGATGAGCATGGGCCTCGGTCAAGCCCAGGATCATGCTCAGGCCTTTGAGCGGCCTGCCAAACATGGTGTGCATCGTGTCGATAATCAGCGTGGGGGCTTTGAGCGACAAGGCCAGGGTGTCGAGCCGTTCCTGATGATGCCGCGCAATTTCATCGGCTCTTTGCCCCGCATGGAGAAATGCCGGGCCGTGTCCGGGCAGGGCCAGCATGTCTGGAGGCATGTCGAGCGCCTGTTCGAGATAGTCCAGATAGTGGCCCAGCGGGTCGGCATCCATGGCTGACTGCTCCATACCGATATGCGGCGTTATTTTGGTCAGCAGTTGATCGCCGACAATGGCCAGGCCATCGCGCTGATTGATCAACATCGCTGGAGCTGGCGAATGGCCGGCGCCGATCTCGACGCGCCAGGAGCCTCCGCCCAGATCGAGCAGGTCGCCGGCGCGCAGAAAGGTGCACTCCGACGGCAGGCCCGTGGTCAGCTGGTCCGTGGCGCTTTCGGCCAATTGCGCCAAAGCCGCATCGTCCAGGCCATAGAGGCGAAAATACTCGGTATTGCTGGCGATGGCCGCGGCATCGTGCGGCGCCGCGAGATCCTGGGCATAGTGCCACTCGCGCTCGGTCATGATCAGCGGTACGCTAAATTGGCGGCTGATAGTGCCGACCTGCCCGATGTGATCGGGATGGAAATGCGTGCAGATGATGCGTGTGATCGGTCCATCGAGCTGGGCGACAATCGTTTGCCATTGGCTGGCCGTGTCCGGGTCGGCAAAGCCGGTATCGATAATCGCCCAGCCCGAACCGTCCCGCAACGCCCAGATATTGACCCCGCCCATCGGCGCGCCTTGCGACACCGTGCGGAACCAAAGGACATGATCGGAAATGGCGACGCATTCGCCGCGTCCGGGGCCGGCGCCGAAAGGATGACGATCAGCGTTTTCCAGCAGGGGCATAGAGGTCTCCGAACAAGATGACCGGCCGCCTGTTGGAGCGACCGGTTCTAGGCAGCATTGGCTGCTTTTGCGGCAGACGGTGGCGATTGGCAAGGCCACTTTGGCAGTCGGCGGCCCCAGGTGTGAACGTTGTTTTTGCCCACGAAAACGGTGCCGGCTGAGATTTTGGCCAGGGGCCGGAACCGAGAGCTGGCGACGGCACCGCTGCGCCTTTGGCAGACAGACGCTAATGCATTGAGGCCCTGATCGCCGGGATGGCTTCCTTGGCATGGCTCCGGCCCAGTTCGATCACTTCGGCGGCCCGGTGGAACTCCATTAGGCCGATCTGGCTCAGATTGGGGCGCAGCAGCGCATGGGGCGGCTCGCCGGCCAGCCGCGAGCGGGTGATCTTGTCCTGCATGATGTTGATGGAATTGGTCAGAACGTCGAAATAGGCCGGGTTCTTCGGCCCGCCCTGCAGGAGCCCGGGGACGATGCGGGCGAGTTGCCCTTGCAAGGGGCCCGTCATCTGCTCGAGCAGATCGGCCAGCCGCTTGCGTGCCGGCGGGGACGACAGCGGCGCTGCCGGTTGCGGATCAAGCCGCCGGCCGAGCAGGCCTTCATTCAATGATACGGCAATGGTGAACTCGGACCCCAGCGCCCGGCAGGTGGACACCGGAACCTGATTGACCAGCCCGCCATCGATCAGCCAGCGCCCATTGATCTGATAGGGGCTGAAAATGCCGGGAAGGGCGATGGAGGCGCGTATGGCCTCGTCCAGCGCCCCTTCCTGCAGCCAGATTTCGCGCCCATCGATCAAATCGGTGGCGACGGCGGCGTAGCGCATCGGCAGCGTCTCGATTGCGATATCAAGGCCGCTCTCGCGCAGCCAGCCCTGAATGCGTTTGCCATCGACCAGCCCGCCATTGCTGATCTGGATATCGATCATGCCGGCGACGACGCGCCAATCCGCCGCCTCGGCCCATTGCCGCAATTCGGCCAGCCGGCCGGCGGCATAGGCGGCTCCGACCAGCGCCCCCATCGAGGTTCCGGCCACGATATTGGGCTCGATGCCGGCGTCGAGCAGCGCTTCGATAATGCCGATATGGGCCCAGCCGCGCGCGGCGCCCCCGCCCAATGCCAACCCAATCCTCAACTCAGCCATGATCGCCTCCCTGGTCGATCCCCGGGTTCGTATCACCCATTGTGCCATTCTTATGGCTGTGGGGGTGATCTCGACAAGGCAACACATGCAGGCATGGGCGAGGCGTTATGTGCAGCTTTGCCCTCGCAATCAAGTCAGGGGAAAAGCGTGACCGGGGCGCAACGATGAGGCCGGAACGCAGCTGCCGATGCGGCGTTAACCCCGGCCCGTTCGTTGTGAGGATTTCGCCGTGCCCGCGTCCCGCCCCATTTGGAAAGGCCAGCTGCGCTTGTCGCTGGTCGCCATTCCCGTCGAATTGTTCAGTGCCGCCCGCACCAATGCCAAACCGCGCTTCCGGCAGATCCACGAGCCGACGGGAAAGCCGATCCATTATGAGAAAGTGGTGGCCGGGGTCGGTCCGGTGGACAAGGATGAGATCATCAAGGGCTTCGAGTATGAGAAGGGCGACTATGTCCTGCTCACCGACGACGAGATTGACGCCGTCAGGCTCGAAACCCGCAAGACGCTGGAGCTTACCCAGTTTGTCGGCGCCTGCGAGATCGATCCGATCTATTATGACAAATCCTATTTCGTCGTGCCGACCGATGAATTGGCCGAAGACGCCTTCCGCGTGATCCGCGACGCGCTGCGCAAGACGCAGAAGGTCGGGCTTGGGCAATTGTCGATGCGCGGCAAGGAATATCTGGCGGCCCTAAAACCGAGCGGCACGGGCCTCATGCTCGAAACGCTGCACTATGAAGACGAAATCCGCAAAGCCGACCCGTTCTTTTCCACCATTTCGGGCAAGAAGGCCGAGGCGGATCTGCTCGATGTCGCTACGGCGCTGATCGAGAAGAAAACCGCGCCTTTCGATGCGACCGCGTTTAAGGACCATTATCAGAGCGCGCTGCGCGAGCTGATCCAGCGCAAGATGAAGGCGAAGGGACGCAGGATCACCGCCAGGGACGACGAGGCGCCCGAACGGCCGGGCGGGGAAAATGTCGTGGACCTGATGGCTGCGCTCAAGCAGAGCCTTGAGGGCGGCAAAACGCCGGCCGATACGGGCAAGAGCGCCGCCCGTCAGAGTGCGATGAAAAAGACGCCCGCAACCCGCCGAAAAGCGGGCTGACCATGGCGGGCAAGACGCAGGATCTGCTCAAGGATTACAAGGCCAAGCGCAATTTCGCCCGCACCCGGGAGCCGGCGGGAGCCGCGCCCAGGGCCGGTCAACCCGAGCGCGGTGGTTTTGTCGTGCAGAAACACGACGCGACGCGGCTGCATTACGATTTCCGTCTCGAGCTCGATGGTGTGCTCAAGAGCTGGGCCATCACCAAGGGGCCATCCAACAACCCGGCCGACAAGCGCCTCGCAGTGCGTGTCGAGGATCATCCGCTCGAATACGGCACTTTCGAAGGCACTATTCCCGAGGACGAATATGGCGGCGGCACGGTCATGCTGTGGGATCGGGGCCGGTGGGAGCCGATCGGCGATCCGCATCAGGGACTGGCGCAAGGTGAGCTCAAATTCCGCCTGTTCGGCGAGCGGATGAAGGGGGAATATGTTCTGGTCCACATGAAGGGCCGCGACACCAAACGGCGCGCCGGGCCGGATCGGGAAAACTGGCTGCTGATCAAGCATCGCGATCCTCACGCGCGCGACAAGGACACCCTTGCTTCCCGCTTTACCCGCTCGGTGGCGAGCGGCCGGGATTTCGCCGGCATCGCTTCGGGGGGTAATCCTCGCAAGGAAACGGAAATGCCGGCCGACGCCGTCTGGCACTCCGATCCGGAACAGGCCGAAAGAGCCGGCCACAAAACCTCCACCAGCGCCGCGGCGAAACCGGGCAGGACACCACTCTTTCAGCCCGTGCAACTGGCCACGCTGGTCGACAGCGTCCCGGCCGGGGATGGCTGGCTGTTCGAAATGAAATATGACGGCTATCGTTGCCTTGCCGCCATCGATGGCGACGCCGTGCGGCTCTACACCCGCAACGGGTTGGACTGGACGGAAAAATTCGGCGCCCTGGTCGAGCCGCTGCAAAGGCTCAAACTTCGCGCCGCCTTGATCGACGGGGAAATCTGCGCTTTCGATAGCAAAGGCCGCACCGATTTCACCACGCTCAAAACCGTTCTCGCCCATGGCGGGCGGCTTGAATATTTCGCCTTCGACCTCCTGGAGCTCAATGGCGAGGACTGGAGCGCAAGGCCGCTTTTCGAGCGCAAGTCGGCGCTCGAGAAACTGCTCGCCGGGGCGGGGCGCACGGACCAGGTACACTATTCCTCCCACGTCGCCGGGCATGGCCAGGAGGTGCTCGATGCCCTGGGCCGCGACGGTCATGAGGGCGTCATCGCCAAGCGCGCCGCCGATCCCTATCGCGGCGACCGCACCCGCAGCTGGCTCAAGATCAAGCACCTCAAACGGCAGGAACTGGTCATTGGCGGCTGGTCGCCCTCGAAACGACGCAAGGGCTTCGCCTCGCTGCTCGTGGGCGCCTGGGAGGGCGGTGATCTGGTTTATCGCGGCCGGGTGGGCACTGGCTTCACCCAGGAAGTCCTGGAAGAGATCGGCGAAAAACTGCAACGGCTCGAGCGGGCGACCAGCCCCTTCACCGATGCGCCGCAGGAGATCGCGAGCACCGCCCGCTGGGTGAGGCCCGAGCTCGTGGCCGAAATCGCCTTTGCCGAGCTGACGGGCGACGGTATGCTGCGTCATCCGAGCTTTATCGGCCTGCGCGAAGACAAACCCGCCGGGGAGGTCAGCATGGAAAAAGCCGCCAATCTCGATGATGGCGAAGCAGTCGCCGAACGCCTCGGCGTCAGGCTGACATCGCCCGGCCGGGTCGTCTATCCCGACCAGGGCATCACCAAGGCGCAATTGGTCGCCTATTACGAGGATGTGGCGGCGGCGATGTTGCCCCATATCGAAAACCGGCCGCTCAGCCTTGTTCGCTGTCCGCAGGGACGGTCCCGGCAATGCTTTTTTCAAAAGCACGACAGCGGCGGCTTTCCAGAGCAATTGCCGTCGCAACCGCTTGTCGAGAAGGACGGTGAGAAGCAGGACTATTTCTATCTGACCGACCTTGCCGGCCTCGTCGCGGGCACGCAGATGAACGTGCTGGAATGGCATATCTGGGGGTCGCGTTTCCCGGCCATCGAAACGCCCGACCGGCTGGTTTTCGACATCGATCCGGACGAAGGCCTCGATTTTTCCGCCATTACCAGTGCCGCCATCGACATTGCCGATCGGCTCGCGGCACTGGGCCTGGAAAGCTACCCTCTGGTTTCGGGGGGAAAGGGCATCCATGTGGTGGTGCCGCTCAAGCCCGACCGATCCTGGCCGGACATCAAGGCGTTCTGCAGCGCCTTCGCCCACCAATTGGCCGAGAAGGAGCCGCAGCGATTTACCGCCAATCTGTCGAAGGCGCAGCGCAAGGGCCGGATTTTCATCGACTATCTGCGCAATGAGCGCGGTTCGACGGCGATTTGCCCCTGGTCGGTCCGCTCCCGGCCCGGTGCCCCGGTGGCTGTGCCGGTGAGCTGGGACGAAGTGCCGAAGCTCAAGCAAGCCAACGGGTTTTCCCTGGCCGATGCGGCGGCGCGGGCCAAGGGCAAAGTCGCCTGGCCGGGCTATTTCGACCAGCGCCAGACCCTGACCGCCAAGATGCTCAAGGCGGTGGGAGGCGCTTGAAGCGTCACTTGTTTTTTAGTGCCTGCCACCGCTGTGAAAACGGCACGGCTCACTTTGTCCTCGGAAGGCTGTGTCGGCAGGCCCGGGCTATATTTCCGCCTCGCAGCGGCGAAAGGCTTGAGCATGTCTTTCGAAAGCGGCCCCGGTTTCGGGATAAAGAAGCGCGACGCCCTTTAAGAAAAGAGTTTCGTCGCGATGGCCCTGCGGCTAAGTCTTTCGCGTCTTTGTTTCTTTTGCGGATTGCCCCATGACCGATACCGTTCTCGACCGTTTCCTGCGCTATGTGGTGATCGATACGCAATCGGACGGCGCGTCGCCGACCCAGCCCTCGACGGCAAAGCAGAAGGATCTGGGCCATGTGCTGGTCGCCGAGCTTCTGGCCATGGGCCTTGACGATGCGGCCATGGACGAGAACGGCTATGTCTATGCCACCATCCCGGCCACGACCGACAAGGATGTGCCGGTCATCTGCTTTTGCGCCCATATGGATACCGCCCCCGATTTCAGCGGTACCGGCGTCAAGCCGCAGATCGTGCGCAATTACGCCGGTGGCGATATTGGCCTTGTCGGGGACAAGAGCCGGGTGATCCGGGTTGATGAGCATCCCGAACTGGCCAATCAGATCGGCAATGACATTGTCACCTCCGACGGTACGACGCTGCTTGGCGCCGATGACAAGGCCGGCGTGGCCGAGATCATGAGCGCGGCGCAGATCCTCGTCTCCGACCCATCCTTGCGCCACGGCACGATCAAACTCCTGTTCACTCCCGACGAGGAAATCGGTCGCGGCGTCGACAAGGTGGATCTCAACCGCCTAGGCGCGCGCTTCGCCTATACGATGGATGGAGAAACCGCCGGCACCATCGAGGACGAAACCTTTTCCGCCGATGGGATCGAGATCACCATCACCGGCGCCGCCATGCATCCGGGCTTTGCCAAGGACCGCATGGAAAACGCCATCAAGATCGCCAGCCGCATCGTGGCTCAGCTTCCCCATGACGTCGCCCCCGAAGGCACCGAAGGCCGCGCGGGGTTCGTGCATCCGGTTGGCATTGCCGGGTCGATGGAACAGGCGGTGATCACCCTGATCGTGCGCGATTTCGCCGAAGCCGGGCTGGCCGAAAAGCATGCAATGGTGGAAGAGATTGCGCGGGGCGTCCTCGCCGACTATCCGCGGTCGCATTATCGCATCGCCATCAAGCAGCAGTATCGCAATATGAAGAAGGTGCTCGATCAACACCCGGAAATCGTCGACAATGCCGTCGAGGCGATCCGGCGGGCCGGCATGACCCCGGTGCGCGGCTCCATTCGCGGCGGCACCGATGGATCGCGCCTCTCCTTCATGGGCCTGCCCTGCGCCAATATTTTCGCTGGCGGCCACGCCTTCCATTCGCCGCTCGAATGGGTGAGCCGACAGGATATGGAAAAGGCGGTCGCCACCATTGTCGAGCTGGCGCGGGTCTGGGAAGAGCGGACCTGATCTTTAGCGCATTCGCGGGCGCGGGCTTTCGGCAAGCGCTGCCGCTCGCCGGGCCGTCAGGGGGCGACGGTTTTTTCCAGCTGGCGCAATTCCTGGGCGCCGCTCTGGGCGTGCTGGGCGATGTCCTCGAACAGATGCGCCAGTTCGGAAAAGACGGTGCGGTCCATTTCCTGCCAGCCGATTTCCTCCAGCTCGGCCAAAAGTTCGACCAGGGCGGCGATGGCCGCCCGGTGCTGGCGCGAGGAGAGAAGATGCCGCCGCGTCTCGCGCTGCCGCTCCATCTTCACGAAACGCTCCAGCGCCTCGTTGACCCGGCTGCGGCAATCGCAATCGAGTGCGGCGCTGCCGACGATATAGCGGATGCGCTCGATCAGATCCTCGGGATCGGCCCGCTCGGCCGGCGCCTCCCGGCTCATGCCGCGACCCAGTCCATGCCGGGCCGGCCATGCAGGAACCCATTGGCGAAGCGAGCATGCGGATAGAGGATCGCCAATTGCCGTATGCCCTCTTCGGCGCTGACGAGCCCGTCGCGCACGTCGGCATAGAGCGCGGCGACCGCCACCATGTCGCAATCCTGAGGCGAGAGGCGCAGATGGGTGATGCCCATGCCGGGCAGCGACGGCAGTTCGGCCAGCAGAACCTGACAATGGCGCGACATGGTCTGCACGCCATTGACGGTGAGGAAAGGCTGGCCATCGAGCGTATCGACATCGAGGCCATCCGGTTCCTCGCCGCAGACGAACTGGCAATTGTCCTTGCTGTGGCCCTTGGCCCGGGCATGGGCGCAGCGGGCGGAAATGGCCAGCGGCAGGCGGCCGAAACCGATCAGTTCATAGTCGAGCTCCGGCGCGCCGGCGGTGATCGCGGCGATGGAGGCGGCGGGCAGTTCCGGGCCGAGGCAGAGGCGGGTGGCGCCCTGGCGGGCGAGGAGCCGCGCCGTTGCGCCATTATAGACATTGACGAAGGGGCCGATCAGATGCGGGCGTCCGGCGAGGAGCCGCAGGGCGGAAAGGTCATTGGCCTCGACCAGCGGCGCTTCGGCGGCGAGCCGGCGGGTGGCCTGGGCCTCGCGTTCCTGTGTCACCAGCGCCAGCGATGCCAGCGCGACCGATTTGCCGCTGCGCGTCAACCGCTCGACGACTTCGGGGAGGAAGGGCCGGGTGAAGTGGTCCCGCTTGGAACAGACCACCTCACCCAGCGTTACCGCATCAACATGCCCCGAATCAGCGATGCGGTAATAGAAATCGCGCCATTTTTCGCCCGGCCAGAGATAGGGGATGGGACCCATGGTGAGCTTGAGCCGGCCGGTCTTGGTCATGGGTCACCGCCACTTCTTTTCATAGGCGCCAGATGTGGTGCGCTGGCCTTCGCTGAGCCGGCGCAATTGCGCCAGTTGGGCCGGGCGCTCGGCGGGCGGGGCCGACAAGGCCTTGCGCAGGCGCGAGACGACTTCGGCGACATAGGCCTTGCCGCGCTGCCGCCCCTCGATCTTGAGCGCGCTGACCCCGGCGGCGCGCAAGGCCTCGAGATGGTCCATGACGTCGAGACTGACCGGGTCCTCGAACGCATAGGCGTCTTCCTCGGCAATGAGGAAGCGGCCCTTGCACAAGGTGGGGTAGCCGGCCGGCTCGTCGGCACCGAAACGGTTGATGGTGAAGCCGCCCAGTTCCGACACCATGTCGTGGCCCTCCTCCCGATAGCGCACATGACTGGCGGGCGAACACACCCCGTTCATATTGGGTGATTGGCCGGTGATATAGGAGGAGAGCGAGCAGCGCCCTTCCGCCATGACGCAGAGGCCGCCAAAGGCGAAGACCTCGAGTTCGCAATCGACCTGCCGCGCCAGCGCGGCGATTTCGGCCACGGTCAGCACGCGCGGCAGCACCAGCCGTTTGGCAGCAAACGTGTCGACGAGGAAATTGACCGCGTCGGCATTGGCCGCCGAGGCCTGCACCGACACATGCAGGCGCTGGTCGGGATAGGTGGTGGCGACATAGTCCATCAGCGCCATATCGGCCAGGATCAGCGCGTCGGCGCCGAGCGCCACCGCGTCGTCGGCAGCGCGATACCAGACTTCCTCTTCGCCGGCGCGCATGAAGGTGTTGAGCGCCACAAAGGTCTGCACGCCGCGGGCGCGGCCATGGGCGATGGCGGTGCCCATCTCTTCGGTGGTGAAATTGAGGCCGGGGAAATTGCGGGCATTGGTGTCGTTGCGAAAGCCGCAATAGACAGCGTCGGCGCCGGCCTCGACGGCTTCACGATAGGCGGCCGGGGTGCCGGCGGGACAGATCAGTTCCATGCCTACACCATTCCGGCAAGGGCGCGGGCGCGAATGGCTTCGGCGAGGCGCTGCAGGGGTGGAGCGAAGGGACCGGCCAGACCCGAGAGATCGCGCGGCAGGTCGAAGCCGCAATCGTCGAGCCCGTTGCGCAGCGCCAGCATTGCCTCCATATCGCCGCTGACCGAGAGGCTGCGCGAGAAAAACACCGCGTCCCCGTCGATCTGCCCTTCGAGCAGCGCAAGGAGCGTGACGAGGGGCCCCGAAACGGTGGCGGATGCCGGCGGAGCCTTGCCGGCGCGATAGACGGTGATGTCGGGGCCGGCGGGATAGACGACGAAGCTGAAGCCGAGATCGGTCGGGTCGAAGCGGAAACGGCGGTTCGCATAAGGCCCCAGCCGGTCGAACAGCCCCGGGTGCCGGGCCAGAACCTGGCGGAACACCAGCGCCACGGCGCGCTGCACCAGGGGCAGCGGCAGGCAGTTGATACTGGCGGCAAGGGGGCGTGGCAGCTGCATGGTGCGCTTCCGGTTCATGGTCGTGGTGCAACACTAGCCGGCCGCGGCGACCCGGCCTTTGCGATAGCGCAAGGAAGCGCGATTTTGTCAGCGATAGGGTCGGCGCATGTCGCCCACCCTGCTGCCGCCGCTTCGCACCCCCGTCGCCGAAACCCTTTCGGATTTTCTTGATCTGCTCGACGGACGGGGGCTGCTCAAGCGTCTTTCGGCGCCGATTTCGATCCGGCACGATTTGACCGAAATCCACCGACGGGTGCTGGCGGCTGGTGGGCCGGCTCTGCTGGTCGAACGCCCCGTATTTGCCGATGGCGCGCCCTCGCCCATGCCCATGGTGGTCAATCTTTTCGGCACGGTCGAGCGCGTGGCGCTGGGCATGGGGCTCGATACAGGTGACCTGCCGGCTTTGGGCGAGGCCATGGCCGATCTGCGCTCGCCCAGGCCCCCGCGCAGCCTTGCCGGCGCCTGGGCGCAGCGCGACCTGCTGAAGGCCGCGCTCAGCATGCGCACGCGCCCCATGCACCAGCCGCCCTGCCAGGCCGTGATCCGCCAAGGCGACGAGGTCGATCTTGGCACCCTGCCCATTCAATGGTGCTGGCCGGGCGAGCCGGCGCCGCTCATCACCTGGCCCCTGGTCATCACCGTGTCTCCGGACGATCCCGACGAGATCAATGTGGGGGTCTATCGCATGCAGGTGCTGGGACGAGACCGGGCGATCCTGCGCTGGCTGCCCAGTCGCGGCGGCGCGCGGCATCACCGGCTCTGGCGGGCGCGCGGCAAGGACATGCCGGTCGCCGTCGCCATTGGCGCCGATCCGGCGAGCATTCTGGCGGCTGTCATGCCGCTGCCCGATGGGGTCAGCGAATTGAGCTTTGCCGGGGTGCTGCGCCGCAAGGCGGGGCGCGTGGCGCGTGGGGTCAGTGTCGACCTGCCGGTTCCGGCCGAGGCCGAGATCGTACTCGAAGGCCTGGTTTCAGCCCGTGAAACCGCTCCCGAAGGGCCCTATGGCGACCATACCGGCTACTATAATGGGGTGGAGCCCTTTCCGGTGATGACGGTGTCCACCCTCACCACGCGCCGCAATCCGCTCTATCTCTCCACCTATACCGGCCGTCCGCCCGACGAGCCCTCGCGGCTGGGCGAAGCGATGACGCCGCTGTTCACGCCGCTGGCGCGGCGGCAATTCCCCGAAATCACCGATCTGTGGTTGCCGCCCGAGGCCTGCTCCTATCGCGCCATGGTGGTGGCCATCGACAAAACCTATCCCGGTCAGGCCAGACGGGTGATGATGGGTCTCTGGTCCATGCTGCCGCAATTTTCCATGACCAAGCTGATCATCGCCGTCGATCCCGATATCGATGTGCGCAATTGGCAAGACGTGTTCTGGGCGCTCTCGACGCGTTTCGATGCGCCACGCGATCTGGTGGTCGTGGCCGATACGCCCATCGACTATCTCGATTTTGCCTCGGCCCATTCAGGTCTCGGCGGCAAGATGGGGCTCGACGCTACCAACAAGATCGGGCCCGAAACCACCCGCGAATGGGGCAGGCCGCTGGCGATGGGTGCGGAGGTAACGGCGCGCGTCGATGCCATGTGGCAGTCTCTGGGTCTTCAACCCTAGAGCGCGTCGCGATCTTTCAGATTCGCTCCCTGCGCTTTAACCCTTTGTTTTTCCGTATGTCTTTGTCCCGAAACCGGGGCCACTTTCGGGAGACATGCTCTGGCCAGGAGCAGCGCGTCATCTTCGCCATCACCGGCGCCTCGGGCGCCGATTGGCAGGGTTAACGGGCTCCCGCCCAGTTTGCGCCGCGACAAAGTGCGCGCCAGCCAGCCGGCCTAGGATAACAGCATCCGGGCGCCTGGCCGCCGTCCGGTAGCTGTCTTCCTGAGCGGCCGGGACGAAACCGATGACCGATCAATCCGCCGACCTCCCCTTCATCGACGTGCGCACCGTGCCGCCGCGTGATCGCCATCCGCGCATTTTCGCCATGGCCAATGCGCTGGCGGTGGGCGAGAGCTTCCTTATCGTCAACGATCACGATCCGCGTCCCCTCCATTACCAGCTGCAGGCCGAATATCCGGGTCAGTTCTCCTGGGATTATGTCGAGGCGGGCCCGGATGTGTGGCGCGTGCAATTGGGGCGCGCCGTCGCGGCCTGAGACACAAGAAGCCGGCGCCTCTGGCTGCCGGCTTTCTTCACAGAGGTTTTGAGCGATGCAAATGGCCTGTATTTCGCGGTGGACCCTCGCTTTTTTCGGCTCGGCGCTCGGTGCGCTCGTTTTGGCGCTGGCTCTCTTGGCCCTGGGTATCGGCTATCCGTTGGGAAGCCTGGCCGCGCCGGCGACGCTGATCGTCGTGCATCTGGTCGCCATCGGCTGGCTGAGCCTGCTCATGCTGGGCGCGTTGTTGCAGTTCTTGCCTGTGCTGGTGGGAAAGCCCCTGCGTCTGGCAGGCTTGGCGCCATGGGCCCTCGTTCTGCTCCTCGTCGGCCTCGTGCTGCTGCTTGGCGGATTTGCCGGTCTTGAGGGCCTGTCCTTGCCCCTCGAATTGCTGCCGCTGGGCGGGCTGATGCTGGTATGTGGCTTTGCCCTTGCTGCCGTGATCCTGTTTTCAACCCTCTTTTCTGCCGGTTCCCTGCCATTTCCGGCCGGTTTCGTCGCCGTGGCGCTTGGCAGTCTCGTGATAACGGTGCTGTTGGGGGAAAGCCTGGCCAGCGCCCTGGCCGGGCTGCTGGGGGGCGATGCCGCAATCGCGCTGATCAATCACGGCGTCGGCCTGCATGCCGGCTTCGGCCTTGGCGGCTGGCTCACCTTGGCGGCCATGGGGGTCAGCTATCGCCTGGTGTCGATGTTCCTCATTGCGCCCGAGCGCAAAGGTGTCGTGCCGCACATCGCCTTCTGGGGCGGATTTGCCGCGCTGGCGGCGCTGTGCCTGGCGCTCGGCGTCGTGCTGGTGATCGGCTTGCCTTCGGGACTGGCGCTGGTGGCGGCAGGGCTGGCGGCGCTGGTCTCGCTCGGCGCCTATGCAAGCGATGTGGTCGCGCTTTATCGCTCGCGCCGCCGGCGGGAGCTGGAATTGCACACCCAGGCGGCGATCGCCGCCTTTGCCGCCCTCGGCGCTGGGGCGCTGATGTTGACCGGCGCCTTGTGGAGCGGCAGCGAGGGCGCCCTGGCCGGGGCGGTTTATCTTCTGGCCCTGGGCTGGCTGGGCGGTCTGGGCCTCGCCATGCTCTACAAGATCGTTCCCTTCCTCACCTGGCTCGAATGCTTTGCCCCCGATATGGGGCGCCTGCCGACGCCAAGGGTGCAGGATCTCGTTCACGAGGCGCGCGCGCGGGTGTGGTTCTGGGCCTATTTTATCGCTACCGCCCTCACGGTTCTGGCCCTTATGCTCGATCTTGAACTGGTTTTTCGAGCCGGCGCCGCGCTCCAACTTGTCGCGGTGCTTGGCCTGATCCGACATTTCTACCGGGCGCGGCGTCTCAGCGACATTTCCGCCCCCTGGCGCAATCAGTCCCCACCCCG
This sequence comes from Devosia sp., assembly GCA_026126125.1. Taxonomy (GTDB): domain Bacteria; phylum Pseudomonadota; class Alphaproteobacteria; order Rhizobiales; family Devosiaceae; genus Devosia. Next base: position 98,142 of record JAHCJW010000001.1, read on the forward strand.
GCTGTTCCTGCCGGCAAGCAGGCAAAGGAGCCTCTCATGACCGATCTCGAACTCGATGTTCGTCCGCTGCTGCGCAATGGCGGCGAGCCTTTCGGCGCCATCATGGCGGCGGTCCAGCGTCTCGAACGCGGCCAGCGTCTGCGGCTCTTCGCCACTTTCCGGCCCGAGCCCTTGTTCCGCGTCATGGAAAGCAAGGGGTTCGGCTATGAGGCGAGCGAGCTGGATGGGGGCGATTGGCAGGTGGTGTTCACCCCCAAGGCCAGTGCGGCGCCGGATGGCGTTTCCCAGGCGGACGATCCTGAAACCTGGGACGATCCGGCCCGCTATCTCGATTGCAGCGAGCTGGATCCGCCCGAGCCCATGGTACGCATCCTCGCCCAGCTCGAAACCATGCAGGAAGGCGAAGTGCTGTTTGCCCTGCTGGGGCGCGAGCCGATCTTTCTCTTTCCCGAATTGCAGGCACGCGGCCATGCCTTTGTCGGCGATTTCGATGAAACCGGCGCCAGCTATCGGCTGATGGTGCGGGCGGGAGGACGATAATGAGCGCTCCTGCGCCGGCGGAGCTGGAGGCCGATATCCGGGCGGCCCTGCGCGCCGTGATCGATCCGGAGCTCGGTCACAACATCGTCGATCTGGGCATGATCTACGATATCGCGGTCGACGAGGCCGGCGCGGTGGCGGTGCTGATGACGACGACCACGCGCTTCTGTCCGGCCAGCGCTTTTCTCGAGGAGGCGGTGCGCGAACGGCTGGCGGGGGTGGCTGGGGTCACCTCGGCGGTGGTGGAGCTGACCTATGACCCGCCCTGGACGCCCGAGCGCATGGCTCCCGAGATTGCCCTGCGGTTCTGAAGGGTCAGCCGCGCTCGCCCGCCCCATCGGCCAAAGCGGCGAGGCGGACCTTGTCGCGCACCAGCAGTTTCTGGCGCCCGCCCTTGACGATGCCCTGGCTTTCCCAGGCGCTGAACAGGCGCGATACCGTGTGCAGCGTGGTGCCGGTCATTTCGGCGACGTCCTGACGCGTCAGCGGAAAATCGATGCGCACCCCGCCATCCTCTGGCCGCCCGGCCTGCTCGACCAGCCGCAACACGGCGTGGGCGACGCGGCGCTCCACTTCCTGGGTCGACATTTCGCGAATGCGGGTATGGGCTTCCTGCAAGCGCTGGCCGATGGTGCGCATGGCATTGATCGCGGTGCAGGTTCTGCTCGACCAGCGCCAAACCAGGGCCTCGTTGGGCCAGCTCATGACCAGGCTTTCGGCGGCGGCAGTTGGCGTGCCGGGATAGTCGTCGCGCTGCAAGGCCTGGGCAAAGCCGAACAGATCTCCCGGATGCACGACGCGCACGATGAGCTGTTGCCCCTCGGGCGTCACCTGCATCACCTTGAGCCGGCCATGCAGCAACAAAAAGAACCTGGTCGCCTTGTCGCCCTGCTCGAACACGTTTTCGCCAATCACCACCCGGGGCCTGCGGGCGCGCGCCAGCAGCCGATCGAGATCGGTGTCGTTCATATTGGCGAAAAGCGGCAAGGCCCGCACCAGGCTGCGGTCGATATCGGCCAATGGGAAACCCTCCGGCTTATGACGCAGCTCCCTTACATCATATCGACGCGTCAGGATACCGCCGTCGCTGTCGCAGGCCAGCTATCGGCAGGTGCGCGGCCTCAACGCCAAGCCGCGGCGCGCTCTTTGCGGCGGGGTGTCGCGGCGCGCGGTGTTGCCGCAAGCACGATATCGGCCATGTCGGCGAGATGGGAGGAACCGTCCGCCTCGGCGGCAAGCGTGATGACCACGACGTCATAGAGCTCGACCAGGGCCAGCAATAGAGTGCGCACCTGGCGCGCCGAGGCATAAAGCGTGTCCTGCCGCCCCCAGGGGATCAGGGCGGCTTCGTTTCGTCCGGTGCCGTGCACGATGTCGGCGAAGCGGGCCTGGCCCATCGACAGGTCGCTGATGCCCGGCGCCGCGCCCCGCCTGCGGCTGGCGGCGTCGATCATCACCACGCGTCGTCCCTCTTGGGCATAGGCCTCCAACAGGTCGCGGGCCCAGGCGCGGGTGTCGGTGAGAGAACCGGTGGAGCGGATCGCGACGATACGGGCGCTGTCGAGCCCGTCGAGCGGGTCTGGCTGCCGAGGCGCAGGCGCAGGTGCGGCGCGCGGCTTGGCGGGCGGCTCGGTTTGCGTCGTCTGCACTATGGTGGCGGCATCCACCCATTGCGCTTTGACCGCGACTTCGGGTGGGGCGCTGGTTGCGCCGAACCAGTTATGCGCGGGCGCAGCGGTGGGCGCGGGCACGGCAGCGGGAACGGTGGGCAGCGGCACCGGCTCGGGGATGGGGGCCGGGCGATGGGGCGGAGGCGCCATGTCCATGGGCTGGCCAAAATCAGGGTCCTGGGCCCCGAACAGGTCATCGAGCGGGTGAATGCGTCGAGGCTGGCGCCAGGCAATAAGACCGAGCTGGCCGAAAAAGGTGAGCCCGCCGGAGAGGGCGAGAGCCCAGGCGGCGCCGACCGGGCGCGGCAAGGCGCTGACTTCAGGCACAGGGGACACACCGATCGAACCGGTCAGCACAGTGTTGTCGATGGCGATGCTGGCCATTTGCGCGTCATATTCGGCCCGCAATCCCGCTTCGAGCCGCAAGGCGGCCTCGCTATCGGCGCGCACGGTGGCGGCCAGTTGCACGGCCTCTCGGCTGATCTCGGCGCTGGCCAGGGCGATCTGTTCGCTCAGCGTGCGCATGGCGGGATGGTTGGCCAGAAGCGTCACCGCCAGTTTTTCGTGCTCGGCCTCAAGGGCGGCGAGATCGTCTATCCGCCGTCCCAGCCCGGGCAGGCCCTCGGCCTGCAGGGCCAGGGCGGTAAAATTGCCGGCGGCGACCAGCGCGTCGATCCGCTCGGCCTTGTCCTCGAGCCGGACGCGGTTTTCCCAGGCCAGCGTCAGCCGCTGCTGCAAGAGGCGCGGATCGGCGCCGATCCGCGCCACGGACGGTTCGACTACCGCAAGCCTGGCCGGCTCGCTCTGCGGGGGAGCGGCGGCCGAGACCGGCAGCGGCTCGGGCAGGGTTTGGGTGTCGTTGGTGTAGCTGGCGGCCACGGCATTGACGATGGCCCCGGCATGGTCGGGCGCCGACGCGATCGCCTCGAGGCGCAGATGGGTTCCTTCCGGCGCCGGCGCCAAGGTCAGCTGGCGCCGCAGCAGCGCGGTGCTGTCGAGGGTTCCGCCGCCGCTGCGGCGCAGGTCCAGCACCGTCTGGTTGGGCAGGCGGGAGACGATATCGGCCAATTGGAGCGGGCTCAAAATCTGCTCGATGGCCATTTCGGGCGCATTGTCGGGGGCCAGCGCAATGTCGAGGCGGGCGCGATATTGGGTGGGCAGCAATTGCAGCGCCAGGAAGCTCGCGGCCATGGCGAGAGCGGTGACGCCAACAATGCGCGGCAGGCGGGCGAGCGTGCGGGCGATGAATCCATCGGCCGGCCGGGACGGGCCGGAATGCTGCTCAAAAAACGTGTTCATCGCCTGCCTCTTTCAGGCAGAAGGTGACAGAACGTGGTTAATTTTGTGCAAACCGCCTCGCATTTTGCGAGGCGGAATGCTCACTGCGCTAGAGATCGACGTCATCCTCGCCCAGGGCTTCCACCTCGGCGGCGGCACGACGCAGGATCTCGGCGGTGCGGGCCTGCTGCTCGTCGGAGCCATGGCGGGCCTTTTTGAGCGCCGCCTTCAGCGCCTTGCGGGCCGCGTCGAGTTCGGGCGTGGCGTCGTGCATCGGTCGATCATGGTCGTGGAAGTCGGCTCGCGGCGCTTCGGGGCGCAGATTGCCGTCCTCGGGATTGGGCCTGTCGCCAAAAGGCCAGTCGGCACGAACGAATTCGCGGAAGCGGTTGAACTGCTCGCCGGTGCGGGCAAGAAAATCCAGCGTCGCCGCGATCGCCTCGCGGTTTTCCGCCAGATGGGCGCGGCCGGTGTCGGTGATGGTATAAAGCTTCTTGTTGCCCTCGGCGCTGGAGGTAACGAAGCCTGCTTCCTCAAGATAGGTCAGGGCCGGATAGACGATACCGGGGCTGGGCGAATAGACGCCGTTGGATTGCTCCTCCACCGCCTTGATCAGGTCATAGCCGTGGCGCGGCTGCTGCTCGATGAGATAGAGCGCCACCAGCCGCACATCGCCCGAGGCCAGCATGCGCCCGATGCGGAAATTGCCGCCCCATTGGCCGAATTCGTCATCGGCCATGTTCTGCACGCGCCCCCAACCTTTGCGCGCCATCTGCTCGAAGCGCCGCCAATTGGGTTCGCCGTTACGCCAATAAGAAGACATTTGTGTATCTCCGATATGTTTTCGTGTCCGTGATATCGAGATCGGGGGGCGAAGCGGCGGTTTCAAGATATATCTTATGAAAGGATCGTGATGTGATCGGCGGAAATGGGTTTTCGTTTTCCGCCCCTCCCATCCAGGCGGCTGCCGAAAAACAAATCCCCGCTGGCGCGGGGATAAGATCGTATTCGCAATGGAGGGGAAGGGCGGGCCGTCAGCGCGGGCGAGAGGCCCATTCGAGCAGGCTGGCCAGGCTCACAAAGGGAATGGCGGCGTGTTCGGTCAGCCCCGAGGCGCAGGTGGATACCGTCGAGACGCCCAACTCGCACCCCTTGGGAATGTCGTTGCCGACGCGGCGCGTGGCGTGGGCATTCAGTTCAGGGATGAACAACCCCTTGTCCCCGGCATAGCCGCAACAGGTGATCGAGGACAATACCGCGATATCCTCGGCGCAGGCGCGCGCCACCGCCTCGGTTGCCGGCTGCTCGCCCAGACGCTGGGCCGAGCAGTTGTGGTGCACGGCGACGACCGGCAGTTTCTGCGTCAGCGCCAGGCGCGGCAGCACATGGGCGAGCAGGAATTGCGCGGAATCGGCCACCGCCGCCTCGCCGGGAAATTCCTTCAGATGCTTGGCGCAGGTCGAGGCATCGGTGACCACCTTCAGCCGCCCGGCGTCGGAGGAGGACGAGAGTTCGCGCTTGAGTTCGCCCCCGACCCGCGCCGCTTCCTCGGGAAAGCCCTTGGACTGGAATGGCTGGCCGCAGCATTGGCCGGTCAGATGCTCGGGCATGACGACGTCGTAGCCGGCGCGCTCGAGCAGGGCCAGCATGGCGTCAGGCGTCGAGAGCAGATCATGGTCGGTTTTCGGCGCGCCGAACATGCGGCTGGGGCAGGCGGGAAAATAGACGATCTGCTCGCGCCCCGTCTGGGTAATGGGCACGGGAAAGCCGCTCTTGCGCGGGTCCTGGCGATTGTCGCGCAGCTTGGGTGCGCCGCTGCCGTGATGGAGGGCGCGGGACAGGCGCGGCACGCGCTTGCCGGTGGCGCGGCGCGCCGTTTCGGTGATGGCCTCGATGGCGGGGGCGGGGATGATGGTGCGGGCCGCATCGGCCAGCGCCACGCCACCGCGCATGAACCGCTCGAGACTGCCGCGATGGTCGGCGGCAAAGCGCGCCACCGAATGGGCGGTGGCGCCGCGGCGGCGAGCACGCTCGCCGATGATCATGGTGCCGGTCTCGATGCCCACCGGGCAGCGCAGCGAGCACAGATTGCAGGCGGCGCAGGTGTCGAGGCCAGCATATTGGAAATCGGCCTCGAACCGGGCGAGGCGCGCCGGGTCCTCGCCGGTATGCCGGAGCCGGGCGCGTTCGCGGGTCACGGCGATGCGCTGGCGCGGGGTCAGCGTCATGTGGTGGCTGGGGCAGGCCGGCTCGCAGAAACCGCATTCGATGCACAGATCGACCAATTCGTCGGCCAGCGGCATCACCTTGAGGTTCTTGACGTGAATTTTGGCGTCGTCATTGAGCAGCACGCCGGGATTGAGCAGGCGCTCGGGATCGAAAGCCGCCTTGATGGCGCGCATGATCGCATAGGCCTTGGCGCCCCATTCGGCCTCGACGAAGGGCGCGATGGCGCGTCCGGTGCCGTGCTCGGCCTTGAGCGAGCCGCCATAGCGCAGCGACACCAGCTGGCTCAGTTCCTGGTTGAAGACGTCGAATTTTTCCGCCGCGCCGGGCTTGGAAAAATCATCGCCCATCTGGAAATGCAGATTGCCGGCGAGGGCATGGCCAAAGATCACCGCATCGGCATAGCCGTGATCGTCGAGCAAAGCCCGCAGGTCGATGACGAAATCGGCCAGGCGCTCGATGGGGGCGGCGACGTCCTCGGTGAGCATGATGCTGCCCTTGGGGCGGGCGGCCCCGGCCGAGGTGAAAAAGCCCTTGCGGATATCCCACAGGGCGTGGCTGCGGTGTTCGTCGGTGGAAAGCTCGACATGGGTAGCGCCATGGCGGGCGAGCAGCGCCGCGGTCTTTTCCACCTCGGCGGCCAGCGTCGCCGCGTCGGGCGCGGTCACGTCGATCAACACGGCCGGCGAATTGTCGGTGAGCCAGGGCAGGAGCGGGGCCATCGGCGCCAGATGCTCCACCGTCGCCAGCGCCCGGCGCTCGATATATTCGGCCGCCGTCACTCCGGTGGTCACCTGCACCCCGCCATTGGCCATTTCGATAATGGCGCGGCCGGCCGATTGCGGATCGGGGAAGGGGATGAGCCCGGTGGCCTTGAAGGGGTGTTCGGGCACGGTGTTGTAGGTCACCTCGGAGACGAAGCCGAGCGTGCCTTCCGAGCCGACCATCAGGTGGATGAGAATGTCGAGTGGGTCGTGGTAATCGACCAGGGCATTGAGCGAATAGCCGACCGTATTCTTGATCCTGTATTTGTGGCGGATGAGGGCGGTCAGCTCGGCGTCGGCCATGATGTCGTGGTGGAGGCGGTGGAGTTCCTCCAGCATGCCGGCGTGGCTGCGCCGGAAGGCAGCGCAGCTTTCCGCGTCGCCGCTGTCGAGCGTCGTGCCGTCGGTGAGCACGATGCGCAGCCGCGCCATGGTGTGATAGGTGTTCTGGGCCACCCCGCAGCACATGCCGGACGAGTTGTTGTTGACCACGCCGCCGATCTTGCAGGTCGCCTGGCTGGCCGGATCGGGGCCGATCTTGCGGTTGTGCGGCTTGAGCGCGCGATTGGCTTCGGCGACGATGATCGCCGGCCCGAGGGTGATCCGGTCGGCGCCGGGATGGATATCGAGCTTGCGCCAGCCATCACCGAGGACGGCGAGGACGCCATCGGTTACCGCCTGGCCCGAAAGCGAGGTGCCGGCGGCGCGAAAAGTGACCGGCAGACCCTCGGCGCGGGCGGCCTTGAACACTGCGCGCACGTCCTCCTCGGAATTGACGAAGACCACCACAGCCGGGATCAGCCGGTAAGAACTGGCGTCCCCGCTCCAGGCATAGGTCATCAGCGGATCGGTATGGATATTGCCGCGGATCTGGCCGCGCAGGCGCGCGGCAACGCGCTCGCCGGCGGCGAGGCGCTGAGAATCGGGGGCGGTCGGTTGAAGCGAGAAGAAAGGGGCGTGCTGCATGGGGAGTGACTAACATGTTAGCTTGTCGAAGCGAAGCGCCGAGTTGCGGATGGGAGGGTGCGGGCGCGATTATTTTGCTGGCGGAAAGGCGCGGGCGGCCGCTTGCCGGGTCCGCTCTATCAGCGGCTCGATCCGCTTCTCCCCGCGCCGCTCCTTGAGCACATGGATGCCGACGAGAAACTGCGTTGCCTCGTCCAGCACCTCCAATTGGCGCAGGCCGAGGGCTTCGAAATGTTCGCGCATGACGTGGGAGTGGGGAAGCACCGCCTCGGTGGCGAGGGTATAATCGACGCAGGCGGCCAGCGAGTTGGAGCCAAAGACAAAATCGGTCTGCTCAAACAGCGCCTTCATGCGCGAGCGCCAGCGATTGGGATCGAAAAACCGCTGGTGCCGGCTTTCCGGCGGCGTGCTGGTCACCATGGGGAAGTGCTCGATCTCCTCGCGCTGGCGCGGTTGGCCCAAAAGGGGATGGCCCGCGCGGACGAAATAGCCGTTATGCACCTCGGTGAGCGGAATGAAATCGGTCATGACGGCGGGATTGAGTTCCTTGGTTTCATGCCCGAGGAACAGGGCGATGTCGCCGGACAGCAATTGGTCGAGCAGGTGGAATTGATGCCCGAGGCTGATCTGGACCGGTGAGCCGGGAAATTCGCGCTGATAGTCAAGGACCATGTCCTTGAGGAACAGGCTCCACCACGAATAGCCCGTGCCGATGGCCAATCCCTGCTCCATGTCGCGCTTCTGGTCGGCGATGCTCGACAGGGTGTTGTCATAGAGCCGCTGCATCAGCCGCGCATTTTCATAGAGCGTTTCCCCGTAACGGGTGAGGCGCACCCCGCGCGAGGAGCGCTCGAACAGCGGCGCGCCGATACTCTCCTCGAGCTTGCGCATATTGATGGTCAAGGTGGGCTGGGTGATCAGCAGCGCCTTGGCGCCGCCGCTGAGCGTGCCGGCATCGGCAACGGCCAGAAATTGGGAAAGCAATTTGTCCACGGCGCGGCCCGTTTTTGCCCTATAGGGAAAATCTATAATAGCGCGATGATTTCATAGTTTTCCAGACGAGATTTTTGGGCCACTGTCTACTTTAGTCGAAAGATGGTTTCGGCGTGACGCTTGCCTGCGGGCGCGTCCGGGAAACACGAAAGAGCAAGGCATCGGGACGGATCGAAACAGGGGAGCGAAGGGGCCAAATGTGGCTCTCAAGCTTCCATACAAGGCAGATTGCTCGCTTCCTGTCTTGTATGGTAAAGGGTAACCGGCTGGTTATTTAGGCTACGAAGTGGCGCCGAAATTCAACAGAACTGACGTTGACAAGAGGGATCAATTTCGCAACTTAGTAACTGGTTGGTGATTTAGCGACGGGGAGGTCGCTCACTGCATTCCGAGCCGGATGTTCCGGAGCGGCCAAATTCATGGGAGGTTACACATGACATTTCGTATTGGACGCCGACAGTTCCTCATGGGCAGTTCGGCGCTTATGGCAGCCGGCGCTGTCGGAGCCGGCCCGGCCTGGGCCCAGGGCACCAATCTGCGCCTGATCTTCTGGGGCGGCCAGAACCGCGCCGACCGCACCTATGGCGTCGCCGATCTTTACCAGGCCGCCTCGGGCAATAGCGTCGAAGGCGAATTCCTGGCCTGGAATGATTACTGGCCCAAGCTGGCCACGCAGACCGCCGGCGGCAATGCGCCCGACATCATTCAGATGGACTATCGCTATATCGTCGAGTACGCCAAGCGCAACGCCATTGCGCCGCTCGATGAGTTCGTCGGTGGCGCGCTTAATCTCGATGGTTTCGATCAGGACCAGCTCGATGGCGGCAAGGTCGATGGCAAGCTCTATGGCATTTCGCTGGGCGCCAATTCGGTGGCGACCCTGATTAACACCGTCGCCTTCAGTGAAGCGGGCGTGGAGCCGCCGAACCGCGACTGGACCTATGAAGACATCCTGACCAAGGGCGAGGCTTTCTCCAAGGCCAATGTCCGCGGCGGCATGAAGATGATGTCGGACGCTTCGGGCACCGAGCCGATGCTCGACAACTGGCTGCGCCAGAAGGGTCTCTCGCTCTATACCGCCGATGGCAAACTCGGCTTCGGCGCCGACGAGATGACCGAGTGGTTCAAGATGTGGAACGACTTCCGCGCCGCCGGCGTGATCGTCGCGCCCGACGCGCAGGCACTCGATACCGGCCCGCTCGAAACCACCATGCTCGTTGCCGGCAAGGCGGCCCTGATGCCGTCCAACTCCAACCAGCTCGTCGGCTTCCAGGCCCTGGTTCCCGATCGCCTCGACATGGTCGGCTATCCGCGTCTGGCTCCGGGCGTCGGCGGCGGTCACTATCGCAAGCCCTCGATGTTCTTCTCGGTGGGCGGCTCGTCCGCCAACAAGGAAGCTGCGGCCTCGTTCCTCAACTTCTTCATCTCCGATCCGGAAGCGGCCAAGATCCTGGGCGTCGAGCGCGGCATTCCGTGCCTGCCCGCCACCCGCGAGATCGTCGCTCCGACGCTCGACGAGGCCAATCAGATCGCGCTGAACTTCGTGGCCAATCTGGGTGACCTGCTCGGGCCGTTGCCGCCCTCCCCGCCGGCCGCTGCTGGCGAGATCGACATCTCGCTGCTGCGCACGCTGAGCCAGGAAGTGGCTTTCGGCGCCCGCTCGCCTGAAGATGCCGGTCCGTATTTCGTCAACGAAGCCACCGCCATCCTCAACCGGGCCAGCTAAGCATGACCGCGCGCTCCTTCGAAACCGGCACTCCCGCGGGGGAGCGCGCGGGCAGTCCTTCGCTCTGGTCCCGCATCTGGCAGCAGGATGCCCCCGGCTATCTGTTCCTGCTGCCCTGGTTCATCGGTTTTTTCGGCCTCACGCTGGGGCCGATGATCTCTTCGCTCTATCTCAGCTTCACCCATTTCGACCTGTTGACCGCGCCGCGCTGGGCCGGCCTCGACAATTATGTCCGCATGTTCACCAATGATCCGAAGTTTTCCGCCTCGATGCGGGTGACCATGTTCTTCGTGATCTTCTCGGTGCCCTTGAAGCTCGCTTTCGCGCTCGGCGTCGCCCTGCTGCTCAATCGCGGCATGAAGGGGCTGCCGCTTTATCGCGCCCTGTTCTATCTGCCGAGCCTTTTGGGTGCTTCGGTCGCCATCGCCATTCTGTGGCGGCAGATCTTTGCCGGCGACGGCCTCGTGAACAAGTTCCTCGCTTTGTTCGGCATTATCGGCCCGAGCTGGATTTCCAACCCCAATTATTCGTTGTGGACGCTGATCGTGCTGTCGATCTGGCAGTTCGGCTCGCCGATGATCATCTTCCTTGCCGGTCTGAGGCAGATCCCGCAGGACATGTATGAGGCCGCCTCCCTCGATGGCGCCAGCAAGTGGCGGCAGTTCTGGAAGATCACCCTGCCGCTGTTGACCCCGGTCGTTTTCTTCAACGCCATCATCCAGACCATCGAGGCGTTCAAGAGCTTCACCCCGGCCTTCATCATTTCGGGCGGCACCGGCAACCCGATCAACTCGACCCTGTTCTACACGCTCTATCTCTATCAGGAGGCCTTCGGCTTCTTCCGCATGGGCTATGCCTCCGCCCTGGCCTGGGTGCTCCTGGCCCTCGTCGCCATCTTCACCGCCTTCTCGTTCCTCACCTCGAAATACTGGGTGCATTACGATGACTGACGCGCCCATGAAACTGACCGTCGTCGGGGCGGAAACCCCGCTCTGGCGCAAGCGTGCGATTTCCATCCTCAGCCACGCGGCGCTGATCGGCGCCTCCATCCTGATGCTCTATCCGCTGTTGTGGATGCTGGCGGCCTCCTTCCGCCCGGAAAACGAGATCTTCACCTCGGCCAGCATCATTCCCTCGGAATGGAGCATCGACGCCTATTTCCGCGGCTGGAACGGCTTGCGCACCAGCTTCGGGGTGTTCTTCACCAACAGCTTCATCATCTCGATCCTGTCGGTGGTCGGCAATGTGCTCGCCTGTTCGCTGGCGGCCTTCGCCTTCGCGCGGCTGGAATTTCGCGGGCGCAGACTGTGGTTCGCGCTGATGCTGATGACGCTGATGCTGCCCTATCAGGTGACGCTGATCCCGCAATATGTGCTGTTCCGCCAGCTGGGCTGGGTCGATACCTTCCTGCCGCTGATCGTGCCGAAATTCCTCGCCGCCGATGCATTCTTCATCTTCCTCATGGTGCAGTTCTTCCGCGGCATTCCGCGCGAGCTGGACGAGGCGGCGATGATGGACGGCGCCGGGCCGTGGCGCATCTACTGGAAGATCATGCTGCCCCTGTCGACACCGGTTCTGGCCACGGCCGCCATCTTCACCTTCATCTGGACCTGGGACGATTTCTTCGGCCCGCTGATCTATCTCAACCAGATGCGCGACTACACGGTGATGCTCGGCCTTCGCACCTTCACCGACTCGACCGGTACCTCCGATTATGGTGGGCTGTTCGCCATGAGCGTGCTCAGCCTGGTGCCGATCTTCCTGTTCTTCCTCGTCTTCCAGCGCATGCTCATCGAGGGCATCGCCACCACCGGTATGAAACGCTAACATTATGTCGCAATTGAAATTTGCCGCCATCGGCATCAACCACGCTCACATCTATGGCCAGGTGGACTGCCTCAAGCGGGCCGGCGCCGAATTCGTCGCCTTCCACGCGGTGGAAGACGACCTCGCCAAGGCGTTCTCGGAAAAATATCCGGAAGCGCGGCGGGTCAGCGATCCAAAGGCCATTCTCGAAGACGAGAGCATCGCCATCGTCACCACCGCCGCCATTCCGGGCGACCGGGCAGCGATCGCCCTTAGCGCCATGCGCCACGGCAAGGATGTGCTCACCGACAAGCCGGGCATGACCACCTTCGCCCAGCTCGACGAGATCAAAAAGGTGCAGAAGGAAACCGGCCGTATCTTCTCGGTGCTGTATTCCGAGCATTTCGAGGTGCCGGCGGCGGTCGAAGCGGGCAATCTCATCGCCCAGGGCGCCATTGGCGAGGTGGTCAACACCGTCGGCCTCGGCCCCCATTCGCTGCGCCTCAACAACCGGCCCGACTGGTTTTTCACCCGCAATCGCTATGGCGGTATCCTGTGCGATATCGCCAGTCACCAGTTCGAGCAATTCCTGTTCTTTTCCAATGCCATGGATGGCGAGGTGGTGTCGGCGAGCGTGTTCAACCGCAACCATCCCCACCGCCCGGGCCTGCAGGATGTCGGCGATGCCCATATGCGCACCGACAGGACCACGGGCTATATCCGCGTCGATTGGTTCACGCCCGAGGGCCTGCCGACCTGGGGCGACGGGCGCCTGACCATTCTGGGCACCGAGGGCTATATCGAGCTCAGGAAATATGTCGATATCGCCGGGCGTCCGGGAGAAAATCACCTGTTCCTCGTCGACAGGAAGGGCACCCGGCATATCGATTGCGCCAAGGTCGAGCTGCCCTTTGGCCGGCAATTTCTCGACGATGTGCGCAACCGCACCGAGACGGCCATGCCGCAGGAGCGGTGCTACAATGCCATGAAACTGGCGCTGACCGCGCAGTCCATGGCCGAACAGGGTACGGAGTGGGCACAATGAACCGGATCTACAACGTCGCTGTTGTCGGCGGCGGCATCGGCCGCAGCCATATTGTCGAGGGCTATCTGCCCAATGCCGACAAATTCAAGGTTCTGGCGGTTTGCGATCTCAATCCCGAGCGTCTGGAAACGCTGGGTGAGGAGTTCGGTGTCGAGCGGCGGGTGGCCGATTTCGACGATCTGCTGGCCATGGACGACATCGACGTCATCGATGTGTGCACCCCGCCGGGCGTGCATTTCTCCATGATCATGGCGGCGCTCAAGGCCGGCAAGCATGTGGTGTGCGAGAAGCCGCTGGTCGGGTCACTGCGCGATGTCGACGCGGTCATGGCGCAGGAAAAGCTCTCCGCCGGCAAGCTGATGCCGGTGTTTCAATACCGCTTCGGCGACGGCATCGAGCAGGCCAAGGCCATCATCGATGCCGGCATAGCCGGCAAGCCCTTTGTCGGCACGGTGGAAACCATGTGGCGGCGGGAAGCGCCCTATTACGCCGTGCCCTGGCGCGGCAAGTGGGCGAGCGAACTGGGCGGCGTGCTGATGGGGCATGCCATCCATCCGCACGATATCTTCACCTATCTGATGGGCGATATCTCGCGCGTTTTCGGCCGTGTCGCCACCCGGGTCAATCCGATCGAGGTGGAAGACACCATCACCGCATCGCTGGAGATGAAGAGCGGCGCCCTGGCCAGTTTCACCGCCACGCTGGGCTCGTCGGATGAAATCAGCCGTATCCGGCTCTCATTTGAAAACGTCACCTTCGAAAGCGATCACGCGCCCTATAATCCGGGCAACAAGCCCTGGAAGATCCTGCCGCGCAATGACGAGACGGCGCACAAGATCGACAAGCTGCTGGCAAACTGGACGCATGTGCCGTCGCGCTTCCAGACCCAGATGGCGCGGTTTTACGATGCGCTCGAAGGCGACGCGCCGCTGCCCGTCACCAGCGCTGATTCGCGCCGCTCGCTCGAATTGGTGACCGCCTTCTATCATTCCTCGTCCACCCATGAGGACGTTGCCCTTCCGCTCGGACCGGACCATCCGCTCTATGAGAGCTGGGTGCCCGCCGCCTTCCGACAGAGCTAGGAGATCCCGACCATGGCGACCAGTATCGAGCTGCGCAAACTGGAAAAATCCTATGGCGACGTGGCGGTGATCCACGGGGTGGATCTGACCATCGCGCCGGGCGATTTCACCGTCTTTGTCGGCCCCTCGGGCTGCGGCAAGTCCACCCTGTTGCGCATGATCGCGGGATTGGAGCCGATCACCGGCGGCGATCTGTTGATCGACGGGCAGCGGATGAACGAGGTGCCGGCGGCCCGGCGTGGCATCGCCATGGTGTTCCAGTCCTATGCGCTCTATCCGCATATGAGCGTCTACCAGAACCTCGCCTTCGGTCTCGAAACGGCCAAAATGCCCAAGCCGGAAATCGAGACGAGGGTGCGCCGCGCTGCCGAAATCCTCAAGATCGAACCGTTGCTTCAGCGCAAGCCCAAGCAGCTTTCGGGTGGCCAGCGCCAGCGCGTCGCCATTGGGCGTGCCATCGTGCGCGAGCCCAAGATTTTCCTGTTCGACGAGCCGCTTTCCAATCTCGATGCCGAATTGCGGGTCGCCATGCGCGTCGAGATCGCCAAGCTGCACAATGACCTGGGCAATACCATGATCTATGTCACCCATGATCAGGTCGAGGCCATGACCATGGCCGACAAGATCGTGGTGCTGCGCTCAGGCGTCATCGAGCAGGCCGGGGCGCCGCTCGAGCTTTACAACACGCCGCGCAATCTGTTCGTCGCCGGCTTTATCGGCAGCCCCAAGATGAATTTCCTCACCGTGAACGAGGAGACCGGGGCGCTCAAGACCGGCGGCAACAGGCTGTCGCTGGGGCGCAACAGCGCCGGCGCCGCGACCCTGGGCATTCGCCCCGAGCACATCACCATCAATGAGGGCTCGGGGGTGAAATTCGCCGATGTGCGGGTTGATCTGGTTGAAAATCTTGGGGGGCAGACGGTGGTCTATGCCACCACCGGCGATGGCCAGGGGCTCAATATCGTGCTCGAAGGCCAGCGCGCGGTCGAATTGGACGCCAGCGTTTCGGCCTATCTCGATCCGGCCAAGGCGCATATCTTCAACGCCGAGGGCCTGGCCATTCGCTGAGAGCTTCCCCAATAAAGGGAGAATGAGCAATTGTGATCCTTCGCTCGCTATGCTTTGCAGGGCGTCGAGCGGAGGATTGTTCGTGTTTCAGATCATTTCGGGCGATGGTGCGGTCATTGACTATCAGCGGGTCGGCAGCGGTCCTCTCGCCATTGTCGTTGCCTCGATGAAGCCCGACACGGTGGCGGCCCTGACGCGGGCGCTGCTGCGCGGGTTTTCGGTCCTGCTCTATAATCCCGGCGGTCGTGACGATGCCGGGATCCTCGCCGATATCGCCGCGCTGGTCGCGGCGGAGGGCGGCGCGGCGTTTATCTTTGCCGCAGACGCCGCCAGCGTGCCGGCGCTGGAAGCCGCCGCCGCCCTGCCGCGAAACATTCGCGCGCTGGCGCTCTACCAGCCCCGGATCGATCCTCTCCGGCGCGCCGAAGCTCCGCCCCTCCATTGGCAGAACGCCATCATGCCGGTCTTGGTGCTCGATGGCGAAAAGGGGCCGGGAGATGGCGCGGCGCAAGCGGACTGGATGGCGGCAAGCCTGCACAATGGCGAACGGATTACCCTCGCCGATCAGGGCGTCGACTTCGATCCACAAATCATGGCGCCGCTGCTGACGGTGTTTTTCGAGATGGGCACGGTGCAGGTGCACTGAGGGTCAGGGGGGCGGTATCAATTGTGACGCTTAAAGCGCGTCGCGTTTCTTTCAGGTTCGCTCCCTGCGCTTTAACCCTTTGTTTTTCCGCATGTCTTTGTCCCGAAACCGGCGCCATTTTCGGCAGACACGCTCTAGCCTCTCACCCGATCGGCTTGGTCTTGAGATAGTCGAGCACCATCTGCACCGCGTGGGCTTCGCGTTCCTGCACCATGCTGACACTGGTCAGGTCGCGCTCGAAGATCACCGAGAGCGTGGCGGTATTGGAGACGTAGAAAAAGCCGAGCGCCGCCACCGAGATATAGAGTTGCACCGGGTCGACATCGCGACGAAAAATCCCGGCGGCATTGCCCCGCTCGATAATGGCGGCGATCTGCCCGACCAGGGGCGAGTGCAGCGCCTTGATGTCGGGCAAGGTTTTCAAAAACCGCGCATTTTCGATGTTTTCCGTGCCCAGAAGGCGGGGAAACCAGGGATTGGCGAGAAAATGCCGGAAGGTGAAGCGCACCAGCCGGTCCATGGCCTGTGCCGGGTCATATTGGTCGAGGCTCAGCGCCCGCTCACCCTGGCGGATCTCCTGGTAGGCGTCGAGCAATACGGCGCGGTAGAGATCCTCCTTGTTGCCGAAATAATGGTAGAGCAGGCGCTTATTGGCGCCGGCCCGCTCGGCGATGGCGTCGACCCGCGCGCCTTCGAAACCGCGATCGGCGAATTCCACCCGTCCTGCCGCCAGAATCGAGGCTTTGGTCTTGGCCGAGTTGCGAGGCCGCCTTGCCGCTGCGGCGTCAGCCGCGCGTTTCGGCGCCGCCACCACGGGTGAAGAGGGCTCTGACACGTTTCGATACCGCCGGACTGAAGATGAGGATGGTGAGGGTGTTCACGAGGCAGATAACAGCACTGATCGGCCGGGTAAAGAACGGGGGCGGGTCGACATGGTTGAAGGCCAGCCCGCGCCGCCGGGTGCGATAGAGCCCATGGCCTGGACGGTCCCCAGGTTCTGCATCGGCCATCCTCCCAAAAAACTGGTTCCGGCCCGCTCTCCTGGCCCCTTATCGATGAGCTTGCGATTGGGCTGACAGGGTGTCAAGTCAGAAGTAACCATGTGGTGAGCATGGACGGCTCCCCCGATGGCGGACAAACCCCGATTGCTGCCGCGGCTTTCGCCGAGAATCTTTCCCTGTTGCGGCGCGATAGGTGTGGCTTCGGGCCTGTCCCAAATCTCTTTTCCGCCCGCTTGACGGGGTCGATTGGATATGTGTAGTAAGTAACCAATCAGTTACAATGTTGCGCGGCCCTGGGAGGATTGAAAATGGCGGAACAACGGATTGGCATCATCATGCACGGTGTCACCGGCCGCATGGGGTATAATCAGCACCTGGTGCGCTCGATCCTGGCCATTCGCGATCAGGGGGGCATTGCCCTGGCCAATGGCGACCGGCTGGTGGTCGATCCGATCATCGTCGGCCGCGACCGCGACAAGATCGAGCGGCTGGCCAAAAGGCATAATATCGCGCGCTGGGGCACCGATCTCGACGTCGCTCTCGCCAATCCCGATGACGCGATCTTTTTCGATGCCGGCACGACGCTGATGCGCGCCGGCCTGCTGGAAAAGGCCCTGGCCGCCGGCAAGCATGTCTATTGCGAAAAGCCGACCTCCGACGATCTCGAGATCGCGGTAAACCTGGCGAAAACCGCTCGCGCCTCCGGCCTCAAGCACGGCGTGGTGCAGGACAAGCTGTTCCTGCCGGGCCTGTTGAAGCTCAAAATGCTGCGCGACAGCGGCTTTTTCGGCGACATCCTCTCGGTGCGCGGCGAATTCGGCTATTGGGTATTCGAGGGCGACTGGCAGAAAGCGCAGCGCCCGAGCTGGAACTATCGCAAGGGCGATGGCGGCGGCATCATTCTCGATATGCTGTGTCACTGGCGCTATGTGCTCGACAATCTCTTCGGCGAGGTCAAGGCGGTGTCGTGCCTCGGCGCCACCCATATCCCCAGCCGCGTCGATGAAAACGGCCAGCGCTACACGGCCGATACGGACGATGCCGCCTATGCCACTTTCGAGCTGGAAGGCGGGGTGATCGCCCAGATCAATTCGAGCTGGACGACCCGCGTCCGCCGCGACGATCTCGTCACCTTCCATGTCGATGGCACGCATGGCTCGGCCGTGGCGGGCCTGCACAAATGCTGGACCCAGCATCGGGTCAACACGCCCAAGCCGGTGTGGAACCCCGACCAGCCGCAGACCATGAATTTCTTCAATGACTGGGAAGAGGTGCCGGACAATTGGCCGGCCGATAACGGCTTCAAGGTGCAGTGGGAAATGTTCCTGCGCCATGTGGCCGAAGATGCCGCCTGGCCTTATGGCCTCGAAGCGGGCGCCAAGGGCGTGCAATTGGCCGAACTGGGTCTCAAGAGCTGGGCCGAGCGCCGCTGGCTCGACGTGCCGAAGCTCGAATTTTGATCAAAAGTCCCCCTCTCCCAAGAGGAGAGGGGGACACCGCGTTTTGAGGCGCTCGATGCTCCCTTCTCCTCGCGTGGGAGAAGGTGGCGCACAGCGCCGGATGAGGGGTGCCCTTAAATGCCGACCATCAACCTGCCCAATCCCGACCGCTCCATCAGCCCCTATACGCTGACCGGCGATCCCATTCCCTTCGTCAAGTTCAAGTCGACGGATTTTCCGCGCATCGCCTTTGCCGCCGCCCATGTCGTGGCCGATCCGCTGGCGGACAATGATCCCTGGCTCACCCCGGCCATCGACTGGGACAAGACCCTGGCCTTCCGGCACCGGCTGTGGGATCTGGGTCTCGGCGTCGCCGAAGCCATGGATACCGCCCAGCGCGGCATGGGGCTCACCTGGGAGGACGCCAAGGAACTGATCCGCCGCGCCCAGGTTGAAGCGCGCACGCGCGACGACAGCCTTATCGCCTATGGCGCCGGCACCGACCATCTCGCCCCCGGGCCCGAGGTGACGATCGACCAGATCATCGCCGCCTATGAGGAGCAGGTCGGCTTCGTCGAGGGCCAGGGCGGCCGCGTCATCCTCATGGCCAGCCGCGCCCTGGCCGCCGCCGCCAAAAGCCCGGACGACTATGCCCGCGTCTATGGCCGTATCCTCTCGCAGGTGCGGCAACCGGTCATCCTGCACTGGCTGGGTGAAATGTTCGATCCGGCCCTGCAAGGCTATTGGGGCAATATCGACCACGACGTGGCCATGGATGTGTGCCTCGACGTCATCGCCGCCAATGCCGACAAGGTGGATGGCATCAAGATTTCCCTGCTCTCGGCGGAAAAGGAAATCGCCATGCGCCGCCGCCTGCCGGAATCGGTGAAAATGTATACCGGAGACGACTTCAACTATGCCGAGTTGATCGCCGGCGACGACAAGGGCTATTCGCACGCGCTGCTGGGTATTTTCGACGCCATCGCTCCGGCGGCCTCGGCCGGTCTGGCTGCGCTCGGGCGCGGCAATAGCAACGCATTCTTTGACCTGCTCGAGCCCACCGTGCCGCTGAGCCGGCACATCTTTGCCGCCCCGACGCGCTTCTACAAGACCGGCGTGGTCTTCCTCGCCTATCTCAACGGGTTGCAGGATCATTTCGCCATGATTGGCGGCCAGCAATCGACCCGCTCGCTCCAGCATTTGAGCGAACTCTTCCGCCTCGCCGACAAGGCGCGCGTGCTGGCCGATCCGGATCTGGCGACGCAAAGGATGCAGGCGGTTCTGGCCGTGCATGGAGTATGGGCATGACGGCGCGCGGTATCTCGCTCAATCTCGCCACTACCCGCCAGCAATGGGGCTTTGCCGAAGCGGTCGATGGGTGCCTGCGCGCCGGCATCACCGCCATTTCGCCCTGGCGCGACCAGATTGCCGCCATCGGGCTCGATGAGGCGGCGCGCATTGTGCGCGCGAATGGATTGCAGGTCACCGGCGTCTGTCGCGGCGGCATGTTTCCGGCCGACAGCGCCGAAGGCCGGCAAAAGGCCATCGACGACAATCTGCGCGCCATCGACGAGGCCGCCGCGCTCAAGGCCGATTGCCTGGTGCTGGTGGTGGGCGGCCTGCCGGGCGGCTCGAAGGATATCGTCGGCGCCCGCCATATGGTGAGCGAGGGGATTGCCGCCATGCTGCCGCATGCGCGGGCCTCGGGCGTCAAAATCGCCATCGAGCCGCTGCATCCGATGTATGCCGCCGACCGCGCCTGCGTGAACACCATCGATCAGGCGCTCGACATCTGTGAAATGCTGGGTGAAACGGTCGGCGTCGCCATCGACGTCTATCACGTCTGGTGGGACCCCAATCTGGCCGGGGCCATCGCCCGCGCCGGCCGGATGAAGCGCATCTTCGCCCACCATATCTGCGACTGGCTGGTGCCGACCAGGGACATGCTGCTCGATCGCGGCATGATGGGCGATGGGGTGATCGACCTGCCCGGCATTCGCAGACAAATCGAGGACGCCGGCTTTTTCGGCCCGCAGGAGGTCGAGATCTTTTCGCAGGACAATTGGTGGAAGCGGCCCGGCGACGAGGTGCTCGCCACCATCAAGGAGCGGGTGGCAACCGTCTGCTGACAAAAAAGCCCCGGACCGGCGTCCGGGGCTTTTTGCGCCGTCCCGCTTACGAGATGCGCTCATAGGTCAGGGTCTGGCACAAAATGCCGCCACGACAGCCGGTAATGGTGATGGTGTCGGGATCGACCTGCTTGACGATGGCCTTGGCCGAGCCGCCGCTCATGGCAATCTGGCCTTCCCAATGCGAGGGGGCCACCTGTTCGGCCGTTACCACCTGGTGATCGACGAAAGCGAGATTTTCCTCGGTGCGGGAATTGCCCTGCACGTCGTTGAGCACACCACACAGCTGGGTGCCGTCCCCGCAGGTGGAAAAGGTGAAGGTGGTGCCCCATTGGTCCTGCCAGACCCCGTCCGGGCCATTGGCCGACTGCGCCAATACCGGCGCTGCCAGGAAAGCAAGAGCGATGGAGGCAGCCGCAACTGTCTTGAACATGATGCTTCTCCAAAAAAGAATTTAAGGGCGCGCAACGCGTTGCGCAGCGCAATCGGTGCGGTTGTGGAGGAGAAACGTGGCGAGGATGGGGAAGGTTTCCCGCCTGCGACAAATGTGACCAAGCGCGGGTGAGCCCCGAAAAACACCATGGCGACAATCGGGCGGAGGTAAATTATGTCCCGATCGGGGCGCCCACAGGGCTATGGCGCGAGGGTTCAGCGCGAAAACGTCGCCGCGATTTCGATATGGGACGAAAAGACGAACTGGTCGATTGCCACGAGATCGCTCAGCGCAAATCCGGCCGCGACCAGCAGGGCCGCGTCGCGGGCGAAGCTGCGGGCGTCGCAGGCCACCATCACCACTTTCTTCACTTTCGAAAGCGCGATTTCCTTCACCTGCGCTTCGGCGCCGGCCCGGGGCGGGTCGAGCACCACCGTGTCGAAATCGAGCTCGAACCGGGTCAGCGGATCGCGGAACAGATCGCGGGCCTTGGCGGTGATGGTCTTGAGGCCCTTGGCGTGGCGGGCGCCCTTGTCCAGCGCCAGAATGGCCGGGCGGTCGCTGTCGGCGGCATAGACCGGCGCGGTTTCGGCCAGCCGCAGCGCGAAGGGGCCGAGGCCGCAGAACAGATCGGCGACCGCTTTCGACTTGCCCACGGCGCCGATCACATAATCGGCCAGCGCGGCTTCGGCCGCCGCCGTCGCCTGCAGGAAACTGCCGATGGGCAGGTCGACCTGCGCCCGGCCCATGGCGATATTGGGCACCTGGCGCTGAAACGCCATTTCGCCGTTCAGCGCCAGTCGCGCCAGGGGCAGTTGTGCGGCGAGTGCCACCAGTTGTTCCGCCCGGAGGCCCTTGCGCTTGCTTTTGATGCCGACATCGATTCCGGCGTCGCTGGCGGTAAAGCTGACGTCGCATTCGCCGATTTCGGCGCCGATGGCGCGCGCCATGTCCGGGGCCCGGCCCAGCGCCGGCACCAGGATGGGGCAGGCGTCGAGATCGAGCAGGTCATGGCTTTTGATCCGCATATAGCCGGCGGCGTCCCGGCGCGCATGCAGCGTCGCCCGTCGCCGCCCGATGCCCCCCGCATCGACGAAGCGCGCGACCCGAGCGTCGATACCGGCGTGGCGCAGCGGGGTTTCGACCAGCCCGGTCTTGAAATCCACATAAGCAGCGCGCCCCAGATGCTGCAGCTGGCAGCCGCCGCAATTGTCGAAATGCGGACAAAACGGCGTTTCGCGGTCGGGCGAGGGCGTCAGAACCTCGACCAGCGTGCCCCGCTCGCCCTCATGGGTGATGCGCACCGTTTCGCCGGGCAGCGCGAAAGGCACGAAGACGCGGGTGTCTCCGACAAGGGCGACGCCCTCGCCCTTGTGGCCGAGATGGGAAATCGTGGTGGTGAGGGTCATGGCGATCCGGGGCTTGCTGTCCCGGACCTATTCCATTGCCGGCAAAAGTGCAAAGCGCTTTTGCCCGGCCTCAGATGACGACGCCGTCATGGTCGGGGCGGTCGAACTGCCCGTGCTTGCGGAAGCGCCACATATAGCTGGGCAGGATCGTGTCCATCGAGGTCGGGGTGATGCCGAAGGCGGCAAGGGTGCGCTTGTCCTTGATCGCCTCATCGGACACCACATTGTCCTGGCCCAGAAGCTCGACCTGGTCGGCGGTGATCAGGGGCTTGAAGGGCAGAATGGCGAAAGGCAGGGCAAAGAGCTTGGCGATGCCGGCCGGCAAGGGCAGCAGCGGCCGCTTGCGCGCCGCTTCGCGCAGGATGCGCTCGAGCAGCGCCTTGTGCGTTTCGACATCGGGGCCGCCCAGCTCGTAGATGCGGCCGGTCTTGACCTCGCCATCGGCCGCCTTGGCGATGGCCTCGGCGACATCGCCGACATAGACCGGCTGGAAGCGCGATTGCCCGCCGATTAGCGGCATTATCGGGAAAAGACGCGCCAGCGTGCCCATCAGGTTGAAATAGCCATCGCCCTGGCCGAACATCAGCGAGGGGCGCAGGATCACCGCCTGCGGATAGGCTTCGAGCACGGCGGCTTCGCCTTCGAGCTTGCTCCTGGCGTAGTTGCTGACCCCGGCGGCCGTGTCGACGCCGAGCGCCGAGACATGCACCAGCGCCTTGGCCCCGGCCGCCTGGGCGGCGCGGGCGACATTGGCGGCGCCTTCGCTGTTGACGGCATCAAAGCTCTGCTTGGCCTTTTCAAAGCCGACACCGACGAGGTTGATGACGATATCGGCGCCGGCCACCGCCCGCGCGACCGAGGCGGGATTGCGCAGATTGGCCTGGATCGGCACGATCTGGCCGACATTGCCCAGCATCTTGGCGCGGCCGGCCAGGTCGGGACGGCGCACCGCCACCCGCACGCGATAACCGCGCCGGGCCAGCAATTGCACCAGATGCGTGCCCAAAAATCCCGAACCGCCGAATACGGTGACGAGTTTGGGGGAAAAGCGATCCATGGCAGGGCTCCGGCGGGGCAAGTGAGGCACGGGTTTCGCTCCGCTTCTAGCGCAGCCGGGCCGCCGCTGTCGAGGGCGAGCGGGCCGAACGGCGTGATCGGGCACCCCCTTGACTCGGTGGATATTTTGTTCTGTTTTTGTTCAACAAAGGAGATCAGCTCATGAGTACAGCGCGCGATTACGCCGGACAATGCCATTGCGGCGCCGTCCGTTATACGGTCCATACCGATCTGTCGGGGCTGGGCGACTGCAATTGTTCGCGCTGCCGGCGGCTGGGCTGGGTGATGCAGTCGGTGCCGGCCAGCGATTTTACCCTGCTTGCGGGCGAAGAGGCGCTCACCCGCTATGGTTTCAACACTGACAAGATCGACCATCTGTTCTGCCGGGTCTGCGGCATCGAATCCTTTGCCCGCGGCACCGACGGGCAGGGAAATATGCTTTACATGGTCAATGTGAACTGTCTCGAAGGCGTGCCGCCGATCGATCGCAGCGCGATCAAACACTGGGACGGTGCAAACTTTTAAAAACGTTCACAATGGCGATTGACATTGCCCCATGGGGGCCCTAGTTACACCCCCGTCGCCCAGATGGCGGAATTGGTAGACGCGCACGGTTCAGGTCCGTGTGCCGCAAGGCGTGAAGGTTCGAGTCCTTTTCTGGGCACCAATTTCCTGCAAAAGCCGTGTAACCTCAAAAGGTTGCACGGCTTTTGCTTTTTCGGCCGTCCGTCCTCGCTCGCTGTTCTGGTCCCGGTTGGCTCTGGCCGTTCAAGGCTCATCGAATTTGAGGGTCGAGCGTCCGCTGGTCAGATCGGTGACCATCCTGGCGAGGGTGTCGGCTGTGGTTTTGGGCAGCGTAATCGCCAGCGTGACGCCCTGGGCATGAAAGAGCGGCGCCGCCAGCTCGACGCCGGCCACGGCGCCGAGGCGGGATTGCAGCAAGGTCAATTCGCCGAAGCCGCATTCGAGCCGGGCCGCAACCGTTTCGATCAGCGGCAGGGTTTCGGCGCCGCGCAGGCCGAGCGCGGCGGTGCCGCCATAGGCGCGGATCAAGCCGCCGCTGCCCAAGAGCGTGCCCCCGAACCAGCGCGAAACGAGGACGGCCACGCGGTCGAGCGCCTGTCCGTCGATGGCCTGTAGAATCGGCTTGCCGGCCGTGCCGCCCGGTTCGCCATCGTCGCTGAAGCGATAGTTTTGCCCGATTCGCCAGGCCCAGCAATTGTGCCCGGCCGTGGCGTCGGCATGGCTGGCGATGAAGGCTTTGGCCTCCGCTTCGCTGCCGACCGGCCCGGCATGGGCGAGGAACCGGCTTTTCTTGATTTCCTGTCGGGCCTCGACCGGGGCGCGCAATGTGCTGAAACGGCTCATGCCGTCCCCATAGAGCATGTCTGCCGCAAGGGGGAACCGGTTTTTGGGAAAAAGCCAGGCGGGGAGCTGATCGGAAAGAAACGCGACGCGGTTGCAGGCGAGCGGGCCAAAGGGGCAGGCCCGCTGCCTCAATGCGCGTTCTGGCGGGTGCGCGGGGAGAAGATGGTCAGCAGGATGATCCAGCAATCGAGCAGCAGCGACCAGTTCTCGGTGTAATAGAGATCGTGCAGCGTGCGCCCCTCGATCTTGTCCTGGGTCGAGGTGTCGCCGCGAGAGCCATTGACCTGGGCCCAGCCGGTAATGCCGGGCTTGATGCGCTGGCGCTGGGCGTAGAGCTCGAACTTGCCCGACAATTCATCGTCATGGGAAATGGCGTGCGGGCGGGGGCCGACAAGGCTCATCTCGCCGCGCAGTACATTGATCAGCTGCGGCAGTTCGTCGATGCTGGTGCGGCGGATGAACCGGCCGATCGCGGTGATGCGCGGATCGTTTTCCTGCGCCTGGCGCATGGCGCGGCCATCTTCCATCACCCGCATCGAGCGGAATTTGTAGATGTAGAAATTCCTCCCGTTAAAGCCCCGGCGCTCCTGGCGATAGAGGGCCGGCCCGGAGCTGGTGAGGCGGATGGCGAGGGCGACGGCCAGCAGCAGCGGCGAGAGCGCCAGAAGGCCGAGCGAAGCGAGGACGACATCGAAACTGCGCTTGAGGAAGCGGCCGGTGTCGTTGAGCGGCGTGCTCAGCACCCGCAGCGAGTTCACCGATCCGAGCGGCACGATATCGACCATGTTGATGGCGCGATCCTGTACGACGGATCTTGGATAGAGCAGCACGTTGAGGGCGAAGGGCCGGCAGGGCGCGACGATTTCGCTCACCGCCTCGAGATTGTCGAGATCGCCGACCAGCAGCACGTGCTGGCAGTTCTTGTCGATGCAGCTGCGGGCGAAATTGGCGATGATCTCGGGCGAAGGCAGATGGCCGGCAATGCCATCGGGCAGGGTGAGGCTGGTGACCACCTGCCCGCCCTGCTGCCAGATGCGCGGATCGACGCGCAGCCCGTTTACCGCCGATTGATCGCCGATGACGCCGAAGCGTTCGACCTGCAGCTGGCCCTGCGCCAGCATTTTTGCCAGCTGGCGATAAAGGGCGACGCGCAGCGCGGTCAGCAGGGCGGGGGTGATGAACAGCCAGACCCAGAAGGTGCGGCCCCAGACCAGGTTCCAGCGCGACGCGGCCAGCGCCACGAGAAAGGCGAGGGCCGCCGCCACCGGCCAGCTGAACACGGCATGCAGCGCATAAGGCTGGCGCAAATCGGCGTAGGCGAGGAATTTGCGGGCCGCGCGCGCCGAGGCAATCCCATAGACGAGCCCCGCCGTCGCGGCCACGGCCAGCACGACCAGCGGTTCGTGGGCGTAGGACAGCATCAGGCTCAGCAGCGCCGCGGCAAGTCCCTCGAACGCTCCGAGGCCGTTGCTCAGCGTCGCGCGGCTCGGCATTTGAAAACGCCGTCGCCGCCGGGCTTCTGCCTGTGCCACTGGAAGTGTCATCGATTGTTTGCCAAAATTCAGGTGCCGCTCGCTATCAGAATTAGCATTGCTTCGCCCTCGCGCGGGCAAAAAGCTGGCGTTGCGGTTAATATCCTCATCTTGCCGAGAATTTTAAGGTTGATGCGAGGTTTTTCGACGCTTTTTGTTCGCCGGTGCTATTGCAGGGCGGAAAGATTTCGTGGGGGAAGGCATTTGTATTCTTCTCAGGATTTGCATCCATTTTTATCTATTTCCATTCTGGCCGGCCCGGGCGTGCTGGTGCCGCGTCCTGAGACGGAGCTGCTGGGCCGTACGGCCATTGATCTCATCGCCGGGCGCGATATGCCCGTGGTCATCGACATGTGCTGCGGCTCGGGCAATCTCGGGCTTGCCATTGCCCATGCCCGTCCCGATGCCGAGGTTTATCTCAGCGATCTGACCGACGAGACGGTGGCGCAGGCGCGCGCCAATGCCGAGCGGCTCGCTCTGGCCGGGCGGGTGCAGGTGGGCCAAGGCGACCTCTTCGCCGGGGTGGCGCCGCTGCTCGGCGGGCGTCGGGCCGATCTCGTCGTGTGCAATCCGCCCTATATCTCGAGCGGGAAGCTCGCCGCCGAATCCGCCCATCTTCTCGACAACGAACCGCGTGAAGCCTTCGATGGCGGCGCCTATGGCATCGCCATCCACCAACGCCTGATCGCCGAAGCGCCCGATCATCTGCGCCCGGGCGGCTGGCTGACCTGCGAGTTCGGCCTGGGCCAGGATCGGCAGATGGCGCTGCTTCTCAAGCGCAGCGGCCGTTATGACGCGGTCGAATTCGTCAATGACGATTTGGGTCAACCGCGCGTCGTTCAGGCGCGCGTGCACGCATAACCCTGAAAAGCGCGCGTTAACGCCGTTTCGGACTTGCAGGACCACTGGCAGCCCGATTGTGGCATAAGCGCCCTCAGTCCGCTGTAAATTGGCGATGTCCATGCCCGTCCTGTCGCGTTTGCGCAAATTACTGCCTTTGGGCCTTTCCTATCTGGCATCGGGCGGCAGCCTCATGGTGTCCAGCGCCGCGCAATTGCTGACATTCGCCATTCTGGCGCGCGCGCTCGGGGTCGAGGAGTTCAGCCTTTTCATCGCGGTGACGGCGGTGACCGCCGTGGCGATCCAGATCTGCGGTCTTGGCGCCCAGGAGGCCCTGGTGCGCCGGGTGGCGCGCGAGCGCCATCTCTATCCCGTCTTTTTGAGCCATAATCTTCTGCTCTCGGGGATCAGCGGCGCGCTGCTCATGCTTTTGGGCCTGTTGATCCTGCCGGTCCTTCTGCCGCTTTCCCCCGAACCCGCGATCAATCTTGGACTTTTCGCCCTGCTGCTGGGCGCCAATATCGTGCTGGCGCGCATCGTGCTTCTGGCCGAGCAGATCTTTATCGCCCACTCCAATTTCGCCGCCGCCAATCGTAATGTCGTGCTGTTTGCCCTCGGGCGGCTGGCAGCGGCGGTTCTGGCCTGCCTGGTGTTCGGTGCCGACACTCTTGCCGAATGGATCATCTGGTCGTTCGGCGCCCATGTGGTGATCGCGCTGTTCAGCGTGCGTTCGGTCCTGCCGCTGGGCCTGCCGCATTTTGCCGTCCGCTGGGAAGAGGTGAAGAACGGCTTGCTCTTCTCCACGCCGTTCATCCTCAGAGCGCTCCGGCAAAACGTCGATCTGCTGCTGTTGACGGCGTTGACCAGTGCCGAAATCGTCGCCAGCTACGCGCTGGCCCGGCGCATCATCGATAGCGGCTTTTTGTCCGTGGAAGCGCTCAATCGCCTGCTCTATCCCGGCTCGGCCGCGGCGACGCGCAGCGGGCTGCACCTGGCCATGCCCCGGTTTGGCAAAATGCTCGGCGCCGTCATCGTCATCGCCCTGTGCGCCGCCATCGTCATCATTGCCGCGGCGCCTCTGCTGCCGGTGCTGTTCGGGGCGGAATATGTTTCGCTGCGCGGCTTTGCCCAGGTGCTGGCGCCCACCATCGTGCTGATGGCGATCTGGGTTACGGCGCAGGAGGCACTGGGGTCGAGCGGCCATCACGTCCATCGGGCGGCGCTGTTCAATGGCACGGTGATCCTGGGCGGGGCGCTGGTCGCTCTGGCCACCTGGGCCTATGGGGTCAACGGCACGTTCATCGCCACCTATGCCACCGAGTTCGCCACCGGCCTTGCCTCCTGGTTTGTGTTGCTGCGCCTCGCCGACCGCGACCGGCGCGACTTGTCCCCCTCCCATTCCCCAGCATCGGTGCAGGCCAGATGAGAGTTTCGATACTGATCAAGACGCTCAACGAGGCCGCCAATATCGCGGCCACCATCGAAAGCGTGCTTGCCGTGATCGGCCCGCAGGACGAGATCATCATTGCCGATAGCGGCTCGCGCGACGGCACCACCGAAATCGCCGCCCGCTACCCGGTCAAGGTGGTCCAGATCGCGCCGAGCGAGGCGCCCAGCTGTGGCCTCGGCCCGCAACTGGGTTTCCAATACAGCAAGGGCGAATATCTCTGTCTGATGGATGGCGATATGCTTCTCGATGCCGGCTTTCTGCCCAGGGCCATCGCCTTTCTCGAACAGAACCCGGCGGTGGCGGGCGTCGGTGGTCATGTCGAGGAAATGAATCTCGAAAATCTCGAATTTGCCCGGCGCAAATCGCGCGGTGGCAGCGACTATGCCTCCGGTCCCGTCGACCGGCTCAATGGCGGCGGACTATACCGTCGCGCGGCGGTTGAAAGCGTGGGCTATCTGTCGGATCGAAATCTGCATGGCTATGAGGAGTTCGACCTCAGCGTGCGCCTGCGATCGCGCGGGTGGCAGTTGCACCGGCTCGACACCCCTTTCGTGCAGCATTTCGGCTACAGCATGAATGCCTATGCCTTGCTGTTGCGGCGCTGGCGCAGCAAATATCTGCGCGGCGTGGGCGAGGTGCTCCGCGCCGGCTGGGGCAAGGACCACTGGTCCTCTCTTTTGCACGACATTCGCGAGCTGCGGCTGTGGGGCGCGGTATATGTCGGTATCCTGGCGCTGCTTCTGGTGCTGCTGCTGGTGCCCGACAAGCTCCTCGCCCTGGCCATTTGCGCGGTGGCACTGCTCGGCGTCGTCGCGGCGATGAGCGTCAAGCATCGCAGCCTGTCATTGGGCTCTTATGCCGTTACGGTATGGCTGTTCATGGCGGCGGCTTTGCCTTTGGGCTTTTTTGCCCGGCGCCGGGATCCGGTCGCCTGGATCGACAGCCGCATCGTGCATGGCGCCGATGCTTAGCCGGCGCGCCCGGATAGCGCTGGTATCGATGCTGTTGTCGATCCAGGGCGTCTGGGCGCAGGATTGGCCGGCATTGCGCGAAACCAGTCTCGAGATCGACGCCGGCAGTCCGCTGGATTTCTCCGTGATCCTGCCCAACGGCGCCATCGATGCGCAGCGCCACCTGACGCTGGCCGATGGCCGCTTTGCTTTCAGCGATACTCCCGGGGTTTCGGCTTCGCTGCATTGCGCCTCGCTTGCCTGGAGCCCGGCCTCGGGCGGCTTTCCCGATCACGCGAGTGCCGATCGATACGTCACGCAATTGGTCCGGCATGGCTATAATCTGGCGCGGTTTCACTATGTCGAGGCGGCCCTGATGCTGGGCAGCAGCGCCGATTTTGCCTTTGATCCGGAAACCCTCGATCGCTTTCACTATCTTCTGGCGGCGCTGAAGCGCGCGGGCATTTCCTGGGTCATGGACGGGCTCACCTCCAATCGCGGTGGCCTGGCCGGTTATGATGACGATCGCGGCGACGTGGTCGGGCCGCTCAAGCAGGAAATCCTGCTCAGCGCGGAAGGCATGGCGCATTGGCGGCGCCTGCAGGATCTGATCCTTGGCACGGTCAATCCCTATACCGGTCTGGCGCCGATTGCCGATCCGGCGCTGGCGCTGGTGGTGCTGGTCAATGAGGGCGCTCTCGAATTTGACGGGATTGTCGCCGAAGGGCGGGGCGAGCCGGCCTATTCCGAGCTGGTGCGCAGCCGCTTCAACGCTTTTCTGCGCTCGCGATATGTCGATAGCGCCGCCCTCGCGGCGGCCTGGGGTGGGCTTGGCCCCGATGAAAGCCTCGAGGCGGGCACGATTGCCATGCCAACCAATCGCTGGGGCCGCGATCCGCGCTTTGTCGATCTGCAGCTGTTCTTCACCCAGGTGGAACAGGCCGGCACCCAGACCATGAGCGCTCATCTGCGCGCCATGGGCTATCATGGCGCCATCAGCAATTACAATAACTGGCCGACGCTGCAGATCTCGCGCAGCCGCGCCGGGCTCGACGTGGTGACGATGAACACCTATTTCGATTGGGTCGGGGGGTATCAGCCCGGCACGCGCATCGAACAGGGCAGCTCCATCAGCCGCGAGCTCGACTATCTGCGCCTCGCCGCATCCACGCGCTTTCTCGGCAAGCCGTTCGTGCTGACCGAATATGACCATCTGTTCTGGAACCGTCATCGCTATGAGGCAGGCCTCGCCGTGCCTGCCTTTGCCGCGTTTCAGGGGTGGGACGCCATCTGCCGGCATGGCCACGGTCCCCTCATCCTGCGCTATGGCGAGGATTTTCCGCACAAACGGCAGATGCTGCCCTATGCCATCGCGCTCGATCCGGTGGCGCGGGCTGGCGAAACGCTGGCCGCCTTGTTGTTTCGCCGCGGCGATGTGAAGGCCTCGGGCGTGCAAATCGCTTTTCCCCTTGACCTTGCGGCCCGGCCCGGCCCGGCGATCAATCAACGTGAGCCCGAAGCGGCGACGGCGCTGAGCATTTTCGGCGCTATCGGGCTGACCGGGAATGCCGATCGGGCCGCCACTGCCCTGCCGGTTTCGCGCGATGGGCTCGGCATGGACGCGCTTGCGGCGCCGATGCTGGCGGCGGGCCTTATCTCCGACAGCCAATGGGCGCTGGCGGGGCGCGGCATCTATCGCAGCGATACCGGGGAGCTCACCGTTGTGCCGGGCGCGGCGTTGATCGAGGTCGAAACGCCGCGCACCGTCGCCGCCGCCTTTTCGCGGCTGGACCAGCCTTTGCAATTGGGGCCGGTGACCATCGCCGATCCTTCCGGCCCCTCCCTCGTGGCGCTGTCCGCGCTCGATGGGGCGCTGCTCGGGCAAAGCCGGCGCATCCTCGTCATCTTTGCCAGCGATGCGCATAACACCGATATGCGGTTTGCCGATCTGGGGGAGCGCGAGATCGTGGATTTCGGCCGCCTGCCGGTGCGCGTCCGGCCGGCCAGCCTGTCCCTGCAACTGGCGGGAGAGGGGATGTGGACGCTCTCGCCGGTCGGGCTGGACGGCGTCGTTCATCCGCCGGTCGGCGCGGGAGAGGGCGCCCTTGTCTGGCGGCTCGATAATATTGCCCCCTCCGGGCCGACCACCTATTTCGTGATCGAGCGCGGCTGAGGCGTGCGGATGCGCAAGGGCTGGTTGCTGGTGCTGCGCCGCATCAGCGACGCATAAAGCGCGCTGAGGCTGTCGGCGACCCCGTCCCAGGCAAAGCGCTGTCGTACCATGTCGATCTGCGCCTGTTTTTGCGCTGCGCTCATCGGTGCGGTCATGGCCTGGGCGATGCGC
The DNA here is from genome assembly GCA_026126125.1 of Devosia sp. GTDB lineage: Bacteria > Pseudomonadota > Alphaproteobacteria > Rhizobiales > Devosiaceae > Devosia. The sequence continues at coordinate 129,903 of JAHCJW010000001.1, forward strand.
TCGGCCAGTTGTCCGGTGTTTCCCAGGGCAAAGTAGCGGTCGGTGTCGAGCCCCACCCCCAGATTGGCGGCGATGTCGCTGGCCAGAACCGGCAGGCCATGGCTCAATCCTTCGAGCAGGGCGATGGGCATGCCTTCATGGCTCGATGGCAGCACGAACAGGCCCGCATGGGCAAACAGGTCGTTGAGCGCGGCTCCGCTCTGATAGCCGGTCATCACCACACCGGGCACCTGAGCGGCGGCGGCGCGCAGATCGGCTTCATAGCCGGAGCGGTGGTCCGCCGCGCCGACAAGGACCAGCTTGAAATCGGGATTGGCCAATCGCCCATAGGCGGCGACCAGATCCAGCTGGCGTTTTTCCGGCACCAGCCGCGAGACGTTGAGCACGTAGCGCCCGGGCGTGAGGGCAAAGCGCTCGATGACGTCCGAGCCCAGCGGGCCATTGGGCATGAAGACGCCGTTGGGCAGGAAATTGACCGGCCGCCCATAGCGGGCCTGCATGTCGCGGGCGACATTGTCGGCGACGGCCACGGCGCTGTCTGCCCATCGCATGCCCATGTTTTCGCCCAGGCGCAGCACTTCGCGGGCCACGCGCCCCCATTTGTCCCGGTCATAGTCATAGCCGTGATGGGTGACGAGCGTCTTCAGCCCCGCCAGCCGCGCCGCCGGCGTCAGCAGCGCCGGGCCGATGGCATGGATATGCACGATGTCGGGGCGGCGAAGCGCCGCGATCGCGACGCCAAGACCGGTATGAACCAGCGCCTCGAACCGGGCGTTGCGGGGCGACCAGATCGGCTCGACGCCGACGCCTTTGAAGGTCTGCGGTCCGCCCGGCATATAGGGTTTGCGCGCCAGCACATCGATGGCCCAGCCGCGCTCGACAAGCAGCGGGGCAAGGGCGCCGACATGGGTTTCGACGCCGCCCTGCGGTCCATTGATGCCGCGCAGGCCCAACATGGTCACCGAGCTGCGTTTTTGTCGCCGTTCCATCATCGTCTTCCCAGCTTGGCATAAAGCGCCTGCATCCGTTCGCGATAGGCTGCGGCGGAAAAATTGCTGCCGACCCAGTTTTTGCCGGCCGCTCCCAGGGCACTCCGGCCGCTGGGGCCCAACGCCTCCATTTGGCCCAGCGCGGCGGCGAGGCTTTCGGCGTCGCCCATACGGGCGATCAGCCCGGTTTGCCCGGCCTCGATCAGCTCGGGAATGCCGCCGATATCGGTGCCGATCACCGGACGTCCCATGCCATAGGCCTCGAGCAGGCTCACCGGGGCGTTTTCATACCATTGCGATGGCAGCACCAGGGCCCGCGCCGCGCCGATCAGGCGGTGCAGTTCCGTACCGCTTTTGTGGCCGACAAAGACGATATCGGCGCCGCTCCGCGCCGCCTGCGCCCGCAGGGCGGCGTCGTCGGGGCCGGTGCCGGCCACCACCAGCCGCACCTTGCTCATGGCGACGGCGTCAATCAGCGTCGCGATGCCCTTTTCCGGCGCCAGCCGCCCGGCAAACAGATAATAGTCGCCTTCGGCCTGCCGTTCCGCGGCAAGAAAGCTTGGGTCGACGAAATTGGGAATGTGCTCCAGCAGCTCGGCCGGCCATCCCCATTCGATGAATTTGTCCCGATAGAAGCGGCTCGGCACCACGATACGGTCAAGCGTTTTGCGGTAAAGGCCGAGCAGGCGATGCACGGCGCTTTCCACCATCAGCAGGCCACTGAGCGCCACGGAATCCTTGGCGCAGCGATTGAGCAGCACCTGGGTGATGTTGCCATTGCGGCATTTCTCGCAAATCTTGCCATGCGACAACATCTTGTAGGAGGGGCAGGCGATCTTGAGATCGTGCGCCGTCATCACCGTGGGCACGCCCGCGTCCTTGAGGGTCTTGAAGATGGATGGCGAGAGGTGATGATAGACATTGTGCGCATGGGCGATGTCGGGCTGGAAGGCCTCGATCAGCGCCGATATGCCGTGCTGCGCCTCGCGCGAATAGATGATCTTGCCGGCGTGGCTGAGCTTGGTCCGCAAGCCCGGCTGCTGGCCGAATTCGATCTCGGAGACGAAATATCTCGACCAGGGCGAGGCGAGGTTCTTATCCGATTGCATGGCGAAGGGCGCCACGTCCCAGCCCGCGTCCTCGAACAGGCTCATATGGTCGAGAAACACCGCCTCGGCGCCGCCGCGCCGATAGAAATAATTGTTGATGGCCAGGAGCCGTCCGGGCGCTGCGCTCATGGCTGGGCCTCGAAGCGGTCGAGCGCCTGGTCCACCGTCAACAGCGCACATCCTTTGGCCCTGGCATAGGCCACCAGCGTCTCGAAACTTTCTGCCGTGCAGCCGTAAGGGGTCGGGCGGGGGGCCAGGTCATGGCCAAAGAAGATCAGCCAGCCGGGGGCGGCCACCAGCTCGTCGATCTTGCCCTGCAGGGCGGCAACGCTCGCCTCGGGTTGCTGCAGGCCGAAGCTGCGCAAGAAACTGCGGTCGGTGACGCCGCGATTGATGCCGCTCATGCCACCACGCGCGGAGCGAAAGCGGCGCGACAGTTCGGCGCGATGGCGGAAAGCGCCCGCATTATAGGGAAAGGCAAAATTGCGTGGCCTCAATCCGGGCACGATTGCCGCCAGCGCCGCGCCATTGCGGTCGAGATCGGCGCGCAGCGCGGCGCGGCCGCTGTGCTGCAGGCTTTTGTGCGAAAAAGTGTGGCAGCCCAGTTCATGCCCCCGTGCCGCCAGCTCGGCGCATCCGTCCGCGCTGATCAGCTTGCGCTGTTCCTCCTGCCGCCCCAGCAGGCCTGCTGCGATATAGAAGGTGCCACGTCCCCCATGCGCCTCGAGAATGGCGGCGCCGGCGCTCAGCGCCGTCTCGGGAACGTCGTCAAAGGTGAAGCTGACCACCGGCATATCGGTCTTGACGGTTATGGAAGGGCCGGGAAGACGGGTCAGCAACTGGTTGGTCAGGCGACCGGCGAAGGCGTCAAGCATATCCGACCACCATTGTCTGAGCCGGGGAGGCGGCGCGGGTGGGAACCAGCCGCGCCGAGCCCTGCAGCCTCAACCCGAAGATCGAGAACAGCAGGCAGAACCACAGCGCGCCGCCTCCCTGATAAAAGGTGCTTTCGAGGCAGGTCAGCACGAGCGTATAGAGCCAGACCCGGGTGAACAGGCGGGTCATGGCCGGGCTGTTATCGAATTTCTGCGCCCGGCCAAGATCGCGAATGGGCAGGATGACCAGCCAGATCACGGTCAGGATCAGTCCGGGAACGCCCATGTCGATCATCGTGTCGATATAGCCATTATGCCCGTTATAGGCCACGGCCGCCCAGGTCTCGAGGGTGCTGCCGCTATAGACCAGCGCATCGGTCTGCCAGAAGGACTGGAAGCCGTGGCCCAGGATGGGCCGGTCGGAAATCGCCTCGAAGGCAAAACGCCAGATGTCGGAGCGATTGGTGAAGGTCGCGTCGATGCCAAGACTGCTGATGAACTCGCGCAAAGGCTCGGAGACCGAAGCGCCCACGGCGACGACATTGAACGCGATGAGCCCGCCCAGGATCAGCGGCAGGCGCGTCCAGGCAAAGCGTTCGATCACCCAGCCCAGAACCAGAATGGCGGGCAGGATCAGCGCCGCCGATTTGCCGCCGGTGCGCGACAGAAAGAACGCCGCCAGGATGACCATGGTCCAGCCCACGAGACGCGAGCGCACCCGGGCGATGAACAAGCCGAAAAACACCGCCAGCACCATGGCGGCGGCGGCGCTGTTCTTATGGGCGAAGATGCCGCGCCAGAGGCCGGCATTCATCGGCTCGAGAATTTCGCTGGCCTGGTGAATGGCCAAGGTTGGCCGAAACACGATGCCAAAATAGCTCATCGCCAGAACCGCCCCGATGACCAGGGCCGAAAGCCGGGCAAAATCCGCCTCCGTGCGGGGCAGAACCAGCACGATGCCGGCATTGCAGATGATCATGCCAATCAGGATGAGGCGTTTGATCGCCAGATCGGGATGCAGCGCCGTCGCCGATGTAACAAGGGCCCAGCTCAGCAACAGGGTCAGCAGCCACGCGGGGCCGAAAACGCGTACACCCCGGCGCTGGATGAGGAAAAACAGTAAAAGCCCGCCGAACAGCGCCAACGCCACCAACTGGTTCAGCGCGTTGGAATTGCCCGCCACCGGATCGACCACGGCTGCGCCGGTGAGGTCGACGAACGGGGTCAGGGTTATCCAGTAAAAGGCGAATACGGCCAGGAAGAGCCCATGGCCGAGCATGCCCAGCGGATCGGCGGCGCGTTTCGGGGCCACCTCAGGCGGCGCCCGCATCGCGCTGACGATAGAGCCGGACCAGCCCGAGGCTGAAGGCAATACCGATGCCGAGCCCGAGCCCGCCGATGAGGCCGACGATGATCAGCAGCATGGTCCTGGGCGGATAGCTGCGGCTGATCGGAGCGATGGCCGGCGAAATCACCCGCACATTGTTGGTGCTCAATTCGCTTCGTTCGGCGATCTGTTGGGCGCGCTCGAGATAGGCTTCATAGATGGCCACCTTGGAGGCGGCGGCGCGTTCGAGCTGGCGCAGTTCCAGCTGGGCCTGACCGTCGGAGAACACGGCGCCCATCTGTTGGGTCGCCGCCTGGGTCAGCTGGTCGACGACCGAGCGGGCGCGGTCGAGATCGCGGCGCGCCGTCGCCACGATGCGGGCGATTTCGCGGTCGATTTCCTCCTGCAGGCCGGCGAGCTGCGCGCGCGCGGTGGCCAGGCTCGGGTGGCGCGGACCCAGCGTGACGGAGAGCGAATCCACTTCCTGCCGTGTCGTTGCATATTGCGTGCGCATATTGGTCAGCGCCGGCGATTCCTGGATGGCGGTGGCCATGGCACCGTCCCCGCCAGCGCTCAGGCTGGCATAACGCGCCTCGGCGTCGATCAGGCTTTCGCGGGCGGCGTCGATCTGGCTGTTCAACTGCACGGCGGACTGGGTGCTGAGCTGGTCGCTGCCCACGATCTGCAAGCCGTTTTCCCGGCGATAATGCACGACGGCCGCTTCCGCCTGTTCGGCGTCGGCGCGCAGCTCGTCAAGGCGCAGGGTGAGGGCGGCCGAGGCGTTGCGGGCGCCATCGGCTTCGGCCTGCGCCAGCTCGGCGAGAAATGCGGCAACCAGCGCATCGGTCAGTATGGCGGAACGCTCCGGCGTTCTGGCCCAGACCGAGGCGGTGACGATATAGGAGCGCTCCTCGCGGCGCACACGCACGCGTTCCGAGAGGGCACGCATCGCCGCGGTGGCGCCATCCTCGCTGACGCCATCGGAGGGGAAGATATTGGCCAGCAATGGGAATTCAGGGTCCATCAGGTCCGGGTCGGTGTCGAGGCCAAGCTCGCGCACGACGCGGCCCAGCACATTGGCCGAGCCCAACAGCCGCATGCGGCTCTCGACCTCCAGCAGTTGCGCATCACCTTGAATATTGCTGGTATAAAGGTCATCCGCGACGATGCGCAGACTGATCGGATCGAGCAGAATATCGGAATAGCTGGTGTAGCGCGGCTTGATCAGCGTGCCGGCGCCAAGCCCGACCACGGCGCCGATCATGGCCGCCACCACAATGCCCAGCCAGAAGCGGGCCAGCCAGCTCAACAGCACGGCGGGGGTCAAGCTCTCCAGCAGGCCGACCGCAATGGCGGGTTCCTGGCGCTGTTCCGGCGCGCCATAGCCGCGCGCGCCCAGCGCATGAAGATGCGGGCTGTTCGCGGGGGCCGTGCGGCTGGGAGACTGGAGGGGTTGATACATGCGACACTGCTGGTTCGGGCTTTGATATTCAATATAGAATAGGCCGAACCTGAACTCAGTGCCTTTCGGCCAAGGTAGTTAAAAGGATCTTTGTTAACCGCTCCAAGCAAAGGTTGGAAACACCGAGACCCCATCATGGTATTGAGCGGGGTGCGTATAACCGGCAATCTGGAAAAAATGCTGTCAGAACAGGTGCCCAGTGCTGGCGTCACGGACACGGATCCCGTGGCTCAGCGGCATTTGCGGGCGATGACATCGGCAGACCTTCCCCATATCGAGCGGCTGTTCTTCGACGTTTTCCGCGCGGGCGGGCAGAACCGGGCCGGTTTTTCCCAATATTTCCGACGTCTGTTTCTCGAAGGGCCGAATGTGGGCGGCGGTCTGGTCAGCGATGACGACCAGAACAGGATCGCGGCTGCTTTCGCCTATCTGCCGGTGCGCTACAAGATCTATGACCAAACCGTCACGGCGAAGCTGGCCTGTTCCTTCATGTCCGACAGGCGCTCGCCCATGGCGGCAGCGCGCCTCGTGATGTCGATGCGGTCGCGCACGCAGGATCTGGTGTTTACCGACAGCGTTTCCCATGCTGGGGTCGGTCATCTGATGGCTGCGGGAGCGGCGGTGCTGCCGGTCCAGAGCCTTGACTGGATCTGCCGGTTCAAGCCGGTGAGCGCCCTGGCGCGGCGGGCCCGCCTGCCCGCCCTGTTCGATGGCGCCGCTGGCCTGGCCGATCGCGTGGTGACGCGCCTGCGCCCGAGGCCCGTGCCGGAAGCCAGGCTCGCCATCACCGAAACCGATCTGCATGCCTTTGCCGAAGCGGTGCCCTTGATGCTGGCGCAATTTGCCGTGCGGCCGGACTGGACCGACGCGGAATTGCGCTGGCTGCTCGGCCTCGCATCGGAAAACACCGCTCTGGGGCAATTGCGCTTCTTTGCCTTTCACGACCGCTCCGGCGAGCGTGTGGGGTGCCTCGCCGCCTATTTCGACGGGCGCAAGCGGGTGCGGGTGCTCGATGTCATGGCCTTGCCGGGCAATGAAAACCACGTCGTCGAGACCATGCTCGCCTTTTTGCGCGGGCTGGGGACCAGCGAGGCGTTTGGCCCGAGCCATCCGCATCTGTTGCTGGCCCTGGCGCCGCATCGCGGTGTGATGTTTCGGCATCGAAGTTTTACCTGCGTGCTGACCCGCTTTGACCAGGTCAAAAAATCGATCCATCACAACGAGATCTATATGGGCGGGCTCGCTGGGGAGAGCTGGAGCCGACTGATGACGGATTTTTTCTGAACATGACCAATGCGGCGCATATTCGCCCCCTGGCAGCGGCCGACATCGCTGCGGTTGCCCACCTGTTCCAGCGGCAGCTGCGCCGTTCGCAGCGGGTGCCGCCGCCGGCGCTGTCACGCTATCTCGAACAGCTGTTTGTTTCCGGCCCCTTTGCCAGCGCCGCCATGCCCTCCCTCGTCTATGAGCGCGAGACGGGCATTGCCGGCTTTATCGGCGTCACCTCCCAGCCCATGCAGGTGGAGGGGCGCGATCTGAAGGTGGCGGTGTGCGGCGCGCTGATGGTCGAGGGCTATCAAGCCGATCCGATGGCGGGCGCGCGCCTGCTCAAGGCGTTCCTGTCGGGAGAGCAGGATATTGCGCTGAGCGAGACGGCGGGCGATGCGACCCTGACCATGTGGCGCCAGCTCGGCGGCGAGGTGTTGTCGCGGCATAGTCTTGACTGGCTGCGCATCGTCCGGCCGGGCGGTTTCGCCGTGGAGACGCTGGAGCGACGCGTGCCCGGCGCGCGGCTTGTTTCCCCGCTCGCCCACCTGGCGGATCGGATCATGCGCGGCTCTTCGGCGCGGCGCAGCGATTTGCGCTGGGCCTCGCTGCCCGACGATCTCAAGACTGCCGCCAATCTCGATGTGGAAATCATCTCGCCCGACCAGTATCTGGACGAGGTGCGCCAGTTTACCGATGGTTTCGCCATCCGGCGGCAATGGTCGGAGCCGGCGCTGGCTCAGCTGGGAGAGGATCTGGCCCACAAATCCGAGCATGGGCAATTGCGCATTGGCCTGTTGCGGGCCAAAGGCGGGCGGCGCCTGGGCAGTTTCGTCTATTACTGGCGCAAGGGCGCGACGGCGCGGGTGCTCGATGTGCTGGCCCGGCCCGCGCAGGCGGGCATGGTCATCGACGCGCTGCTGGGTGATGCGGCGCGGCTGGGGGCGGTGGCGGTACGCGGGCGCACCAGCCCGGCGCTGTTCGATGCGCTGCTCGAGCGGCGCTGTCTGATGTTTCGACACGGCGCCAGCGTGATTTCGGGCCGCGACAAGGCCGTGGTCGACAGGTTCAAGCAAGGCGACGCCGCCTTTAATGGCGTGGTTGGCGAGCGCTGGTCCCGACTGCTGGGCGATGACTTCGCTTAACCCTAATCGTTAACAATATTTGCGGAATCGTGGGCCGTTATTGCAGTTCTCTCACGGTTCCGCGCCTCTTGCGCGTTAGACTTGCGTAAGAGAATGACTGGCAATCGAGAGGCCTTCATGTGCGGGTTTGCAGGGTATAGCGCCACTGGCCTTGCCCCCGAAATGGGGCAGGTGCTGCTGCGCGCCATGACGGAGAGCATCGCCCATCGCGGGCCGGATGCGAGCGGGGTGTGGGCTGGCCCGGGCGTCGGGCTTGGCCATCGGCGCCTGTCGATTGTCGGGCTTGAAGATGGGCAGCAGCCCATGGGGCTGGACGATCTGGTGCTGGCCTATAATGGCGAGATCTTCAATTTCGTCGAATTGCGCGCCGAACTCGAGGCAAAGGGCCGAAAATTCCGCACCGGCAGCGACACCGAAGTCATTCTCCATCTCTATCGGGAGCTGGGCACGGCGGCGCTGGACAAGCTCAATGGCGATTTCGCCTTCGCGCTCTGGGATGGCGGCAGGAAGCGCCTGTTCCTGGCGCGGGATCGCGTCGGGGTGCGGCCGCTCTTTTATACCGAGCGTCCCGACGGGTTCTATTTCGCGTCCGAGATCAAGGCGCTGCTCGAGGTGCCCGGCGTCGAGGCCGAACTCGATCCGTTTGCGCTCGATGAGATTTTTACCCTCTGGGCGCCGCTGGCCCCGCGCAGCGGCTTCAAGGGCATCGCCGAATTGCCGCCCGGCCATTTCATGCTGGTCGAAAACGGCCATTGCCGCATCGAGCGCTATTGGGATTTCGATTTTCCCGACCTTGCAGATGGCTATGACAGCCGCTCCGAGGCCGTGCTGGCCGAAGACGTGCTGGCGCTGCTCGATGATGCGACGCGCATCCGCATGCGCGCCGATGTGCCGGTCGGAGCCTATCTTTCGGGCGGGCTCGACAGCTCCATCACCGCCGCGCTGGCCACAAGGCATACGCCGCATCGGCTGGCAACCTTCTCGGTCGGCTTTGAGAGCGCCGAGCATGACGAGACCGCCTATCAGGCCTTGATGGCCGAGGCCCTGGGCACCGACCATGTCGCGGTCACCTGCCGCAATGCCGATATCGCTTCGGTCTTCCCCCAGGTCATCGCCCATACCGAGCGCCCGATCGTGCGCACGGCGCCAGCGCCGCTGTTCCTGCTCTCGGGTCTCGTGCGCGACAATGCCATCAAGGTGGTGCTGACCGGGGAGGGGGCCGACGAGGTGTTCGCCGGCTATGATCTGTTCAAGGAAGACAAGGTCCGGCGCTTTGCGGCCCGCCAGCCGGGTTCGGCGCGTCGCCCGCTGCTGTTCAAGCGGCTCTATCCCTATCTGCCCAATCTGCAGAACCAGTCGGCCGATTATCTCACCGCCTTTTTTGGCGTCACGCCGGATCTACTCTCCGATCCCCTGGCCTCGCATCGCCCGCGCTTCCGCTCGACTTCGGCGGCCAAGCTGTTCTTTTCGGGCGATCTGCGCTCGACGCTGGCCGGCTATGATGCCGCCGCCGCCCTTGCCGATACGCTTCCGGCGCGCTTTGCCCGCTGGCATCCCCAGCATCAGGCGCAATATCTCGAAAGCCGCTTCCTTCTGCCCGGCTATATCCTGTCCTCGCAGGGCGACCGCATGGCCATGGCGCATGGGGTCGAGGGGCGCTTCCCCTTCCTCGATCACCGCCTGATGGCGCTGGCCGCGCGCCTGCCGCCGCGGCTGACGCTCAAGGGACTGGTGGAAAAGCACATTCTGCGTCAGGCGACGCGCCATCTCCTGCCCGAGAGCATCGGCTCGCGCACCAAGCAGCCCTATCGCGCGCCCGACAGCCAGGTCTTCGCCGCATCCGCCGAGGCGTCTTATGTCGGCGAGGTGCTGGCCCCGGACGCGATTGCCGAAACCGGCCTGTTCAATCCTCAGGCGGTGTCGCGTCTGGTGGCCAAGGCCGGGGTGACCGGCGTCGAAGGCTTCCGCGACAACACCGCCTATGTGGGCATTTTGTCCACCCAGCTTTGGCACCGGACCTTTGCCCGGAGCCGCCGGACCGCGACGATCGCGGCCGAATGATTTTCATCTGAAAAGGAACAACCTCATGAGCGACCATATCAAGGCCAATATTCGCGGCTTCATCATCGAGAACTTCCTGTTCGGCGACACCAGCCAGGTCATCGAGGACACCACTTCGCTGATCGATAATGGCTATGTCGATTCGACCGGCGTGCTCGAGCTGGTGTTCCACATCGAGCAGAGCTTCGGCATCAAGGTCGCCGACAGCGATATCGTGCCGGCCAATCTCGACAGTGTCGGCGCCATCGCCGCCTATGTCGAAGCCAAGCAGCGCAGCGCGGCCGCCTGAGGCGGGAGCCCGATCATGCGCGTCGAGAACTTCCTCACCCACAGCGCCGCCCGCCTGCCGCAGAAGACGGCGCTGGTGGTCGGCGAGCGGCGGCTGAGCTTTGCCGAGCTGGACGATCTCAGCTCCCGCCTCGCCGCGGGGCTGGTGGCGCAGGGCGTCGGCCGCGACGATCGCGTGCTGGTGTTTCTCGACAATGGCTGGGAAGCGGCGGTGGCGATTTTCGCCGTGCTCAAGGCCGGCGCCACGTTCAGCCCGATCAATCCTTCGACCAAGCCCGACAAGCTGGCCTATATCGCCGACAACTGCCAGGGAAGGGTGATCATCACCCAGGCGCGGCTCCTGCCCATGGTGGCCGAGGCGCGAAAGGAAGGCGCAGAGTTCCGAGCGGTGATTTCCGCCGGACAAAGCGCTGCAGTGCCCGATGCCGTGCCGCTCGAGGGTTTGCTGGCCAATCCTGCTGCTGCGCCGGTTCATGGCGGCATCGACAGCGATCTGGCCATGCTCATCTACACCTCCGGCTCGACCGGCCGCCCCAAGGGCGTGATGATGAGCCATCGCAATATCGAGGCGGCCTCGCTCTCGATCCTCACCTATCTCGAAAACACCGAAGACGACATCATTCTCAACGTCTTGCCGCTGGCCTTCGACTATGGGCTCTATCAATTGCTGATGGCGGTGCGGCTCGGGGCGACGCTGGTGCTGGAAAAGTCCTTCGCCTTCCCCGCCGCGATTTTCGAATTGATGCGCAAGGAAAAGGTCACCGGCCTGCCGCTGGTGCCGACCATGGCGGCGCTGATCCTCAATATGCAGGATCTCGAACCCGGCTCCTTCCCCACCCTGCGCTATATCACCAATACCGCCGCCGCGCTGCCGCCCGCCCATATCGAGCGCTTGCAGACGCTGTTGCCGGGCACCACCATTTTTTCGATGTATGGCCTGACCGAATGCAAGCGCTGCACCTATCTGCCGCCGGCGCGCCTCAAGGACAAGGCCGGCTCGGTCGGCATCGCCATCCCCAATACCGAGGCTTTCGTGCTCGACGATGAAGGCAACCGGGTGGCGCCGGGCGAAATCGGCCAGCTGGTCATTCGCGGTCCCCATGTCATGCAGGGCTATTGGGCCAATGCAGAGGCCACGGCGAAATCGCTGCGCCCCGGCCTCAAGCCGTGGGAAAGGCTGCTCTATACCGGCGATCTGTTCTATGCCGATGCGGAGGGTTTCCTCTATTTCGTCGGCCGCACCGACGACATCATCAAGACGCGCGGCGAAAAGGTCGCGCCCAAGGAAGTCGAGGCGGTGCTCGTCGCTTGTCCGGGCGTCGTCGAGGTGGTGGTGGTGGGCAAGCAGGATCCGGTGCTCGGCCATGCCATCCACGCCATCGTGGTCAAGAACGATCCGGCGCTGAGCGAGCGCGACATCATCCGTCACTGCGCCAAAAGTCTCGAAGACTTCATGGTGCCCAAATCGGTCGAGTTCCGCGACAGCCTGCCCAAGACCGATACCGGCAAGGTGAGCCGTCGCCTTGCCGCCGAAAGCCTGGAGAACACCTGATATGAGCGGATTTTCCCGCGACACGCTGGTCATCGACGCCGACGCCGAAGTGGCGCGCATCACCGCCGCCATGCGCAACCAGTTGCGCGGCGAGCTCAAGCGCCGGGGTCTGGTGCTCGGCCTGTCGGGCGGCATCGATTCGAGCGTCTGCGCCGCGCTGGCGGTCAAGGCGGTTGGCCCCGAGCGCGTCTTTGGCCTCTTCATGCCGGAAAACGACTCCGATCCCGAAAGCCTGTCGCTGGGCCGCTCGGTGGCGGAAACCTTCGGCTTTGCCGCCGAGGTCGAGGATATCGGTCCGGCGCTCGCCGCCATGGGCTGCTATCGCCGTCGCGACGACTTCATCCGCACGCTCGTGCCCGACTATGGCACCGGCTGGGCCTGCAAGGTGGTCATCGCCGATCCGCTGGCCGGGGCCGGCTTTGCCGTCTCCTCGCTGGTGGTGCAGTCTCCCCTGGGCGAAACGCAGAAGATCCGCCTCACCGCCGAGGCCTATCAGGGCATCATCGCTGCCACCAATATGAAGCAGCGCACCCGCAAGCAGATGGAATATTATCACGCCGACCGGCTCAACTATGCCGTCATAGGAACCCCGAACCGGCTCGAATACGACCAGGGCTTCTTCGTCAAGAACGGCGATGGCGCGGCGGATCTGAAGCCGATCGCCCATCTTTACAAATCGCAGGTCTATCAGCTTGCCGCGCATCTGGGCGTGCCGGCCGATATCTGCCGCCGCCCGCCCACCACCGACACCTGGTCGATGGCGCAGAGCCAGGAGGAGTTTTACTTTTCCCTGCCCTATGACCGGATGGATCTGTGTCTTTACGGCCTCAACCACGATCTGCCGCGCGAGGCGGTGGCCGAGGCGGCCGGGCTGACGCTCGACCAGCTCGACACGGTCTGGGCCGATATCGCCCGCAAGCGCGTTGCCACCCGCTATCTCAGCCTGCCGCCGCTCTTGGTGGCGTGAACCTCACACCGCCAGCGAGTGCCGCGCCGCGCCGGCGGCGAGATAGGTGTCGAACTGGGCGGCGATGGTGCGCACGAAGGGGCGGCCTGCGTCGGTCACGGTGAAGCTGTCGCCCTCCATCCGCACCAGCCCGTCGGTGTCGGTCAGCGCCAGGGTGCGCGCCTCCTCCATCAGCGCTTTGCCCGTCGCGCCGAAGCCGGACAGATCGCGCGGGCTCAGCGCAAAGCGGCAGAGCAGGGTTGCGATGGCATGGGCGCGCAGGCGGTCGTCCGGGGTCAGGACGAAGCCGCGGGCGATGGCGACGCCATCGGCCAGCACGGCGCGCGAATATTCGCCGGTGGCGGTGATGTTCTGCACATAGCCCTGCGGCATCTGCCCGATGGACGAGGCGCCCAGCCCGATCAGCGCATCGGCGGCGTCGTCGGTATAGCCCTGGAAATTGCGCTTGAGCTTGCCGGTCCGCGCCGCTACGGCCAGGCTGTCCTCGGGCCTGGCGAAATGGTCGAAGCCGATGGGCTCGAGGCCGCCCTCGACCAGCAGTCCCGCCGCCAGCGTTGCCTGGGCGAAGCGCTCGAACTTATTGGGCAGCGCATCCTCGGGGATCATCTTTTGATGCGTCTTCATCCAGGGGACATGGGCATAGCCGAACAGGGCGGCGCGATCCGGGTCGAGCGAGAGCGCGGCGGCGATGGTGCGGCTCAGTCCCGCTTCGGTCTGGAAGGGCAGGCCGTAGAGCAGGTCGAGATTGACCGAGCGCACGCCGCGCGAGCGCATTGCCTCGACCACTTCGCGCGTCTGCTCGAAGCTTTGCAGGCGGTTGATGGCCTTTTGCACCCTGGGGTCGAAATCCTGCACGCCGATGCTGGCGCGGGTCAGCCCGAATTCCGCCATGGCGTCATAGCGGCCGTCATTGAGATCATTGGGGTCGATCTCGATGCTGATTTCGGCGTTGGCGGCGATGGTGAACCGCTCGGCCAGCCGCGCCTTGAGCGCCAGCAGATCTTCGGGGGTCAACAGGGTCGGCGAGCCGCCGCCCAGGTGAATGGCGGTGACGATGCCGCGCCCCTCGAGCTGGGCCGAGACCCAGTCGATTTCGGCGTAGAGCGCCAGAAGGTAATCTGCGATCGGCTCATAGCGCAGCGTATGCTTGGTGTGGCAGCCGCAGAACCAGCACAGCCGGTCGCAATAGGGAATGTGCAGATAGAGCGAGATGGTGGCATTGGCCGGCAGGCGCTTGAGCCAGCCGGCATAGACGGTGCTGGTGACGCCGGGGTGGAAATGGGGCGCGGTGGGATAGCTGGTATAGCGTGGAACCGGCGTCGAATAACGCTCGATCAGATCGTCCGTGGGGGTCAATTGAGTGTCTTTCCAGGAGGGGGCGCGCCCAGGGCTTGCGTGCCCAGATGCAGCCATTCGGTTTCGGTGGCCACATGCCGGCGCATGCCGTCGAAAAAGGCGCGCAACAAATAGCCGAGGGCGTCGGGAGTGGGGCGGCGGTCGCCGCGCAGCAGGCCATTAAGGGCGTCGGCCACTTCCGAAGCGGCGGCCGCGTCGGCGATATGGGCCTTTTGCCGCCGGGCGATGGCGCCGGGGTCGCTGCGCAGCAGCAGCAGGGGAAACAATTCGTCCACTTCCGCCTGTTGCAGGCGCTGCAACGTGGCTTCGAGATGCTCGGCGATCTCGTAGCAGGGACGCGCGTCGATATGCTCGGGCAAGGCGTCGGCAATGGCTTCGAGCCCATCGCACAACGTCAAAATATCTCGATAGGCCGCTTCCAGGGCGCCGGTCAGTCGCGACGGCTTGGCCATGCATGGGCTCCGAAACAGAGGTCATCAGGCTTCGGTGCTAGCACTTTCGCGAGGGGGGCTTTTTGATAAGGATCAAGCGGCCGTGAGTTGCGTTCCTACCCGGAAAAGGGTGTTTTCGCGTGCTTCCTATTCGGCCAGCGCGCTGGGAAAGTACAGCCGCAACGGCCTGATTTCATAGGATCCGACGCCCGGATTGGCCACGGCGAGATCCTTGGCAAAGGCCAGCGCCTCGTCCATGGTCTGGCAATCGGCGACGTAAAACCCCAGAAATTGTTCCTTGGTTTCGGCGAAGGGACCGTCCAAGACCACCGGCTCGCCATTGGTCTTGCGCAGCGTCTTGGCCTCGCTGGTGTTGTGCAGCCGCACCACCGGACCGAGCCGCCCCTCCTGGCGCAGGCCATCCTGCACCTGCCCCAGCCGCACCATGCAGGCGTCGTCCTCTTCCTGGGTCCAGGTGGACACGACATTTTCTTCATTATAGCACAAAATGGCATAGAGCATGGACACCTCCACTGCGTCGGGGAGGGCCATTATGCCGCAAGCGCGGGCAAAAATCAGCCTTTTCAGGGCGCGGCCTTGGGTCGGGCAATGGTGGCGGTGGCCCCGATCGAGGCCAGGATGACGGCGCCCATGCCGCTCAATTGCTGCACGCTCAGCACTTCCCCGAGGATCACAAATCCCGCCAGCGCGGCAAAGGCGGGGTGCCCGCTCATCAAAATGCCGAACAGGCGCGCCGGGATCTGCGGCAGGGACAGGGTGTCGAGGGCATAGGGAATGGCGCTTGAGAGCAGCGCCACGCCCAGCGCCAGCGGCAGGATGGCGGGATCGAACATGCGGGTTCCCGCTTCGGCCAGCCCGAAGGGCAGGGCGATCACCGCCGCCACCGCCACCCCGAGCGCGGCGATATGGGGGCCGCCGCCGACGCTGGCCCGCTGCCCGAAGACGATATAGGCGGCCCAGCAGGCCCCGGTGCAGAGGGCCAGAATCACGCCCAGAACCGACACATCGCCATCGAATCCGCCCCAGGGCAGCAACAGGGCGAAGCCGGCCAGGGCCAGCACGATCCAGAAAAAGTCGAGTTTTCGCCTGGCCCCGAACAGCGCCACGGCGAGCGGGCCGGTAAATTCGAGGGCCACCGCCAGCCCGAGCGGAATCAGGGTGAGCGAGGCGTAGAACAACAGGTTCATGGCGCCGATGGCCGCGCCATAGAGCAGCACCGCGCGCCACTGCCGCCGGTCGAGCGCATAGCGCCAGGGTCTGAGCACCAGCAGCATGACGATGGCGGCAAGGCTGATGCGCATTGCGGTGGCGCCGGCTGCCCCGACCAGTGGAAACAGCATTTTGGCAAAGCTGGCGCCGGTCTGGGTCAGGACCATGCTCAGCGTCACCAGCGCGACGGGAAGGATCAGGGCATGCGGCCGCAAGAGAGGGGGCTTTCAAAAGGTCGCGGCGGTGTAGCAGGCTTTTGCCGGGGCGTCATCCCGAACATCGGTTCGCGCTCACCCTCCCCTTTGCGGCGAGGGCAAGCAAAGTTTTGCTCCGTCAGGATCTTAGCGGCGTTCGGGAGGGGGCATTGGGGACACTTCTGCGCCCAGACCGAAGGCACCGGCAAGCGCCGTTTCCATCATCCGCGCCCAAAGCCGATTGACCCCAATCGCAATGCGCTTTAGCCCTGTTGCACCCGGAACAAAGGAGGAATGCCCGATGGAGTATCGCTATCTTGGCCGCTCGGGCCTGAAAGTGTCGGTGCTGACCATGGGCACGATGACTTTTGGCGGCAGTGAGCGGATCGGCCACACCGATCTCCCGGGCGCGGCGCGCCAGGTCGATCTCTGTCTCGAGGCCGGAATCAACCTCTACGATACCGCCAATGTCTACAATCGCGGGGCTTCCGAAGAGATTTTGGGCGCGGTTCTCAAGGACAATGGCCGGCGGCAAAAGGCGCTGGTCGCCACCAAGGTGCGGTTCAAGATGGGCGAGGGGCCCAATGAGATCGGCCTGTCGCGCCACCACATCATCGCCGAGGCCGAAGCGAGCCTTCGCCGGCTCCAGACCGATGTCATCGACCTTTACCAGGTGCATGAATGGGACGGGATGACGCCGATCGAGGAGACGATGGAGGCGCTCGATACGCTCGTTCGCCAGGGCAAGGTGCGCTATATCGGCTGTTCCAACTATTCGGGCTGGCACATCATGAAGGCGCTGATGGCCGCCGACAAACGCCATGGCCAGCGCTTCGTCTCCCAGCAGATCCACTATTCGCTCCACAGCCGCGACGCCGAATATGAGCTGGTGCCGGTGGGACAGGACCAGGGGCTGGGTGTGCTGATCTGGTCGCCGCTGGCCGGAGGCCTGCTTTCGGGCAAATATCGCCGCGACAGCAGCCCCGAAACCGGCCGCCATGTTGGTGGCTTCCGCGAGCCGCCGGTCTATGATTGGGAAAAGCTCTATTCCATCATCGATGTCATCGTGGGGATCGCCGAGGCGCGCGGCGTTTCGGGGGCGCAGGTGGCGCTGGCCTGGCTGCTCGGGCGGCCCGGGGTCACCTCGGCCATTATCGGCGGGCGCAACGAGGCCCAGTTCTGCGACAATATCGCGGCGGCCGCTCTCGTTCTCAGCGCCGAGGAGCGCGGGCGGCTCGACGCGGCCAGCCGGCCGCCGCTGCTCTATCCCTATTGGCACCAGTCCTTCACGGCGCAGGACCGGCTCGGCCCCGCCGATCGCGACCTCATCTCGCCCTATGCGGAGGAATTCAAGCGTGGCTGATCTGGTCTTTGCCGCTCCCCCCATCGTCACCATTCCGGTGACCGGGGGCGGGTTGTTTCCCGTTCGTCGCGTCTTCTGCGTCGGCCGCAACTATCCCGAGCATGTTCGCGAGATGGGCAATGACGAGCGCGATCCGCCGTTCTTCTTCACCAAGCCGGCCGATGCGGTGGTGAGCGGCGGCAAAGATATCCCCTACCCCCCGGGCACAAGCGATCTTCAGCACGAGATCGAGCTGGTGGTCGCCATCGGCAGGGGCGGCCGCGATATCGCCCTCGAAGCCGCGCCCGAGCATATTTTCGGCTATGCCGCCGGCATCGACATGACGCGGCGCGATCTGCAGAGCCTGGCCAAAAAGGCCGGCCGCCCCTGGGACATGGCCAAGGGGTTCGATTTTTCTGCTCCCATCGGCGATATCGCCCCGGTTGCCGGCATCGCTCATCCCCCCGATGGCGCGATTGCGCTCGACGTCAATGGCGTTGGCAAACAGCGCGGAATGCTGTCGGAAATGATCTGGGATGTTCACAGTGTGTTAACATATCTGTCCCGTTTGGTGGCGCTGGCGCCGGGCGATCTGATCATGACCGGCACCCCCGCCGGCGTGGGGGCGGTCGAGCGCGGCGATCTGCTCGAAGGCCGGGTCGAAGGCGTCGGCTCGGTCCGGACGAGGATCGTCTGATGCCGGTCTGGTCGACCCAACAGGACGCGGCGCTGGTCGCGGTGTCCAAATGGCTCAAGGACCGCAACGGTCCACAGGTTTTTCGGCTATTCGGTTGGGCCGGCACGGGAAAATCCACTTTGGCCGTGCATCTGGCGCAGGATATCCGCACCGTCAAATATGCGGCCTTCACCGGTAAGGCGGCGCTGGTGATGCGCAAGCGCGGCTGCAAGGGCGCCCAGACCATCCACTCGCTGATCTATACGCTGGTCTCGGAAAAAGAGGGCGAGCCGCGTTTCGTGCTCGATCCCGAAAGCCCGGCGGCCGATGCCGACCTTATCGTCATCGACGAAGTTTCCATGGTCGACGAACAGCTCGGCGCCGATCTTTTATCCTTTGGTGTCAAGGTGTTGGTGTTGGGTGACCCGTTCCAGCTTCCCCCCGTTCAGGGCGCCGGTTTCTTCACCGCCGACGAGCCCGACATCATGCTCACCGAGATCCATCGCCAGGCCGCCGACAACCCGATCATCCAGCTCTCCATGGCGGTGCGCGAAGGCGGGCTTCTCGAGCATGGCCGCTATGGCGAAAGCCTCGTCGTCAGTCGCTCGGAAGTGGACAGGGGCGCGGTGCTCGAAGCCGACCAAGTCCTTGTCGGGCGTAACAAAACTCGGCTGACCTATAATGATCGCCTGCGCGAATTGAAGGGGCTTCCCTTCCACGAGCCGGTGGTGGGCGACCGCATGGTATGCCTCAGGAACAACCCCAGAAAACGCCTGTTGAACGGGCAGATCTGGATCGTCACCGAGGCGCTGAGGCGCAGCAATGGCAAATGGTCGCTGATGCTTGCCGACGACGAAGGCAAGGGTGAGGCCAAGGTGTTGACGCACAAGGCCTTTTTGTCGGGTGAAGAAGATTCGATGAGCTGGCCCGAGCGCCGGCAATTCGATGAATTCACCTTCGGTTATTGCCTCACCGTCCACAAGGCGCAGGGCAGCCAATGGGACAATGTCTATCTGTTCGACGAGAGTTTCGTTTTCCGCGAGGAGCGGGCGCGCTGGCTCTATACCGGCATTACCCGGGCGGCCGAGCGCATCACCATCGTCAGTTGACGCCACGATTGCGCCAAACTTGACCTTCTCACTGGAGATGCATCGCCGGGTCCCGGTAAATCCTTGATGTTGCAAGCCCTTGGCGCTTGCGCGGGGCGCTTCGATGCCACATCATCAGTCCCAGAACGCCCTTGCGGGCCGGAGCGCCGCCATGCACCAAGACACAAGCCTGATCATGACGATCGTCGCCGGTCTGGTGCTCGCCTATATGCTGGGCATGCTCGCCAACCGACTGCGGCTGCCGCCGCTCCTGGGCTATCTCCTTGCCGGCATTGTCGTCGGCCCGCACACATTGGGCTTTACCACCGATGCGGGCCTCGGTGCGCAATTGGCCGAGCTGGGTGTGATCCTTCTGATGTTCGGCGTCGGATTGCGCTTTTTGCTCAAGGACTTGATGAGTGCGCGGGCGCTGGCCATCTCCGGCGCTGTGGTACAAATCGGCTTTACTACCCTGCTTGGCGCCGGGCTTGGCTTGCTGCTGGGCTGGGATCTGGGCGGCGCGCTGCTGTTCGGCCTCGCCCTCTCCATCGCTTCAAGTGTGGTGCTGTTCCGAGCCGTGCAGGACCGGCACACCGCCGCCGCTTGGCTGAGTGTCGAAGCTCTGGTCGTGGTGCTCGCCATGGTGCTGCTCCCGGCCCTCGCCAGTCTTTCGGGCACCAATACCGGCATTCACGATCCCTTCGTGTCCTTCGCCGAACGCCTGATTGGCGCGGAACTGGGCTTTTGGGCCATATTGGCCCTGACCGCTATCAAGATGGCCGCCTTTGTCGGATTCATGCTGATCGCCGGGCGGCGTTTTATCCCCTGGATGCTGCAGATCACCGCCCATGCGGGCAGCCGGGAACTGTTTCGGCTGGCGTTGCTGGCCATCGCGCTCGGCGTGGCGCTGGGCTCCGCGGTGCTGTTCGGCGTCCCGCTGGCGCTGGGCGCGTTCTTCGCCGGCATGATGCTTGCGGAAAACGAGCCCGCCCGCCGCGCGGCCCATGAGACGCTGCCGCTGCGCGAGGCCTTTGCCGTGGTGTTTTTCGTCGCCATCGGCATGCTGCTCGATCCTATGATCTTGATGAGCCAGCCGCTGGCGGTTCTTGCCACAATCCTCATCATCGTCATCGGAAAGTGGCTGGCAGCCTTCGCGATGCTGCTGCTGTTCCGCCGGCCGGTCGCGAGCGCGCTGACCGTTGCCGCCAGCCTCGCGCAAATTGGCGAATTTTCCTTCATCCTTGCCGGCATGGGCGTCGCCCTGGCCATTCTGCCGCCGCAGGGACTGGATCTGATCCTGGTCGGCATAACGATCTCCATCCTATTGAACCCGCTGGTTTTCTGGGGCGTGGCGCTCTTTCGGCCCAGATTCGAAGCCCGGTTCGACAGGCAAACTGCGCGCGGAAGCGCTGCCCGGGTCGAGCCCGGGGTCTCGGCGCCGGCGGCTGCCGATCTTCCCAGTCAGGCAGCGGGGGCGCCGGGCGCCGATGACGATGAAGCCATGCCTGCACGCCGGGTGGGACACACCGTGCTTGTCGGTTATGGCGAGGCGGGGCGGATCGTCGCCGAAGGGCTCAAGGCCGATGGCGTCGACCTGGTCGTGATCGAGGATGATGATCATGCCCTCGCCCTGGCGCGCGCGGCCGGCCTCGCGGTTATTCCCGGCAATGCCGCCCATGCTGATGTCTTGAAGCTCGCCCATCCGGCTACGGCGAAAACCCTGCTGGCTACTATCTCCAACGCCTTCGAGGCGGGTGCGGTGTGCAAAAGCGCCCGCAAGCTCAATCCCGGCATGGCGATTGTGGCGCGCGCCGCTTCGGCCGAGGAAGAAGAAGTGTTGCGCGATCTGGGGGCCTCGACGGTCATTCGTGACGCGCGCGAGGTGGGCAAGGGCATGCTCGCCCATTTGCGGGCCGATGGTTCCAGCGCCGCCGAAATTCTGCCCGAGCCGGCGACAAAACTGCCCGTTGTGGAAAATATTCTGGCCCAGGCGGCAGGCGGCGCGGTCGCCAGCGTCGCCGTGGTGGATATGCCCGAACGGGTAGAGGTCGAAGCCGAGACCGCGGTGGAGGCGGCGCCGGTCGCTGAAATCGATGTCGCGGCGCTGCCGGTCATCGAGGCCGTGGTTGATGAGGCGCCGGCGCCCGTGGCCCCCGAAATTGCCGAGGATATCGAGCTGCCCGAAGCGGAACTGGTCGCGCTCGAGCCGGTGCCATCGCTTGGGGACGCGCCGGCCCAGATCGACGAGGTTCTGCCCTGGTCCGAACCGGAGCCGGCGGTGACGAGCGTAGGCGAGGCGCCGGTTGAGCCGCCGGCAGAGCCCGTGAACGACGCCGAAACTTCCGAGCCAGCCGGCCCGGATGATGAGACCGAGGCGGACGAGAACAAGACTGACGAGAACAAGACTGAGGCGGATGTGCCGCCGGTCATGCCCGAGCCCAAGCCCTGAGGGGCGGGCGGCGGGATGGTGTGAGGACCGATGATTTCGCAAAAGGCCAAATATGCGCTGCGCGCCCTGGTGTCCCTGGCCAGGGCGGGGCAGGGGGAAAGCCGGATGATCGGCGAGATTTCCAAGGATCAGGCCATCCCGAAGAAATTTCTCGAGCAGATCCTGCTCGAGCTCAAACGGGCCGGTTATGTGTCGAGCCGACGCGGGCGAATGGGGGGCTATGAGCTGATCAAGGCGCCCGAGCAGATCATGTATGGGGAAGTGCTGCGGCTGATCGATGGCCCGATCGCGCCGCTGCCGTGCCTGTCAAAAATCGCCTATCGCAAATGCGAGGACTGCCAGGACGAGGCGGCGTGCGAAATCCGCCATGTCTTTGAGCGGGTGACCCTGGCGACGCGGGCTGTGCTCGACCAGACCAGCCTGGCGGATTCGCTCCGGCTCGAAGATCTTGCGGTTTAAACCATGTCTGCCGAAAGTGGCCCCGGTTTCGGGAGACAGGCTTTATAGCGGCGTGCGTTCTGTCGAACGCAAATTGCCGCTC
>JAHCJW010000010.1 GCA_026126125.1 Devosia sp.
AAACCGTGTCGGGCCCGGCCGGCACCAGCGGCGGCAGGGCGGAGCGGCAGGCTTCGATGGCAAGGGCGCAGCGCGGCTCGAAGGCGCAGCCGGGCGGCAGATGGGTGATCGGCGGCACCGAGCCGGGAATGGAATAGAGCGCCCGACGCGCCCCATCCTGCCCGAGGTCACGCCGCGCATCGGGCGTGCAGGCCAACAGCCCCTTGGTATAGGGGTGGGTCTGGTGAGCGAAGAGGTTCATCACCGGCGCCCGCTCCACCACGCGGCCGCCATACATCACCACCACGTCATGGGCGATCTCGGCCACTACCCCCAGATTGTGGGTGATGAACAGGATCGACATGCCTAGTTGCTCCTGCAGGCGCCGCAACAGGTCGAGAATCTGCGCCTGAATGGTCACGTCGAGCGCCGTCGTCGGCTCGTCGGCGATCAACAGCGAGGGATTGCAGCTCAGCGCCATGGCGATCATCACCCGCTGGCGCATGCCCCCTGACATCTGGTGCGGATAATCGTCCAGTCGCCGCGCCGCGTCGGGAATTTCGACATGCTGGAGCATCTCGAGCGCCCGCTTGCGCGCCTCGGCCCGGCCCATCGGCAGATGCAGGGCGATCATTTCCCCGATCTGGTCGCCCACCGTATAGAGCGGATTGAGCGAGGTCATCGGCTCCTGGAAGATCATGGCGATCTCGCGCCCGCGAATGGCGCGGAACTGGCTGGCCCCGAACCGGGCCAGATCGTGCACGGCCCCGGCCCGATCGCGGAACAACACCTCGCCGCCGGCGATGCGGCCCGGCCTGGCCAAAAGACCCATGACGGAAAGGCTCGTCACCGACTTGCCCGAACCGCTTTCCCCCACCACGGCCAGCGTCTTGCCGCGCTTGAGATCGAAGGTGACCCCATCCACCGCCTTGGCGGTCAAATGCTTGCCCTTGAACCAGGTCTTGAGATCGCGAACCGATAGAATGGTATCGTCGGGAAGCGGTGCGATCGCGTTCATCTCGCTCCTCCGCACTGCGGGCAGGCATGGCCCGGCGCGGGCTGGTGGCGACTGGCCGTCACCGCCTCGGCCCCCAGAACGGCGAAACGCGGCTCGAAGGTCTGGCGCAGAACGCTCGACGCGCCCTGACTGTCGATCACCTGGAGTTCGGTGTCGGCGATCTCGAACAGGGTGAATTCGGCCGGCTTTCCCGCCGCCAGCAGGTCATCGGCCGGCTTGCCGATGGCCCGCTTGGGCGCGGTCGAGGAAGCGACGACGACATCCTCCACCCCCATGCCCAGCGCGAGCAGCTTGCTCATCGTCGTCGCCATGTCCCATACCGCGCCATCGAGCGAGCGATTGTGCAGATCGGTGGAAATGGTGTTGGGCTTGAGCCCGCGCGCCAGCGCCGCCCGCCCGACATCGAAGGAAAACGACGCCCCGCCATGGCCGACATCGAGCACAATGCCGCGCCGGCTCGCCTCTTCGGCCAATTGATAGAGATCCTCGTCCTCGATGATCGAGCCGCCCTGCTTGCCGTTAAAGCAATGGGTGACGATATCGCCCGAGCTCAACAGGCCCAGCACATCGTCGTAAAGCGGCGGCGGCTCGCCCACATGCACCATGACGGGCAGGTCGAGAATGCGGCCGATCTTCTTGGCGAGCTTGAGCGGCACCAGGTCCCAGCCGCCCGAAATCACCGCGCTGGCCCGCACCTTCAACCCGACGATGACGTCGCGATGCTCGCGGATCACCCCGATGGTGCGGTCGATGTCGATCGAGCGCATATCCTGCAATTCGCTCACCCGGTTGCAGGCGACGAGCCCGATCGAGCCCAGATTGAGGAAGGCGTAGATATTTTCCCGCGCC
Organism: Devosia sp.; assembly: GCA_026126125.1. Lineage (GTDB taxonomy): Bacteria > Pseudomonadota > Alphaproteobacteria > Rhizobiales > Devosiaceae > Devosia. The sequence continues at coordinate 1,847 of JAHCJW010000010.1, forward strand.
GGCTCGATGATGAACTCGCGCAGGCCATGGAAATTGGCCTCACCGGCCGAGCCCGCATCGACCAGCGTCGTCACGCCGCGCTCCGCTCCACCCTGTTCGGGACGGATGGAAATATCGGTGCCGCCATACCAGACATGGGTATGCAGGTCCGTCCAGCCGGGGCTGATGAACTTGCCCGCCGCCTCAACAACCCGGACATCATCCGCCGCGATGGCGCTGCCGACATCACGGATGATGCCATCGGCGCCGATCAGCACATCGACCAGAGGCAGCAATGGGCGTTGCGCAAAGCCGATGGGCTTGGCGCCCCTGATCAGCAGGCCCCTCGCCTGCGGTTTGAAGGAATTGTCAAACATCACACATCCTTGGCAAGGCGCGGATCGAGGAAATCGCGCAGGCCGTCCCCGACCAGTTGCAGCGACAGCACGGCGAGAATGATGGCGCCACCGGGGAACCACATGATCCAGGGGGCCTGTTCCATATATTGCCGGCCCACCGAGATCATCGTGCCCCAGGTGGGAATATCGGGCGAGATGCCGACGCCGAGGAAGGAAAGCCCGGCTTCGGCCAGAATGGCATTGGCGAAGATGAAGGTCGCCTGCACCAGCAGCGGCGAGGTGACGTTGCGCAGCACATGGCGCACCAGCGTCACCGGCGTCGGCACGCCCAGCGCCCGCGCCGCCTCGACATAGGGCAATTCGCGGATCACCAGGGTCGAGGCGCGCACCACGCGGGCGAGGCGCGGGGCATAGACCACGCCGAGCGCGATCACCACATTGGTGGCCGAGGCGCCCAGCGCCGCCACCAGCGCGATGGCCAGCAAAATATCGGGAAAGGCCATCATGGCGTCGATCAGCCGCGATACCGGCGCATCCGCCTTGCGGAAAAAGCCGGCGATCAGCCCGAGGAACACCCCGATGATCGAGGCGAAAATCACCACCGCAAAACCCACCGCAATCGAGGTTCGGCCCGAATAGAGCACGCGGGTAAAGATGTCGCGCCCGAGATCGTCAGTGCCGAACAGGTGCTGCCAGCTCGGCGGCAACAGCCGATTGCGCACCGCCAGCTGCGCCGGATCATAGGGCGAGATCAGCGGCGCCAGCAGCGACAGCGCGATCATGGCGACGATCACCACCAGCCCCGCCATGGCGGTCGGACGGCTCATCATCTTCATCAGGAGATTGGGTTCGCGGAACCCGGTTTGAGCAATGGCGGCCATCAGTAGCGCACCCTCGGATCGATGATGAGATAAAGCATGTCGATGATGAAATTGACCAGCACATAGAGCCCGGCCACCACCAGCAGCGCCCCCTGGATCAGCGGATAGTCGCGCCGCAGCACCGCCGAAACGATGAGACTGCCGACGCCGGGCAGGCCGAAGACGGTCTCGGTGACGATGGCCCCCGAGATCAGCAGCGCCGCGGTGAGGCCGATAACGGTGAGGATGGGAATGAGCGCGTTCTTGAGCGCATGCCTGGTCACCACGCGCCATTCGCTCATCCCCTTGGAGCGGGCGGTGCGCACATAGTCGTCATTGAGCACATCGAGCATGGAGGCGCGGGTAAAACGGGTGATCAGCGCCGAACTGATCAGCCCCAGGGTCAGTGCCGGCAGCACCAGATGGTGCATGCGCTCGCCGAAACTGGCGCCAGGACCGCCATAGCCCGAGGCATCGAACCACCCCAGCCGCACCGCGAAGAACTGCATGAACACCAGCCCGAGCCAGAAGCTGGGCACCGAGGCGGCGAACATGGCCAGCGTCGTTGCCGCCTGATCGAAGGCCGAGCCGCGCCAATAGGCGGACAGCACCCCCACCGGCAAGGCGATCAGCGTGGCGATCAGCAGCGAGAACAGGGTGAGAAAGAATGTCGGCTCCGCCCGCTGCATCAGCGCCTCGGTCACCGGCATGTTGAGAAAGATCGACTGGCCGAAATCGCCGCGCAATATGCCGCCCACATAGGTGAGGAATTGCTGCGGGATCGAGGCATTGAGCCCGAGCCGTTCGCGCAGGCTCTCGATATCGGCGGCCGTCGCATCGGGCCCGAGCATGACCGCGGCGGGATCGCCGGGCGTCAGGCGCACGATGACGAAGACGATGGTCACCACCAGCGCCATCACCACCAGCATGCCGAAGATGCGGTTGAGTGCGGACCGAACCATGAAATGCTCCTTTGCCCAGTGTCTTCCCCGCCATGGCCGGGAAGACATTGTCGTGCGCGCCAGACCGCAATCGCCTTGAGGCGGGACGAGCCCTCCCCCTGCGCCCCTCGCCCTTTAGGGCAATGAGCCGGAGGGAGGGTTTCGCGGGTCTGACGATGCGGTCCCCGCTTATTCAGCCGTGACGTAGGCGTTCCAGAAATAGGGCCAGGGGGCCGGCGTCACGCCTTCGAGGTCCGGCGACTGGGCGGCGAGCGCGTTGAAATTGCCCACCTTGTAGCCCGGCACTTCGTCATAGATGACCTTCTGAACCTCGGCGAACAGCGCCACGCGCTTGGCCGGATCGCTTTCGGCGTTGAAGGCCTCGACGGCCTGGTGCTTGGCATCGGTCGCCCACCAGCCCGGCGAGGTATCGGACATCAGACCCATCAGCGAGGGCTCGGGCAGGAAGGGGCTGTGCGTGATATAGATATCCCACAGCGCCGGATCGGCCCGGTTGGTGGTCAGCGTCGCCCATTCCACCACATCCATCTGCACCTTGAAGCCGGCGGCTTCGAGATAGGCCTGAGCCACCAGCGCCATCTTGTAGTGGAACTCGTATTGGCGGGAGGTCAGGATGCGCAGCGGGCTGCCGTCATAGCCGGCTTCGGCGAGAAGCGCCTTGGCGGTTTCGGTATCGCCGAGCGGCTTGTAGGCGTCGGTGCCGGCCTCGGTGTGCCAGACGAAGCTGTCCGGATACCAGGCCGCATCGATGGAGAAGAAATCCTCCGAGCCGAAAGCGGCGATCATCATGTCCTCGGGCGCCAGCGCCGCCTGGATGGCCTTGCGCACGCGGATATCGGAATTGAGGCCTTCCTTGGTATTCATCATGAACACCGGCCAGCCGAACGGAGCCAGCACGACCGGATCGGTGGCGCCGCTCTCGATCTGGGCGAAGGACTCCACCGGCAGCTGGTCGATATAGTCGTACTGCCCAGCCATGGCCACGCCGATGCGGGTGCTGGGATCGGGCACCGGCACGAAGCGAATTTCGTCGAGATATTGATTGCGCGCCCCGCCATAACCATTGGGCTCGCCGCCCAATGACTGGTAGTCATCGAAGCGCACCAGCTGGATATACTGGTCGGGGACGCGGTCCTCCAGCTTGTAGGGACCGGTGCCGACAAAGCTCTCCAGCGGATCCTGCGCGGCATTGGCGGCCGGAATGACAATGGCGGCGGCATTGTTGAGCGAGAGCAGCGCCACGAGCGGCGCGTAGGGCTTGGACAGGGTGATGGTGACTGTGGCCTCATCGGTCGCGGCGATCCCGGTGATCACTTCGCCGGCCTGCTTGCCGCGCGTGGCGATCCGCGTCCAGCGCTCGAGCGAGGCAACGACATCGGCCGCCCCCATCGTGCTGCCGTCATGGAACTTGATGCCGGTGCGCAGCGGGATCGTGTAAACCGTGCCATCTTCCGAAATCGTGGGCAGGGCGGCGGCCAGCAGCGGCGTCGCGCCCCATTTGGCGTCGAACGTATAGAGCGTTTCAAAGATGTGCTGGGTGACGATGCCGACCAGATCGGCGGTCGAGGCCATCGGGTCGAGCGTCGGCGGTTCGCCGATGGTCGCCACATCGATGATGCCCCCCCTGCTCTGGGCATGGGCGACCCCGTTCAGGGACAGCAAGGCCACGACGCTCGTCGCCACGGCCAGGGCGGTGCGCTTCATCATAATCTCCTCCTCGTATTCCATTTTTCTGGAATATATACCTTTATAACAGGCGTTAGAATGCACCAATGGCGAAGCCCGTCAAGGTTTGAATCGACGGGCAACCGCAACCGCGCTGGAGAGGGGAAGAAAAACCGTCAGGCCCGAACCGGGTCCAGCGAGGCCTTGACCAGGCGCCGAAGCCCCTCGAGATGCGCCGAAAGCGCCTCGGCCATCGCCGGCTCCTGCGCCGCCGCCCGGGCCAGCACGAATTCGCCGGTGCTGATCACATCGCGCCAGCGCGGACGTTCGGGCAGGGTGTCGAGCAGCAGATATTTGTCCAGCGTACGGGCCTGCAGCGAGGAGCGATCGAGACTGACCCGCCAGATGCCGCTCTCCTCGGCCAGATCGAATTTCGACTTGCCGGTGGCCTTGCGCCACAGCTGCAGACTATCCGTCATCACCGCAACCACCGTCTCGCGATAGAGCCCCCGATCGGGCGAGGCGGCCAGATCCGGAGCGCCGGGGTCGCGTTCATCCGGACCGGCATCGGCGGCAAAGCCGATCTCCATCGGCTCCGTGGCCTCTTCGGCGGGTTTTCCGGTCAGGATCCGCGCCTGTTCGAGCTCCCGATTTTTCTGGCCGATCAGCGCCAGCTGGTCGCGTGCCGCCATGCGCATGCGCCGAAAACTGGCGGTCAGCCGCACCAACTCGTCGGGACGGGAAATGTCGGGCATGTCCAGCTCCAGCCGCCCCGCCGCGATGGCCTCAGCCGCATCCGTCAGCCGGCCGAGCGAGGCCGATATGGCGCGCGACAACAAGAAGGCGACCAGCACGATGACCGGCAAGGTAATTGCCGCAACCCCAACCACAAACCGCGTCAGGGCCTCGGTTTTGGCGAAAGCCTCGCCCGTCGGCATCTCCGCCGACAGATACCAGAGCCGGTCGCCGAAGGGCAGGACGGTCCAGGCCGAAAGGGCCGCCTCGCCAGCGCTGCCCTTGTCGAGAATATCCGTTCCCTGCTCCGAGCTGGGCGGGACCGGCGCCGCGCGCCTGTCCCCGGGCCGCAGCGCGCCATCGGGGGGAGCCGAAATCAGCGCTCCATTGCTCCCCGTGAGGAAAAGCTGGCCCACCGCCCGATTGCCGAACTGCCCCTGCACCAACCGGTCCACCGCGCCGGCGGGAAGCCGGAAGACGGCGAGGCCGCGGGTTCGATTATGGAACTCGATGCGAATGGCGATATAGGCGGCAAAGGCCTGGGTCACCGGATCGCGGCCGAAATCGAGCCGGACGAGGCGCTCCGCCCCCGGCTCACCCAGCATGGTCCGGGCGAGATGACCCAATGGCGTCCCCTGCTGCGCTGCCCCGACATCGCTCCCCAGATAGCCGTCCTTCTCCACCGAATAGACCACAAGGCCGGCGGTGTTGATCAGATAGAGATTGTCGAAGCCCGACCCGCGCAGGAAACTGAGAAAATCCTCGTGGAAGCGATTATGCGCATTGGCATATTCGAACGCCTTGCGCACCAGCGGCCGTCCCATTTCGGCCGGTTGGCCGATATCGCCCTGGTCCAGCGCGAAAACATCCTGCAACACGCGCCGGGCATTCTCGGGCACCGGATCGATCATGCGGAAGGCGTAGGAAAACCCATAAAAATCGCCCACCGAATAGCGCATCGCACTGGAGCGGACCAGCGTCTCGGCCTGCCGCAGCGAGAAAGCGAAATATTGTTCGATCTCGGCCTGCTTGGCGTCGCGCACGAAGCGCAGCTGAGCGAAGCTGTCCTCCTGCTGGCTGGCGGTGAAACCGGTGACCAGCACGAGAAAGATCAGCGACAGCGGCACGGCCATGACCGCGAGGAAAATCAGAAACAGCCGCCCACCGAAATTGGACGGCAACAGCGCCTTTACCGACATTTCCCCTCCTCCCGCCTGCATCGCCTCATCAGCCGACAAGACCATTTCAAGCCGGTCTGCCACCACTCCTCCCGCCATTTTGCCGATTTTTCCGGCAGGTTTGACGATTTTGGCGGCATGACTTCAAACCACTCTAGTGCCAATTAGATACCAATCGCAACTGATGCGATCCATTCGGCCGCAAGCCGGATGGCGGAGGACTTGTTTTCGGGAGGAGCTTCAAATGAGCTTGAATAAGATTGCACTCTTGCTGATGGCCGGCACGGTCTCGGGGGCCGGCATGGCCGCCCAGGCCCAGGAGGCCATTTTGACCGCGGTGCCCCAGCAGTTGACGGCGTGGGTCGAAAACTACAATCCCATGAACGCCACCACCGTGCTGCCCACCGTGCAGGACTTCATGTACGAGCCGCTGGTGGTGTTCAACGCCATCAAGGGCGGCGAGGCCAATTACCGGCTGGCGACGTCCTATGCCTATTCCGACGACCAGCTCGCATTGACCTTCACCATGCGTGACGGCGTCACCTGGTCGGACGGCACCCCGCTCACCGCCAAGGACGTGGCCTTCACCTTCAACCTGGTCAAAACCCATCCCGCCCTCGATCTGCGGGCGGTCTGGCCAGGCCTCGAAAGCGTCGAAGCCATCGACGACAAGACCGTGCGCTTCACCTACAAGCAGGTGAACGCGGGCCTGATCTACCAGATCGTGCAGACCTATGTCGTGCCCGAGCATGTCTGGGCCGGCGTCGCCGATCCGCTCACCTTCACCAATCCCGACCCGGTCGGCTCGGGCCCGCTGACCCAGATCCGCCGCTTCACCCCGCAGGAATATGTTCAGTGCCGCAACCCCAATTATTGGGATGCCGCGGAGCTCGAAGTGGACTGCATGCGCATGCCGCAGGTCTCCAACAACGACCAGGTGCTCTCCATGGCTGCCAATGGCGAACTGGACTGGTTCGGCTCCTTCCTGCCCGACATCGAGCGCACCTATCTCTCAGGCGATCCCGACCATCGCGGCTACTGGTTCCCCGCCGGCTCGCCGGTCTATTTCTCGCTCAACATGCAGAGCGAAGATCCCGGCCTCAACGAAGCCTTCAACAAAGTCGAATTCCGTCGGGCCTTCTCCATGGCCATGGATCGCCAGGCCATGGTGGACATCGCCGGCTATGGCTATCCCACCGCCAATGAATATGCCTCGGGCCTCGGTCAGGCCTATGATGTGTGGAACAATGCCGAGGTCGAAGCCGAATACGGCCATTTCGCCCATTTCGACATCGACGCCGCCAAGGCACTCCTCGCCGATACCGGTTTTTCCGACACGAATGGCGACGGCTTCCTCGAAACCCCGAGCGGCGCACCGATCGCCTTCGAGATCATCGTTCCCAATGGCTGGACGGACTGGGTGAACACGGTGCAGCTCGCCGTGGAAGGCCTCACCGAAATCGGCATCAACGCCGCCATGGCAACGCCGGAAAGCCCGGCCTGGACCGATGCGCTGATCTCGGGCAAGTACCAGGTGGCGATCAATTCGGTGACCACCGGCGTCAGCCCGCACTTCTTCCTCGATCTGTCGCTGCATTCGCGCCATATCGGACAGAACCGCTTCGCCTCGGCCCGCTACGTCAACCCCGCGCTCGATGCGGCGCTTGACGGCTTTAACACCACCACGGACGAAGCCGCCCAGCGTCAGGCCATGAGCGAAATTCTCGGCCTCATCGCGGCCGACATGCCGCTGATCAACGTCTTCAACAACCCGCTCTGGTACGAATACAACACCAGCCGCTTCACCGGCTTCTTCAACGCGGACAATCCCGTCGCCCGCCCGGTCGTCTATGCCGGCGTGCCCGAGCGCCTCTTGCACCTGCTGGCCCTGTCCCCGGTCAACTGATCCCTTGAAAGGGCGGCGGCGCGGCTTTCGTGCCGCCGCCTGCCTGTTGGAGACTGCGATGAGCTTCGTTATCCGCCGGATCGGTTTCTATCTTGTGGCCTTCCTGGTGGCGGCCACGGTGAATTTCGCCCTGCCGCGCCTGATGCCGGGCAACCCGATCGACATCATGTTCTCCCAGCAGAACAGCACTTTGACCCCCGAGGCTCGCCAGGCACTGGTGGAAACCTTCGGCTTCGCCTCCGGTCCCCTGCATTTGCAGTTTCTCGATTATATGCGCTCGGTCTTCACCGGCGATCTGGGCTATTCCATCCGCTTTTATCCCCAGAAGGTGAACCAGGTTCTGGCCTATGCCCTGCCCTGGACGCTGCTGCTGGCGGGCACCGCGACCCTTCTCGCCTTCTGCCTGGGTTCGGTCATCGGCGCCTTCGCTGCCTGGCGTCGCGGCGGCCTGCTCGATGCGGTGGCCACGCCCCTGTCGCTGGCCTTGCAGGCGACACCGGCCGTCGTCATCGCCCTGACCGCCCTTTTCACTTTCGGTGTGGCGCTCAAATGGCTGCCCACCGGCTATGCCTTCGCCCCGGCGCTCGACCCGGCCTGGAGCTGGGATTTCATTTCCAGCGTCCTGCTGCACGGCCTGATGCCCGTCACCTCGCTGATGATCGTTTTCGTCGGCGGCTATCTGGTCACCATGCGCAACAACATGATCGGCCAGTTGGGCGAGGACCACGTCACCATGGGCCTGGCCAAGGGCCTATCGGACCGGCGCGTGCAGTTCAACTATGCGGCACGCAACGCGCTTCTGCCCTCGGTCACCTCGCTGGGGCTGACGCTGGGCGCCATTCTGGGCGGCTCGCTGGTCACCGAGGTGGTGTTCAACTATCCCGGCCTCGGCCAGACCCTCTATATCGGCATCGTCACGCGCGATTATCCGCTGATCCAGGGACAATTGCTGATCATGACCTTCGCCACGCTCCTCGCCAACCTGGCGGTCGATCTCCTCTACGTGTTCCTCGACCCTCGCCTGCGGAGAGCCTGATCGCCATGTTCGAGACACTCAAAGTCTTCCTGCGCAACAAAAAGGCCCTGATGGGGCTGATTATTGTCCTGCTCTATGTCGCGCTGGCCGTCTTCGGCCCCATGCTGCTCAATGTCGATCCCATGCAGCGCGTCGGGCGTCCGCACCAGCCCCCCAATCCCGACGAGCTTCTGGGGACGACCCGAATGGGGCGGGACGTCTTTGCCCAGTTGATCTATGGCACGCGCACCTCGCTGGCCGTCGGTTTTTTCGCCGGCGTCATCATCGTCTTCATCGGCACCTGCCTCGGCATCGCCGCCGGCTATTTCGGCGGCTGGATCGACGAAGTGGTGAGCTTTTTCACCAATGTGGTCCTAGTCATTCCGCAATTGCCCCTACTCCTGGTCATCGCCGCCTTCATGGGCCAGACCAATCCGGCCGTCATCGCCATCATCATCGGCATGACCTCCTGGGCCTGGGGGGCGCGCGTGACCCGCGCCCAGACGCTGACCCTGCGCAACCGCGAATATATCCTGGCTTCCGAGCTGATCGGCGAGCGCCCCCTGCGCATGATCTTCGTGGAATTGCTGCCCAATCTGCTCTCGATCATCGGCTTCAACTTCATCGGCTCGGTGACCTACACGATCATCACCCAGGCCACGCTGGAATTCCTGGGACTGGGCAACCCGATGTCTGTCTCCTGGGGCACCATGCTCTATCACGCCCAGAACGCCTCGGCGATCACCGTGGGAGCCTGGTGGGAAGTGCTGGTGCCGGCTTTGGCCGTCGCCGGGATCGGGGTCGGGCTGTCGCTCCTGAATTTCGGCGTCGACGAAATCTCCAATCCGCGCCTGCGCACGCTCGGCACCGTGGCCGCAGCCATCAAGGCGCAGAACAAACTCGACAAGCAACGCCTTGCGGAGAGCCGTTCATGACCCCGTCATCCGAACCCGCCCTGGTCGATGTCCGCGGCCTCAAGGTCGACTTCCTCACCGCCCGCGGCCTGTTCACCGCCGCAAAGGGCGTCGATTTCTCCATCGGCCGCGGCGAAGTCCTTGGCCTTGCCGGAGAATCCGGGTCGGGCAAGAGCACCATTGCCCTGGCGCTGATGCGGCTGCACCGCCCGCCTGCCATCATCTCGGAAGGCTCGATCGTCATCGATGGCGAAGATGTTCTCGCCATGGGGCCGGAGCGCTTGCGGCGCTGGCGCTGGTCCAGCGTCTCCATGGTGTTTCAAAGCGCCATGAACTCGCTCAATCCAGTGCTGACCATTTTCGAGCAGTTCCGCGACGTTATCGTGCGCCACACCGGCGCCACGCGGGCCGAAGCGCGCCAGAAGGCCAGCGAGCTCTTGGCCATGATCGGCATTCCCGCCAGCCGGCTCGATGATTATCCGCACCAGCTTTCGGGGGGCATGCGCCAGCGTGTCGTTCTGGCCATCGCCCTAGCGCTGGAGCCGAAGCTCATCATCATGGACGAGCCGACCACGGCGCTCGATGTCGTCGTGCAGCGCGAAATCCTGCAGGAGATCATCGAGCTCAAGCGCCAGTTCGGCTTCTCGATCCTGTTCATCACCCATGATCTGGCGCTGATGGGGCAATTCGCCGACCGCATCGCCATCATGCTCGAAGGACAGCTGGTGGAGGTGGCGCCCGCTGCCCAGCTCATCGCCCATCCGCACCATGACTATACCAGGCGGCTCTGGTCCTCCATGCCGTTGCTGACCCGGGGTTAGAGACATGCATTACACAAACACCGACCTGCTTCGCATCGAGGGCGCGACCAAGATCTTTCAGCTCAAGCCCATGCTGGGTCCGGCGCGCGAAGTGGTGGCGCTCAACAATGTTACGCTGCGCATCGGGACGGGCAAGGCGCTGGCCGTGGTGGGCGAAAGCGGCTCGGGCAAATCGACGCTGGGCCGGGCCGTGGCGCGGCTGTTCTCGCTCTCCTCGGGCTCCATCGCCTTCAAGGGCCAGGACATCGCCCACATGCGCTCCCGTGCCGAACGCCTCGACTATCTGCGCAGCGTGCAGATGGTGTTTCAGGACCCGTTCTCGGCGCTGAACCCGGCCCATACGATCCAGCACCATCTCGAACGCCCCCTCATGCTGCACCAGGGCCTGCGAGGCGTCTCGCTGGCAGCGGCCGTGCGGGAGGTACTGGCCGATGTCGAGCTCGATCCCGAGCTCACCCTGGGCAAATTCCCGCACGAGCTCTCGGGCGGCCAGCGCCAGCGCGTCAACCTGGCGCGCGCCCTGGCCGTTGGCGCGGAACTGATCGTCGCCGACGAGCCGACCTCGATGCTCGACGTTTCCATCCGTCGCGCCGTGCTCGAGCTGATGCGGCGGATGAAGGAAACCCGCGCCATCACCTTCCTCTACATCACCCACGACATCGCCACCGCCCAGTTCATCGCCGACGAAATCGCCATCATGTATGCCGGCCAGATCGTCGAATGGGGCCCGCCCGACCGGGTAATCGCCAATCCGCAGCATCCCTATACCAGGCTGCTGCTGTCGGCCGTCCCCGACCCATCGGTCAGGCTCGACGGCATGAGCGCGCGCTCCTTTGCTCGCGAGGCGCAGGCCGTGCGCGCCCTGGCCCGGACGGCAACGGCCGAAACCCTCGAGGTGCAGCCGGGCCATTTCGTCCGCAAATTCGCCGCCATGGCCGATGCGGCGCGATGAGGTTTTGTGAACCATCGCCGGGAAAGTCAGATGTAAGGTGCTGCTAAATCCCGGGAAACACCCCCCGGGTTTAACTTCCCCTTTGCTTCCGCCCCCCTAGATTGGCCCGGCCTGATAGCAGGCTGGGTGGGGGAAAATTGGATCCGAAGCTGTTTATTTCCGTATTGACTCCTTTGTTGCCGCTGGTCCTGTCGGCGACATTCTGGGTCTTGTGGATCTGCAGGCGCGACAACACCTATGTCGCCCAGATCGCTGTCGCCTTTCTGACGACCAGCCTTGCCTTCGCCCTGCAATCCTTCCAGCTGGGCCTCGGCCACGAGCTGTCGCGCTTCGTGGCAAACCTGTTGTTCCTGGTCGCCATAACCCTGATGATCAGCGCCATGCTCCGGCGGCGTCAGTCCTCGGCCCCCCTTCCCTTGCTTTTCCTCATTGCCGCGATCACCATGGCAGGGACAGGATGGTTCACCTGGGGCCACGACGATTTTTCCACCCGCGTCATTGTGGTCAATTCCGGCCTCGGCGTCCTGTGCACGGTGGGCGTCTATGCCCTGCGCCAGGCCGGCTGCCATACCGTGATGGACAAGCTGATCATGACCATTCTGGTGATGGGCGTGTTCACGTTCTTCTCCCGGTCGGTCAGCGAAGTCCTGTTCGTCGATCCCAGCCTGCAAACGGCGGATATTCTGTCTCCCTACTGGCTCGTCACCAGTCTGACGACGATCGTCTACTGCCTTCTGGTGGCGCTCACCATGCTGACGGCGGCGGCGCTCGACGCGATCAAGGAATTGCAGGCCCAGACACAGACCGACCCGCTGTCCGTCCTGCTCAACCGCCGCGGCTTCGAGGTCCGGGGCGCGCAACTGCTCAACGCCCATGCGTCGTCGGGCCTTCCCATCGCTCTGGTGATGGTCGATCTCGATCACTTCAAGACCGTCAACGACCAATATGGTCACGCCATGGGCGACCTGGTGATTGCAGACTTTGCCGGGCGGCTGAAAAGCGTCATGGCACCCAATGCGATCGCCGGCCGGCTGGGCGGCGAGGAATTCGCCGTGCTCCTGCCCCTGACCGATACCAGCGGCGCCCGGCTGTTCGCCGAAACCGTGCGGACATCGGGTCAATGGATCGGCGGCCTGCGCATAACCGCCAGCTACGGGGTAGCCCAGCTTCTCGACGATGAAAATCTTGAGCATCTGCTCAAACGCGGCGATGCCGCGCTCTACCAGGCCAAGCATGGCGGCCGGGACTGCGTCCGCGTCGCCGAGGACACATCCCCCGCCATCGCGCAAAGGCGACCCTCCTATTTCCGCCAGGCAAGCTGAGGCCCTGCTCTCAGCCCGCCACCCAGGGCAGCCTTGGCCCGGCCGCCCAAGCGCGGTATCGTGGGCTCGGCTCGGCAGATCGTTCGAGACGGCAACCCCGACGGGCACCAATTATGCAGTTTACCGTAACGGCCGCTGCGTATGATGCGACCAGGAAATATCTCAGCTACACCGCCAGCGGCGAAAAAAACGGCCGGCGTTTCACCATATCCTCCAAGGCCAAATGCCTGAAGGATCCGGAAACCCCTGAGCGCATCCATATGGTGGTGCTTTTGGCCATCACCGACCATTTCAAGCGCCCTGGCCCCTCCGGACATGTCTGGTAAACGCGCCCCGCCGTTGCCGCCCCGGCGATAAGCATGTGTCCCGAAAGTGGGAACCGGTTTCGGGAAAAACACAGGCGTAAAAACAAAGGGCTAAATCGCAGGGAGCTGAACTGAAAGAAACGCGACGCGCTTAAGGCGCGCGGGAACCATCTCCCTCAGGAGCCGTTCTGCGCATTCCTGCTCCTATTGGCCGATCCCATGATTGCTCCCCAGCCCTTCGGCGCCGTGCCAGATGACACTGGAGTGCAGTTTCTTGCCTGGGCCCCGGGTCGCACTCGCGCCGTGGTGGAGATCGAAACCCACGGCAGCGTCCCCCTCCCCGCTCTCGGCGAGGGGTATTTTGGGGGCAGGGTCGAGGGCATAGGGGTCGGCGCACGTTATAAATTCCGGTTCGACGACGGCCCCGCCGTGCCCGACCTCGCCTCGCGCTGGCAACCGGAAGGCAATGGCGGCCCCTCGGTCGTGGTCGCCGCCGCTCACGATTGGACCGACACCAACTGGCTGGGCCCCACCCATCAGGACCAGGTTCTATACGAGATGCATATCGGCACCTTCACCCAGGAGGGAAACTGGCGGGCCGCCATCGGCCGGCTGCACGCCTTGCGCGAGCTGGGCGTGACCATCCTCCAGATCATGCCGGTCGGCACCTTCAACGGCGCTTTCGGCTGGGGCTACGATACCACGCTGCCCTATGCACCCTTCGCGCCCTACGGCACCCCTGCCCAGATGCGCGCCTTTATCGACGCCGCCCACGCCCTGGGCATCGGCGTCATTCTCGACGTGGTCTATAATCACGCGGGTCTGGGCGACCATTACCGCGCCTATAGCGAGCGCTATTTCACCACGCGCTATGACAATGAATGGGGCGCCGGCTTCAATTTCGATGACGAAGGCGCCCATGCCGTGCGGGACTTCATCATCGGCAACGCCGTTTATTGGGTGCAGGACTTCCATATCGATGGCCTGCGCATCGACGCCGTCCAGGCCATGTTCGACAACAGCGAAGACCACATCGTCACCGCGCTCACCCGCGCGGTGCGCACCGCTGCCGCGCCACGCTCGGCCTATATCGTGGTCGAGAACCAGCCACAGGAGCGCCTTATGATCGCTCCCCCCGCGCAGGGCGGCCATGGGGTCGATGCCATGGTCAGCGACGATTTCCAGCACGCCGCACGCGTCGCCATCACCGGGCATGACGATTTCTACTATCGCGACTATCGCGGCACCCCGCAGGAGCTCGTCTCCGCCCTCAAATATGGCTTTCTCTATCACGGCCAGCGCTCGGACATGCGCGACACGGCCTATGGCACCTATAATCTCGATACCGCCCCCGAGCATTTCGTGCATTTTCTCGAAAATCACGATCAGATCGCCAATTCGGCTCGCGGTTTTCGCCTCAGCACCCTGGTGTCACCCGCCCGCCAACGCGCCATAACCGCGCTTCTGCTGTTGGGGCCACATACGCCCTGCCTGTTCCAGGGCCAGGAGTTCGGCGCCTCCAATCCGTTTTTCTATTTCTTCGGCATTGACGGCGACGACGCCCAGGCCGTGGCTGCGGGCCGCAAAAAATCGCTGACGCATTTTCCCGGCGTCACCGACCCGGCCATGCTCGAGCGCCTGCCCGATCCGGCCGATCCGGCAGTCTTCATGCGCAGCAAGCTCGATTGGCAGGAGGCCGAGCGCCATGCCGGCCTTCTGGCGCTGCATCGCGATCTTATCGCCCTGCGCCACACCGATCCGAGCTTTTCGCAACGCACCGCGCGGCGCCTCGATGGCGCCGTGATCGGCGAGGCCGCCTTCCTCCTGCGCTATCTGACGCCCGACCCCGCCGGACACCGCCTCATGCTGTGCAATCTCGGGCGCGACCTGCCCATGTCGGTGATGGCCGAACCGCTGCTCGCTCCACCCGAGGGGCACCGCTGGACCCTGGGCTGGTCGAGCGAGCACCCCGATTATGACGGCGCCGGCCGCCGCCCGGTCGAGCCCGAGCGCTTCTGGATCCTGCCGGGCGACTGCACGCTGCTGCTTACCCCAGAGGCGCGACCGTGACCCCGATCCGCGCCACCTACCGCTTGCAGCTCAACCGCGACTTGACCTTCGCCGACGCCACGCGCCTCGTGCCCTATCTCGACGATCTGGGGATCAGCCACGCCTATCTCTCGCCGATCCTCGCGGCCCAGAAGGGCAGCATGCATGGCTATGACACGGTCGATCATACGAGGATCAATCCTGAACTGGGCACGCTGGAGGATTTTCGCACCCTCGCTGCCGCGCTTCGTGCGCGCCAGATGGGCCTGATCCTCGATTTCGTTCCCAACCACATGGGCGTCGGCGGTGCCGACAACGCGCTCTGGCTCGACGTCCTCCGCCACGGCCCCGCCAGCAAGTACGCCGATTGGTTTGATATCGACTGGCATCCACCCCGTCCCGGCATGGACGGCAAGCTGCTGCTGCCCTTTCTCGGCAAATCCTATCCCAAGGGGCTTGCCGATGGCGATCTGGAGCTTCGCGCCGAACCGGACGGATTGGCCATCTGGGCCTATGGGCACGAAAAACTCCCCATCCGCCCCGAGGACGAAGCGGCGCTCCTCGCCCGCCATGGCAGCACCGAGGCCGTCCTTGCCGCCCATCGCGAGCAAGCGGACGCCCTCGACCGGCTGATCGCCCGCCAGCATTGGCGGCTGGCGCATTTTTCCACCGGCACCGACGAGATCAATTATCGCCGCTTCTTCATCAACAGCGAACTGGCCGGCATCAGCATCGAGCGGGCCGAGGTGTTCGACCACGTCCATTCCCTCATCTTCGCGCTCATCGCCGAGGGTTTGATCGATGGCTTGCGCATCGACCATATCGATGGCCTCCGCGATCCGCAAAACTATCTTAAAACCCTGCGGGCCAAGGCGCCGCGTCCCCTCTATCTCGTGGTGGAGAAAATCCTTGCCCCACACGAATATCTGCGCCGCGACTGGCCGGTCGATGGCACCACCGGCTATGAGGTCGGCGCCCAGTTGACCCGGCTGCTGATACCTCAGCAGGCCGAGCCGGCGCTGACTGCCGCCTATGAGGCCATTGCAGGCCCGGCGCCCGCTTTCGCCGAAGAAGCCTATCGGTGCAAGCTGCGGGTCATGGACAATGAGCTCACCGCCGAGCTCGACGCGCTGGCGCGACGGGCAGCCCGGCTCGCCTGGTCCGCTCCCGCCACCTCGGACCTGACTTTGGCGGGGCTCCGGCGCGGCTTGCGCGAAATCATCGCGCAGATGGCAGTCTATCGTTGCTATGGCGATGCGCAGGGCCTTTCGCCCCGCGACCGGCGCGAACTTGGCCTGGCCATCGCCCGCGCCCGCCGCCGCCGGCCGCATCTTCCGCCCGCGATCTTCGATTTTTTCACCCTTGTGTTCTGCGGGGTGCCGGGGCCGAATTATGACGCCGCAGCCATCGCGGCCCTCACCGGCCGCTTTCAGCAATATACCGGCCCGGTCATGGCCAAGGGCCTCGAGGACACCGCGCTCTATCGCTATAACCGCCTCGTCGCCCTCAACGAGGTCGGCGCCCATCCCGACCGTTTCAGCCTTTCCCTTCCGGCGTTCCACGCCGCCAATCGGCGGCGCTGGCGCTGCCATCCCCATGGCCTCATCGCCACCTCGACCCATGACACCAAGCGCGGCGAAGATTGTCGCCTGCTGATCGCGGCCATTGCCGATGATCCGGAACTCTGGATCGATGCGGTCGGGCAATGGCAAAAACACCTCGGCCAGCGCGCCGCCGCCCTCCACCCCAATGATCTCTATCTCTTCTTCCAGCTGCTGCTCGGCGGCTGGCCCATTTCCGGCGACACAACCGGCCTTGCCGAGCGACTGACCGGCGCCATGCTCAAATCCCTGCGCGAAGCCCGGCAGCGCAGCGATTGGGGTGTCATCGACGCGACATACGAAAAAGCCGTCGCCACCTTCATCGCCACCAGCCTGGCCGACGAAGCCTTCCTTGCCCGCTTCCACCCCGTCCGCGCCGTCTTCGAAACGATCGGCCGCCGCAAGGCCATCATCCAGACCGTGCTCAAATGCACCCTTCCCGGCCTTCCCGACATCTATCGCGGCGCCGAGGATTGGGAACAGAGCTTCGTCGATCCCGACAATCGCCGGGCGCTCGACTTTGCCGTCCTGGCCCGCCGTCTTGCCAATCCGGCGCCGGGCATCGACGACAAGCTCGCGCTGACCCAAGCCCTGCTGCGGCTGCGCCGGGACCGGCCGGCGCTCTTTGCCGAGGCAAGCTATGAGCCTCTCGATCTGGGCCCGAAGATCCTCGCCTTCTGCCGCCGGCACCGGGGCGAGACGCTGACGGTCCTCGCCGATCTCTCGCCCGGCCACACCGCGCCTCTGCCGCAAACCGTCCTCGGCGGAACCAGGATCGCCGGGTCGGTCGAGGGGCCCGTCTGGGTCGGGGTGTCGCCATAGATGACTGGAAAAAACGCGGCAGAAGGCCACGAGCAGGCCGTGAGAAGCCTTGCCGGGCCGCAAAATTGGGCGATAACATGGGCCGCTGCGGCGTGCCGGTCCAGTGTTGGGGGAGAGAGCCGTGGCGTTCAAACGAGGCTGGAGTGAAATCTCCGCAGTCCGCCTGGCCCTGGGCCTGATGGTGACTGCCCTGGCGCTGTGCATCGGGCTTTTCGTCTATTTCGTCGCCACCGGCGCCCAACTGACCCGGCAGCGCTTCGACGAGCGCGCCGTCGCCGCCTCGCAGGTGGTGTCGACCAACACCTATTGGATCGCCGAAGTCGCCAACCAGACGCTGCGCCGTGTCGATACCGCGCTGGGACCCGCCATGTCGGGCCAGGCCGACGAGATCGAGGCGGCGCTCGAGGGACTGCCCGCGGCCACGGAAATCTACGTCATCGATAAGGACGCCAACACCATCTACGCCACGATCGAGGGAGCGAACCGCATTTCGGTGGCGGACAGGGAATATTTCACCACCCTGCGCGAGGGGGCGAAATTTTACATGTCGCCGCTGCTGACCAGCCGGATCACCGGCGACCATATCTTCGTCTTCAGCAAGCGGGTCGAGCGCAACGGGCTGTTTGCCGGCGCCATCATGATGTCCTTCTCCGAAAAACTCCTCGAAGATCTGTGGCGCACGCTCGATCTCGATATGCAGTCGACCGTCAGCCTGGTGCGGGCCGACGGCCAGCTCATGGCCCGCTATCCCCCCGCCGATGCCCCCATCGATCTCGGCGCGTCCGCGCTGTTCACCGATCATCTCCAGCAGGCCGATGCCGGCACCTATATATCCGACAGCTCCCCGGTCGATGGCGTGGCCCGGGTGGTGAGCTTCCGCCGCGTTGCCGGCACATCCATCATCGCCCTCGCCTCGGTGGCGACGAGCCCGGGCTGGAATACTTTTACCGGCGCGGTGGTCTCGGTGCTGCTCATCGTCTCACCGGTGGTCATCGGACTTGTCCTCGGCTGCTGGTGGATCGTTCGGCTGTTGATCCGCGACGCGGAGCGGGCCAAGGAGTTGCAGGCCTCGGTCGATCTCAACACCATGCTGTTCCGCGAGATCCATCATCGGGTAAAGAACAATCTGGCGTCCGTGCAGGCGCTGGTGCGCATGCAGAACATTCCCGACACCGCCAAGCGCGACCTGCAAAGCCGCTTCGCCGCCATGGCGGCCATGCACGAGCATATCTACGAACAGGATCGCTACGAGGACATCGACGCCCACGACTTCATCCCGCCCGTGGTGGAACAGGTCAAGCAGGCCTATGGCTCAAAGGCGCAATTGCACTACGATCTCGACCATGTGGCGGTCGATCGCGACCACGCCACGCCCCTGGCCCTGCTCCTGAGCGAACTGGTCACCAATGCCCTCAAATATGCCTTTGCCGAGGAGGGCGGCGTTCTCGCCATCACCTTGCGCGCCCGGCCCGATGGACGCGCCACGCTGATCGTGCGCGACAATGGCGTGGGCATGGCCGGCGCCGATATCGACAAGAGCATGGGCATGCGGCTCATCCGCGGCGTCGTGGCGCAAATGGATGGCGAAATGGAATTCCGCAACGAGGGCGGCGTCGTCTTCGAAGCCCATCTCGCCCTCTCCATGGCCAGCCGCATACAGACGGCACAGGCCGGCTGAAGCACGTCTGCCGAAAGTGGGAGCCGGTTTCGGGATAAAGACATGCCTAAAAATAAAGGGCCAAAGCGCAGGGCGCTGATCTGAAAGAAACGCGCCGCGCTTTAAGACATTTCATCGCCTCAAAAGCACGTCCCGCGCCTCGTTGATCCGGGCGGCCAGATATTCCGATCCGCCCCGGTCCGGATGCACGCCCTTCATCAATTCGCGATGCGCCGTCTTGATTTCGTCATCGCTGGCGCCCGGCTGCAGTCCGAGCACCGCATAGGCCTCCGCAATGGGGTCGCGATGGCTTTGAGCCGACGCAGAGGGCCCGGCCCCGGCATCCTCTTGGGCAAAATATTCGCGCCAGCCGGCGCGATTGGCGTCGAGCCAGTTTTCGAGCAGGCTGACGCTGTCGGCGTCATGCCCGACCTCCTCGATCAGCGCCCGCGTCTCGACCGGCCCCAGATCCATCAGATCCCAGCCGGCAAAGCGCCCATCGACGATACGCCCGGTCAGCGCCCCGGTATCGTGGTCGAGTTCCATGGCGAGATATCGGCTGCGCACTTTCGAGACATTGCCGCCGCCGCTCCCCGCAATGGTATCAAAGGAAAACTGCCCGATGCGGCCGCGCAACAGGACCGACGCCGCCACCGCACCCACCACCATGGCCATGTCGATCCGCCGCAAGGCCAGCGCCGCGAGGGCGACCACCGCCAGAACGCCACCGATTCCCCAGCGCAGTCCCCGCCGCCACACGCGCGGATCGAGCCGCCGCAGCGCCAGGAAGATCCACCACGCGGCGAGCAGGCCCAGCGCGGCCAGAAAAATCCAGCTCATCGTCCCTCGATCTGGGTGAGAAGGGCCCGCGCGGCAGCGCTCGATTGCAGCTTGAGGTGCTGGCGGCCGCCGCTGGCATAGGCCGCCACCGCCTTGAGCAGGTCGGCAAGCTGGCGGGGCGCCGCGCTGTCGAACCGGGCATAGGCGCCCTTGCTCAGCCGGGCAAACTCCTTGAACGCCGCCTCCACTCTTGGATCGTGCCCTTCCTGAAACAGAAAGAGAGGCAAACCCAAAAGCCCGAGTTCACCCGCCTTGGTCGCCAGCGCGTCCACGTTCTCCTCGATGGCATCGCCCACGAACACAACGGCATGGATCCGGCGCCGCTTGTGCTCGTCGCGGGCGTGGGAAAACACCTTGCCGATCTGGGTATTGCCGCCCTGGCAGGTGATGCCGCTCATCAGCCGCGTCAACGCCTGAGCGTCGAGCACCCATCTGGAGGCGCGGCATTCCCCCAGTCCGCGAAAATACAACAATTGCACCTGCAGCGCCGTATCCTTGGGCAGGGCGGCAAACATCTCCCCCTGCAGCGACATCGCCATGTCCCAGGTCGGCTGGCGGCTCATGGTGGCGTCCATGGCGAACAACAGCCGCCCATCGTCCTGCGCCTGCGGGCGGGCCAACACCCGCGCCTTGCTGACAAAGGCAGCGATCTCGTCTCGGACGTTTCCTCTTGGCTGGGGCGTAGTATCGCCCCGTGTCGTCGGATTTTTCTCGGCCATGCCTGCAAATATGTAGGGCCGGGGAGATAGCTGCAAGAGCGTTCAGGAAGGTTTGTCCGCTCCGCAAGGCGAAAGGCCGAGCGTGACGGGCGGGGGCGTCTTCGTTCTCCGCCAAACCAAGGGCCCTGCTCTAGCTCCGCCAGTGCGGCTGCGGCTCGGCCATGGTTTGCAGGCTTTTGGCCTCAGCCCCTTCGATGCGCCTGAGCAGCAGGCGGGTCAGTTCTCCGCCAGCGGCGAACACGTCCTCACGGATGCTGTCGAGCGCCGGAAACAGCGTGGGCAGAATGCCCGAGGTCTGTTTGTAGACCAGTTGCACATCGCCTCCCAGCCGCAGCCCACCATCCTGCAGCCCGCTCGCCAGCGCAATGGTGTGCATCTCGCTATCGCAGATGATGCCATCGGGACGATGGGCATCCTTGGCCAGTTCGAGCCCGATGGCGCGCATTTCGGCCGGGCTCCTGCCCTGCGCCCGCTCCAGGATATCCGCCCCGATGCCAGCCCGCGCCGCGGCCTTGTGAAAGGCGGTGACGATATTGTGGTAATTGGTGGTGCGGTGATCGCCGATCACCAGCATCACCCGCCGGCAGCCCTTGCTGGCCAGCCGCTCAACCGCCAGGGACGCAAACATTTCGGCATGAAAGTCATGATAGGGGTGCGGAGTATAGAACTCGGTTCGCCCGTGACTCACAAAGGGGAAATCGGCGTCGATCATCATCTGCACGCGTTTGTCGCGCGGCGCCGTATGGGTGATGATGACGCCGTCGGCGGTGCGGTTGTCGAGAATATAGCGGATCGTCTCGCTCGAATTCTGCCGGTCGAATTCGGGAATGACCGTCAGGTGATAGCGCGTGCCCTTGATGGCCTGGCCGATCCCCTGGATCATTTGCCGGGCGAAGTCGATCGAATCCTCGGCGCCGTCCAGCACCAGCGCGATGACATTGGTCTTGCCGGTGCGCAGCCGGACCCCGGCGCGGTCGGGGACATAGCCGAGCGCCTTGGCGGCCTCGGCGACCTTGTCGCGCGTTTCCTGCTTGAGCGTGGTCCCGCCGCGCAGCGATAGCGACACGGTCGAAAGGCTGAGCCCGGTCACCTCCGCTATGGTGCGCAACGTCACGCGCTGGTTTGCCGGACTGCCTCGGCTCGATGTGGTCTTGCTGCTCATGCCTGTCCTTCCCCACCCGCTTTTACACCGGGCGGCGCAGAAACCAAATCACACAAATTCTGCAACGATATAGAACCAGAAAGCAATCGGCTTGAAACGATTGAAATTACCGATCTCCCTGATTTTAATTGATAAAATCACGACCGACAGAAGACAAAAATCGTCAAGCGAATCACAATTGCAACGTTGCATTTCTTATGATTACCTAGCCGCCATCTGGACGAGGCCCGGCAGGGGATTGCCGAGCAAAGCCAGCGCGAGCAGCGGAGGAGGATGCGGCCTTCTCCCTTCTCTACGCAGCGCCGGCGGTCGGCGTCTATTTCCTGTTGCGGCGAACCATGAACACGGGGTTCGCCGGTGTCGGAGTTAAAGGATGACCTATTCCAATCCCCTATCGTCCAAGCTCGGTCTGCTCGACGACGACCTGAAGATGGAGGGAAAGCTTCTCCGGCTTTGCGCCGACCTCGAAAAGAAAATCCTGACCTCGATCGCCGATGTGCCCTGGCAATGGCATGTGCAGCGCGCCGATATCCCCACTGCCGAAGCGCTGTCGGCGGATTGGCGCAGCTGGGAACAGTTCGGCCCACATTCGGTCTGGGCCAAGCATCAGGGCCACACCTGGTTTGCCGCCGAAGTCGTCGTGCCCGAGGCCGCGCGCGGCAAGACCTTTGTGCTCAAATTCACCAGCCAGTGGCAGAACCGGCCGGGCTCGACCGACCCGCAATGCCTTGCCTATATCGACGGCCGCATCGCCCAGGCGCTCGATGGCAACCACACCGAACTGGTCATCGAGCGCAACGCCCAGCCGGGCAATAAGCATGTTCTCCTGGTCAACGCCTTTACCTTTTTCGACCGGCCGCTGGTTGGTTTCACCGTCGATTTTCATACGCGCAGCGAGCGCGCCGAAAAGCTCTACTGGGATTTGCGGACGCCGCTCGACGTCGCCGTTCGGCTGTATCAGAACGACCCGCGCCGCCACGCCATTCTCAACATCATCGATCGCGCCCTAAGGGCGCTCGACCGCCGGGACGGCTATACGCCCGAATTCGAAGCGTCGCTGGGTGATGCCGAAAAGATCGCGGCCGAAATCTACGCCCTGGTCGATACCGAAGTGCAACCCCAGATCACGGCGGTCGGCTCGACCCATCTCGACGTGGCATGGCTCTGGCGCGTCATGCACACGCGCGACAAGACCGGGCGAAGCTTTGCCACTGTATTGAATTTGATGGAGGAATATCCCGAATTCATTTTCATGTACAATCAGTCGGTCCTGTTCGACTTCCTCAAGCACGACTATCCCGAGATCTGGGAGCGCATGCTTGAACGGGTCAAATCCGGTCAGTTCGAGATCGAGGGCGCCATGTGGGTGGAGCCCGATGTCAACATCGTCTCGGGCGAAAGCCTGGTCCGCCAGATCATGCGCGGCCGCCGCTTCCACCTCGAACATTTCGGCGTCGACCCCAAGACCGTCTGGCTACCCGACACCTTCGGCTATTCCGCCAACCTGCCGCAGGTCATGGACAAGTCCGGCCTCAAATATTTCGTTACCTCCAAGCTCAGCTGGAACGACACCGACCGCCACCCCTATGACAGTTTCCACTGGCGCGGCATCGATGGCACGCTCACCAAGGCCCAGCTCATCACCGCGCAGAAATATGACAGCGAACAGATCTTCACCACCTATAATGGCGATCTGTCGGTCAGCGAGACCATGGGCGCCTGGAAACGCTACGAGCCCAAGGCCGTGCACAATGAAGTCGTCATGTCCTATGGCTATGGCGATGGCGGCGGCGGCCCGACCCGCGCCATGATCGAGCGCGGCATCCGGCTCGAACGCGGCATTCCCGGCGCGCCGCGCGTCAAGCTCGAAGGCATCGTTCCCTTCCTTGAGCGCCTCGGCGCCAAGATGGATGCGCCGGGCAACAAGTTCCCCACCTGGAATGGCGAGCTTTATCTGCAATATCACCGCGGCACGCTGACCTCGGTGGCCAAGAACAAGGCCAATAACCGCAAGGCCGAGCGCCTGCTGCGCGAGCTCGAATTCCTCGGCGCCATGGCCCTGACATCGACCGGCGCCGCCTACCCCTCGGCGGTGCTGGCCGAGTTCTGGGAGCTGGTGCTGATCAACCAGTTCCACGACATCCTGCCCGGCACCTCCATCCCGGAAGTCTATGTCGACAGCGACAATGAATATGGCCAGATCTTCTCGACCCTGGGCTCCCAGAACGGCCCCTGGCATGTCGCCGCGCAGGCCTTCACCAAGCCCGGCGCCAATGAGTTGCGTCTCTTCAACTTCACCGGCCAGGCCCGTTCGGGCCTCGTCGCCATCGGCGCCGATGGCGGGCTTGATGGCGCCGCGCTGGCGCTGGCGGACGGGATCTATCCGCTGCAGAAGATTGTTGCCGCCGACGGCTCATCATCCTATGCCGCCCCGGTCAGCAATATAAGCCCGCTCGGCTGGACCGGAGCGCAAATCGTTGCGAGCGCTGGCGCCAACACCGCCGCCAGCGTCTCGGCATCCCCGAGCCATCTTGAAAACGATCTGCTCAAGATCGCCTTCGACGCGGCCGGCGAAATCACCTCGATCTTCGACAAGACGCGCAATCGCGAAACGCTTGAACCGGGCAAGACCGCCAACCGCCTCATCGCCTATGAAGACAAGCCGATGGAGTGGGACGCCTGGGATATCGACCGCTATTTCGAGGAGCAATTCTGGCCGCTGGCCGATGGCAAGGCCGAGATCTCCGTCATCGAAACCGGCCCGCATCGCGCCGCCCTCCGCGTCGAGCGCCACTATCAGAAATCCACGGTGGTGCAGGTCATCTCCCTGGCCGCCGGGGCGCGGCAGGTCGAATTCGACACCTTTATCGACTGGCAGGAGCGCCACACAGTGCTCAAGGCCCAGTTCCCCTTCGATCTCAACACCTCCGAAATCCGCTCGGAAATCCAGTTCGGCCACGTCAAGCGCCCGACCCACCGCAACACCACCTGGGACCGGGCCCGGTTCGAGGCCTCCATGCATCGCTGGGTGGATCTGAGCGAAGCCGATTTCGGCGTCGCTTTGCTCAACGACTGCAAATATGCCTATGACTGCCTCGAGCAATCCGTGCGCCTGACGCTGGTGCGCGGCTCGACCTTCCCCAGCCCCGACGCCGATCTGGGCGACCATCGCCTGCGCTATGCGCTGTTCGTGCATGACGGCGTGGCCGATCTGGCCGAGGTTCATCGCGCCGCCGAGCGCTTCAACAACCCGGTCGCCGTCATCGGTGCGCTGACGCCCGCCGCCGCTGCCTCCAAAACCTTCGGCCGTTTTAGCTTCGCCAGCGTCGATCGCGCCAATGTGACGCTGGAGACGGTGAAAAAGGCGGAAAACAGCGACGCCCTGATCCTGCGCCTGTTCGAGCACGCCAATATCCGCGCCGAGGCGACCATCAGCTTCGGCCTTCCGGTCAAGTCGGTGCGGCTGGTCAACCTGATGGAAGAAGAAGCGAGCGACCCCCTCGAGATCAGGGACAATAAAGTGACCCTGTCGCTGCGGCCGTTTGAAATCGCCACGCTTGCCATCGAGACCTGAGGAGACGGCCAGCCATACGCTGCGTGGGGGTCGCGACGCGCTTTGGTGGATCAGAGCCAGCGATCCATCTCCGCCCCTCGGGCAGCGACATCGCAATCGGGGGGGGGGGGCCGTAAACGACGTGCCCTCCCGTCATGCCTCGCCCGGCGGCGCCTGCACGCGCTGGTGTCGACGCGTCAGCGTGTTGACGAAATTGTCGTAGGTGGCGCTCCGGCGCTCGAAGCCGCCCCATCGATGACGCTCCTCCCGCGTCCACATGAACCAGTAGATATCGCGAATTGTGTGGGTGCGGCCGTCTTTCTGGCGAATGCGGCACCCCCGCCCCGACGCGTCGATATCGATGCGGTCTATCGCCGATATCGCGCAATGCCCGGCCACAGCGCCGATGCG
The DNA here is from genome assembly GCA_026126125.1 of Devosia sp. GTDB lineage: Bacteria > Pseudomonadota > Alphaproteobacteria > Rhizobiales > Devosiaceae > Devosia. The sequence continues at coordinate 27,634 of JAHCJW010000010.1, forward strand.
CCAATGCAGGGTGCCGCTATCGAGCCAATAGGCCTTGCGCCGCCGCAACAACCCCTTGCGAAAAACATGTCCGACCCTTGAGTTTTCTCCGGCCCCTGACATCGCGCTCCCCGTGCAATTTCACCGCGCCAGCATGCCCGCCTCGGTCGCCGCCGCTCGCATCAGAAATTGCCGCCTTTCCATTCTCGTGCCCTCCCTCTTGGCGTCAAGGCGCTTTATGGGTGGCGGAGGCCTGCGCCAGCTGCTCCCGGGTCCATCCCACGATCTGCTGCATCGTCATGGCTCCCGAGATACGCCCAATTTCGCGGCCGCCCGCGTAAAGCAGCATGGTCGGAATGCCTCTGATGCCCAGGCGGGACGCGACACCCTGCTCCTGTTCGGAATTGAGCTTGAGCAGCCTTATCTCCGGCTCGAGCGCGCCAGCCGCAGCGGCGAATTCCGGCGCCATCATCCGGCAGGGCCCGCACCAGGGCGCCCACACATCGACCAGAACCGGAATGTCGGAGCGGCCGGTCTGGCGGGTAAACATGCCAGCATCGGCGTCGAGCGGCTTGCCGCTGAACAGCGCCCGGCCGCATTTGCCACACTTGGCCGCGGCGGCGGACTTGTCCGAGGGCACGCGGTTGACCGCGCTGCATTCCGGACAGACGATCTGGCGGTGATCAGACATAACATCGATACTCCATGGCCAGCCCCTTCGCGAGGCCGGAAGAGGATTTTCATTGACCAGATATACGCAATAGCGTAGATACGCAAGAATGAATTATAAAGTTGCCGTCAACCCGGATGAAATGCGCTCCGCCCTCGATGAGGCGAGCGAATTGATGAAGGCGCTGTCCAACCAGCATCGCCTGATGATCCTGTGCCGCCTCATCGATGGCGAGAAGTCCGTTGGCCAGCTCGCCGAGTTCCTCGGCATTCGCGATTCCACGGTTTCCCAGCATCTGGCGCTGCTGCGCCGCGACGGCATCATCGCCGGGCGGCGCGACGGGCAGACCATCTGGTATCGCATCGAAGCCGATATTGCCCGCGAAATTGTCAGCGTGCTCTACATGCATTACTGCCAACCCACCCCTTAACCTCCAACGGCCACTTCCCTTGCGATGCTTCTCGCCGGGGCAAAGCGAGAATGGACATGACTTTGGACGATCAGGCACTCGCCCGACGCAATATTTTCGTACTCACCGCGGCGCAGGCGCTGGGCGCGGCAAGCCCCCCCATCATCATTTCCCTCGGCGGCCTGGTGGGGCAGCAACTCTCCTCGGACCCGGCGCTGGTGACGCTGCCCGTCAGCCTGTTCAATCTCGGCCTCGCCATCGGCACGCTTCCCGCCGCCTTCGTGATGCGCCAGATCGGGCGGCGCAACGGCTATCTGCTGGGCACCGGCTTCGGCATGGCGGCAGGGCTGGTCGCCGCATGGGGCATTTTTTCCGCCACCTTCGCCATTTTCTGCCTCGGCACCTTCATTGCCGGCTTCTACGCCGCCTATGTGCAGAGCTACCGCTTCGCGGCAGCGGATGGGGCCACCGGCCCGCTCAAGGCCAAGGCGATCTCCTGGGTAATGATCGGCGGCCTGATCGCCGCCATCATCGGCCCGCAACTGGTGATCTGGACCCGCGACGCGGTGCCCGGAACACCCTATGTCGGCAGTTTTCTCAGCCAGGCGGCGCTGGCGCTGATGGCCGTTCCAGTGCTCTTGCTGCTGCGCAAGCCCAAGGCGGCGGCGGCCAAGGGCGGGCCGCAGGATACTGGCCGGCCCCTGCTGCAGATCCTGCTGACGCCGCGCTATATGCTGGCGGTCGCCGCCGGCGTCGTCTCCTACGGGCTGATGGTGTTCGTGATGACAGCGGCGCCCATTGCCATGGTCGGCCACGGCCATTCGATCGATCATGCCGCGCTCGGCATCCAGTGGCACGTGCTGTCGATGTTCGGGCCCAGCTTCATCACCGGCCATCTGATGGCCCGCTTCGGCAAGGAACGGGTGACGGCGTTCGGCCTCCTGCTGATCGCGGTTTCGGCCATCTTCGCCCTTTCCGGCCTGCAGCTCTTCAATTTCTACGGCTCGCTGATCCTGCTCGGCATCGGCTGGAATTTCGGCTTCATCGGCGCCACCGCCATGGTCACCGACTGCCATAGCGAGGCCGAGCGCGGCAAGGCGCAGGGGGCCAATGACTTCCTGGTCTTCGGCACGGTTGCCGCCGCCTCGTTCTTCGCTGGCGCCCTGCTGCACAGCTCGGGCTGGCAGACGATCAACTGGCTGGTCTTTCCGGCCGTGGCCCTGATCCTGGTGCCGCTCCTGTGGAGAAGCGCCCGCACCGCACCGGCAACCCCCGCCGAATAAGGCACTGACAATCTACACGCACTAATTGCAAAATAACGCTTGCAAAAAATCGCAATCAATCTTATCTGATCGTCAGCCGCCCAGCGGTCGCCAAAAACACCAAGAGGAAAACCCCATGACAGCCAAGCCCGAAGTCACCGGCTTTTTCGATCCGCGCACCTGGTCGATCCAGTATGTCGTCGCCGATCCGGCAACGAAGAAATGCGCCATCATCGACCCGGTGCTCGACTATGACGAGAAGTCGGCGGCGACCGCGACCACCCACGCCGACAACATTCTCAAATTCATCGCCGACAAGGGCTATGCCATCGAGTGGATCCTCGACACCCATCCGCATGCCGACCACTTCTCCGCCGCTGCCTATCTCAAGGACAAGACCGGCGCCCCGACCGCGATCGGCGAGAAGGTCGCCGACGTGCAGAAGCTGTGGAAGGGCTTTTATAACTGGCCCGATTTCCCCGCCGATGGCTCGCAGTGGGACAAGCTCTTCGCCGATGGCGAGACCTTCAAGGTCGGCAATATCGACGCCAAGGTGATGTTCTCGCCCGGCCATACGCTGGCCTCGATCACCTATGTGATCGGCGACGCCGCCTTTGTGCATGATACGCTGTTCATGCCCGATAGCGGCACGGCCCGCGCCGATTTCCCCGGCGGCAGCTCCCAGCAATTGTGGAAGTCGATCCAGGACATTCTTGCCCTGCCCGACGAAACCCGCATCTTCACCGGTCACGACTACCAGCCCGGCGGCCGCGAGCCCTTGTGGGAATCCACCGTTGCCGAACAGAAGGCGAAGAATATCCACATGTCGGTGCACAAGACGGAAAGCGAGTTCATTGCCGCGCGCGACGCCCGCGACAAGACCCTGGCCATGCCCAAGCTGATCCTGCATGCCCTGCAGATCAACACCAATGCGGGCCGGCTGCCGGCACCCGAGAACAATGGCCGGCGTTATCTCAAGATTCCGATGAACCTGCTCGACGGCGCCGCCTGGGACGACTGATGCAAATGACGCTGATTGCCGATGAAGCCCGGGAGCTGCAGGACAAGGTGGTCGAGGCCACCGCATTCCTGAAAAAACTCTCCAACCCCGATCGCTTGCTGGTCGCCTGCGCCCTCGTCGAGGGCGAGCGGTCGGTGCGCGAACTCGAGGACGGCCTCGGCATTCGCCAGCCAGGCCTTTCGCAACAGCTCGCAGAGCTGCGCGAGGCCGGGCTGATCGTCGGACGCAAGGACGGCAAACAGGTCTACTATCGCCTGGCCGACCCGCGTATCGAGAGCTTCATCCACACCATGCATCAGCTGTTCTGCCAATAGGCGGGCGGTTAGCACCGCACCCGGGATCACCCTTCCGTCCAGTATCTTCGTTATTGCGTAGATACATAAATCCGATTATTCTGGCCGCTCCACCCCCTTTTGAGAGAAAGACTAGCCATGAAACTCAATGTCGGAACCCCGGACCGTATCGCCCGCCTCATCATTGGCGTCCTGCTCCTGATCGCCCCCTTCGTCACCGGCTGGGCCCTGTTCGCCAACCCTGTCTGGACCTGGATCTTCGTCATTGTCGGGCTCGTACTCGTCGTGACGGGTATCGTCCGCTTTTGCCCGGCCTATGCGATTTTCAATCTATCGACATCGAGGACCAAGAATAAATGACAGAATTCACCCCGTGGCTGTCGCTGTTTGGCGGCAGCCTGATCGGCCTTGCCGCCGTCTTGCTGATGGCGTTTCACGGCCGCATCGCGGGCATGACCGGTATCCTTTCCGGTCTGGTGCCGCCGTTTTCCACTGACTGGGCCTGGCGGGCGGCGTTTCTTGCGGGCGCCGTGGGCGCGCCGGCGCTGATTGCCGGCGGCACTGCCTATACCATTCCCTTCGATAGTCCCACGCCCTCGGCCTGGCTGGTCGTCGGCGGGCTGATCGTCGGCGTCGGCGTCTATTTCGGCTCGGGTTGCACCTCCGGCCACGGCGTTTGCGGACTGGCGCGCCTGTCGCCCCGCTCGGTCGTGGCTACGATTACCTTCATGACGTCGACCGCCATTACCGTCTTCGTCATCCGTCACCTCATCGGAGGCTTGTGATGGCCCGCGTTCTTTCTGCTCTCGTCATCGGGCTGATCTTCGGCACTGGCATCGCGCTCTCCGGCATGGCCAATCCGGCCAAGGTGCTCAACTTCTTCGACTTCGCCGGCACCTGGGACCCCTCCCTCGGCTTCGTCATGGGCGGTGCTCTGATCGTCACGGCGATCGGCTATGCCTTTGTCCTCAAGCGCAAGGCGCCGGTGTTTGATCGCCTGTTCCATCTGCCGACCCGCCGCGATCTGGACCTGCCGCTCGTCGTCGGCTCGGCCGTCTTCGGCATCGGCTGGGGCATTACCGGCTTCTGCCCCGGCGGGGCCATTCCGGCCCTTGGTCTGGGCCATGGCGACGCCTGGCTGTTTGTCGGCTCCATGATCGGCGGCATTGCCTTGGCCCGGATCGCCCGGCATACCATGGCCACGCGCCTCACCACCAAGGCGGCCTGACCATGTGGCCCTTCAATCTCTTTGGGAAATCAGGAAAAATGAACATCAAGACAATCGACGGCCGTTTTGCCACGACCGGGCAGATCCAACCGGAAGACGTCGCCCAACTGGCCCAGGATGGTTATGTCGCCATCGTCTGCGCGCGGCCCGACGACGAGGAGCCGGGCCAGCCGGCCTTTGCGGCGATCGCCCGGGAAGCGGAAAAGCACGGCATCAAGGCCATCCACATCCCCGTCAGCGGCAGCGTCTCCTCCGATCAGATCGCCCGCTTCAAGACGGCGATGGCCCCCCTCGAGGGGCCGGTGCTCGGCTATTGCCGCTCAGGCGCCCGCGCCGGCGCGCTCTATTCCTCGCTCGCCCGCTAGCTCCTGCGGACAGTTAGCGCATGTCTGCCGCAAAGTGGGAACCGGTTTCGGGATAAAGACATGCGCGAAAACAATGAGCTGAAGCGCATTGCTCCCATCTGAAAGATCGCCCCCTCGCCCCTAAGAGGAGAGGGGGCCAGGGGCGAAGACCACTCCGTAATCGTCCATACCCAATAGCGCATATCTCCGAGGAGCGCCCCGCTCTTGGGGAAGATCTTCGTAAAAACAAAGAATTAAACCGCCGCTTGAGCAAAGCGGCGCCTCCCCTGCTCTACAGCCAGCGATCCGTTCATGACCAAGATTTCCCGATACTTCCCGTTCCTGCAATGGGTCAAAACCTATGACGGCACGGTACTGACCAGCGACCTGCTGGCGGCGGTGATCGTCACGATCATGCTGATCCCGCAATCGCTGGCCTATGCCATGCTGGCCGGCCTGCCGGCGGAAGTCGGTCTTTACGCCTCCATCCTGCCGCTGGTGGCCTATGCCATCTTCGGCACCGGCCGTACGCTGGCGGTCGGGCCGGTCGCCGTCGTCTCGCTGATGACCGCCTCCGCCGTCGGGCAGATCGCCGCCCAGGGCACGCTCGATTATCTCATCGCCGCCATCGCCCTGGCGCTGCTTTCGGGCGGCATCCTCGTGGTCATGGGGATTTTCCGCCTCGGTTTTCTCGCCAATTTCCTGTCGCATCCGGTGATCTCGGGGTTCATCACCGCCTCGGGGCTGCTGATCGCCGCAGGCCAGCTGCGCCATATTCTGGGCCTGTCGGGCGGCGGCGGCACCCTGCCCGAAATCGTCCTCTCCCTTGCCAGCCAGCTTGGCGCCATCAATCCGGTGACGCTGGCCATCGGCCTCGGCGTTCTGGCCTTTCTCTATTTCGCCCGCAAATATCTCAAATCGCTGCTGGTCTCGATCGGCGTGGCCAAGCGCCTGGCCGATATGCTGGCCAAGGCCGCGCCGATCCTCGCCGTCGCCGTCACCGTCGCCCTGGCCGCCGGTTTTGATCTCGGGGCGCGCGGCGTGGCTCTGGTCGGCGCCATCCCGCAGGGCCTGCCGGCCTTCGGCGCGCCCGCCCTGACGCTCGACCTGGTCTCGGCGCTGCTCGTTCCCGCTTTCCTTATTTCGGTGGTGGGCTTTGTTGAATCGGTCTCGGTCGGTCAGACGCTGGCGGCCAAGCGGCGCCAGCGCATCGATCCGGATCAGGAGCTGATCGGTCTGGGCGCGGCCAATATCGCCGCCGGACTGTCCTCGGGCTATCCGGTCACCGGCGGCTTTGCCCGCTCGGTGGTCAATTTCGACGCCGGCGCCCAGACGCCCGCCGCCGGCGTGTTCACCGCCATCGGCATCGCCCTGGCCGCGCTGTTCCTGACCCCTTTGCTGGCCAACCTGCCGCAGGCAACGCTGGCCGCCACCATTATCGTCGCCGTCCTCTCGCTGGTCGATCTCGCCACGCTGCGCCGCGTCTTCGCCTATTCGCGATCCGACTTTGCCGCCATGGCCGCCACCATCATCGTCACGCTGGGCTGGGGGGTGGAGCTGGGTATCGTCGCCGGGGTCCTGCTCTCGCTGCTGCTGCATCTTTATCGCACCAGCAAGCCGCACACGGCCATCGTCGGACAGGTGCCCGGCACCGAGCATTACCGCAATGTCGAGCGGCATTCGGTCATCACCACCCCGGAAATCCTCTCGATCCGGGTCGATGAAAGCCTCTATTTCGCCAATTCGCGCTTTCTCGAGGACACCATCGCCGCCCATGTCGCCGAACGGCCGGCCCTCAAGCACGTCATCCTGATGTGTTCGGCGGTCAATGCCATCGACGCCTCCGCGCTCGAAAGCCTCGAGGAAATCAATCACCGCCTGGGCGATGTCGGCCTTGGCTTTCATCTCTCCGAGGTCAAGGGCCCGGTGATGGATCGGCTGCGGGGCACCGATTTCCTCAAACACCTCAATGGCCGGGTCTTTCTCAGCCAGCATGAAGCCGTGCTCAGCCTCAACGGACAGGCTCAGCCCACGGCCGAAGCCACCCCCATTCCGGCGCCCTGACAAACCGCCATGCTGGCGCAGGCCGAGCCATCACACCAAGGGCGATGATCCGAGGGTGATGGCTCAGCCCTTTCGCCGATAGGGCGCCATCCAGCCCAGGCCCTCGCTGGTCGTGGTCATGGGCTTGTACTCGCAGCCCACCCAGCCGGCATAACCCAGCCGATCGAGCGCCTTGAGGATGAAGTCGAAATTGATCTCGCCGGTGCCTGGCTCGTTGCGGCCGGGCGTATCGGCGATCTGCACGTGCCCAATGCGCTCGAACAGACGCTCGAAAGTGGGCACGAGATCGCCCTGCATGATCTGCATGTGATAGAAATCATACTGGATCTTGAGATTATCGACGCCAGCCATGGCCATGATCCTTTCGGCATGGTCGGTGGTGGCGACGTGATAACGCGGCATGTCGCGCCGGTTGATCGGCTCGAACACCAGCGCAATGCCGGCCTCGGCGAGGCGCGGCGCGGCAAAGGCGAGATTGTCGGCCAGGGTACGGTCGAGTTCCGCCATGTCGCGGCCGTCCGGCGCCAGCCCGGCCAGGCAATTGAGCGTTCTGCAATCGAGCGCCCGGGCATAGGCGATGGCGGTGTCGAGGCCGGCGCGGAATTCCTGCACCCGGTCCGGCAAACAGCCAATGCCCCGCTCCCCTGCCGCCCAATCGCCGGCCGGCAGGTTGAACAGCGCCTGCACGACACCGGCCGCCTTGAGCGCCGCGGCAATATCGTCCTTGTCCAGCTCATAGGGCGAGACATATTCGACCGCGCCGAAACCATCGGCGGCAGCCTTGGCGATGCGCTCGATCAGCGGCACTTCGGGGTAGAGAAACGACAGATTGGCGGCAAATCTGGGCACGGGCGGAAATCCTCGGGCGGTAAAAACGAATGCAGCGCGCTGCATCACCGCGACACGATCGCAGAAAGAGCAAAAAAACGGAAATGTCTGCGCGACCGAGCGCCTCGCCGCCGCGCTTTTGGAGCATGTCTCTCCAAAGTGGTCCCGGTTTCGGGAAAAAGACATGCGTAAAAACAAAGAGCTAAAGCGCAGGGAGCGAAACTGAAAGAAACGCGACGCGCTGTTAGCTTCTGTCTTCAATGCACCGGATCAGCGCACCGACAAGCCCGCTGTCGGCGCCGAGCCGGGCGGCCCGCATCTGTGGGCGGAACAGCTCCGGCTCCGCATCGAGCTGGGCTTGAACTTTGCCAAGATAGCCCGGCGCCAGGCCGATGCCGCCACCGACCGCAACCCTGTCGAGGCCGAGCGCGGCAGTCAGATCGGCGACGAGAATGGCGACCGCGCGCGCGGAGCGCTCGATGGCCGGATGGTCGGGGTCGTCGGCGAACAGCGTCTTGGCCTCGTCGGTCCCCGCCGCCGCGGCGATAGCCCGTCCGGACGCGACACTTTCCACCGTGCCCATCCGGCCCGAGCCGCAACGCGTCTGGCCAAGGGGAGAGGAGACAAAGCCGACATGGCCGGCCAGCCCATTGCCGCTATCGACCAGGCGGCCGCCGAGCACCAGCCCGCCCCCCACCCCGGTGGACACGGTGAGGTAGGCGAAATTATCGGCGCCGACGCCCGCGCCCAGCCGATATTCGGCCAAGGCGGCCGCCGCCGCATCGTTGCTCGCCAATGTCCGGAGCCCGAACATTTCCCGCAGGCGCGCCCCCAACGGCGCAGCAGCGATCGAGCGCAGGATATCGCCATTGACCGCGTGCCAATTGCCCGCGCGGTCGATCCGCCCCGCCACCGCGACACCCAGCGGATCATTGGCCCGATAACCCACCGCGTCGAGCAGCGCCGCCATGGCCTGCAATTGACCGTTCAGGTCGGCATCGGCCTGGGTAGGCTGTTGACGGCGTTCGACAACCGCACCGTTTTCCACGCGGGCCACGGCGATCTTCGTTCCGCCCAGATCAACGGCAAAGCCCGACACCGTCATCGCGGCGCTCTCACGGCCTCGGCGAACCAGCCGGTCACATGTTCGAGCCGGGTCAGCGCGCTGCCCACCGTCACCGCATCGGCGCCGGCTTTGATGGCCCGGGCCGCCAGGTCCGGCGTATTGATGCGGCCCTCGGCCATGACAAAGCCGCTGCCGAGGCTCTTGAAGGCGGCGATGAGGCCCAGATCCGGCCCGTCATGGCGGCCCGCGGTCTCGGCGGTATAGCCCGAAAGCGTGGTGCCCAGGATCGCGGCGCCTGCGGCAAGAGCGGTTTGGCCATCCTCCAGCGTCGAGCAATCCGCCATGGCGAACTTGCCGCTCTCGACAATGGCGCGCAGCACCTTGTCGCGCGGATCGGTGCGGGGGCGGCTGGTGGCGTCATAGGCGATGATATCGGCGCCCGCTTGCGCCAAACCCAGCGCATCGGCGATGGCGACGGTGATGCGAACCGGGCTGTCCACGAGGTCGGATTTGACGATGCCGATGATGGGAACATCGACGACCGGCCGCACCGCCCGCAGATTGTCGATGCCTTCGATGCGCAGCCCCACCGCTCCCCCCGCCACGGCGGCGCGAGCCATGGCGGCAACAATGACCGGATCATCCATGGGGCCGTCATCGACCGGCTGGCAGGAGGCAACCAGCCCGCCCCGCAGGCGCTCCAGCATATCGGCCATTTCGCATCCTTTCACACAGGGGGCAACGGGGCAGCCCCGTTGCCGATATGGAGCTCAGGCCGCCAGGGCGTTCAGTTCGCTGACGATCTTGCCGATGGCTTCGAGCGTCGGCGCATCGAGCGGCTTCAGCGGCGCGGTCAGGGAGGCGGAGCTCAAAAGCCCCTTCAGCCCCATCGCCGCCTTGAAGGCCCCGACACCGGCGGCATCGCCGGAGCGGCCGGTGGCGACGAAGACGATCTCAAACAGACGATTGAGATATTCCTGCTCTTCCATCGCCGTCTTCATGTCGCCGGCCTTGGCCGCGTTCCACAGCCGCACATAGGCGGCGGCATCGACATTGGCGAGGCCCGGCACGGCGCCGTCGGCCCCGATCATGGCCATGGCATCGACCACCACTTCATGGCCGGTAAACAGCGCCAGCGGCTTTCCGGCGGCGCGGTTCATGGCGATGAGGCGCCGGAAGCCGACATCGTCGCCGGAGGAATCCTTGACCCCGACGATGACGCCTTCCTTGCCGAGCTGGACAAGGAGGCGCGGCGACAGCTTCTTGTGGGCCCGCACCGGAATGTCATAGGCGAAAAGCGGCACGTCGATGCCCGCCGCAACCATGCGGAAATGTTCGGCGATCTCGGCTTCGTCATTGATGGTGTAGAGCGGCGCCGTGGTGACGATGGCGTCGGCGCCCGCCTCGATCATGGCGCGGGCGGTGCGGATGACGCCGGGGGCGCTCACTTCCATGGCGCCGGCGATGACCGGCACGCGACCGGCGGCGGTGGTGCAGATGGCCCGAACCACGGCGACGCGGTTTTCTTCGGAGAGATAGGCCACCTGGCCGGTCGATCCGAGGGCGAAGATGCCGTGCACGCCCGCGGCGATCAGATGTTCGACCAGGCGGGTGAGATCACCGAAATTGACCGTGCCGTCTGCGTTGATCGGGGTGACGATGGGCGGAATGATGCCGTGAAAAGTCATGTTGTCTAGTTCCGAGGCCAGAGGGATTGAGGGGAAGAGGGGTGGGCGGGGCCGGCCCGCAACAGGCTGGGCGCCGCCGCCAGAAGGGTGCGGGTATAGTCCTGGGCAGGGCTGTCGAAGACCTGGGCGCCGGCGCCGAACTCGATGACCTTGCCGGCATGCATCACCGCGATGTCGTCCGACACGTGACGCACGGTCTGGATGTCGTGGGAGATGAAGACCATGCCCAGATTGAGCTCTTGCTTGAGGTCCTGCAACAGATTGAGGATCTGGGCGCGCACCGAGACGTCGAGGGCCGAGGTGGGCTCGTCGGCGACGATCACTTGCGGGTCGAGCGCCAGCGCGCGGGCAATGGCGACGCGCTGGCGTTGCCCCCCGGAGAGCTGCGCCGGAATGGCGTCCAGAACCGATTTGGGCAGACCGACGACACCGATCAGCTCCTCGACGCGCTTGCGCCGGCTGGTTTCATCGCCGATCCGGTGCACGCGCAGCGGATCGAGCAGCGCTTCACGCACCATCATCCGGGCATTGAGTGCGGTTGCGGGATCCTGAAACACCACCGACACGACGCGCCCGATACGCTTGCGCGTCGCGGCGTCGAACCGGCGGACCTCTTGCCCGCCGAACCAGATCTGGCCGGCGCTGGGCGGCAACAGGCCAATCAGCACCTTGGCCGCCGTCGATTTGCCAGAGCCCGATTCACCGACCACCCCGAGGGTGCGGCCGGGCCGAACGGCCAGCGAAACCTCGTGCAGCGCCCGCAGAACCACCGGCTTGAACCCAGCGGAGCGAATGCGAAAATCGACGGAGACCTTGCGCAGTTCGATGATCGGCGCGGCGGCATTATCAACAATGGGCTGCATGGTCACGCGCGCTCCTCGATGGGCATCGCCACCGGATCGTCCGGATGGGAAGCATAGAAGTGCTCGGTGCCGGGGATCTGCCGGAACACCGGCACCACGCCGGCATTGCGGGACGGATTGGACGAGCGCGGCGCGAAGCGATCGCCGGGGGGAAATTCGCGCGGCGACGGCACGGTGCCCCTGACCTGATGCAGCCGGTTCGCGCTGGCCTCGATGCTGAGCACAGCCCCGAGCAGGCCGCGTGTATATTCGTGCACCGGCTGCGTCAGTATTTCCGAGGTGCGCCCCTGCTCCACCATCTGCCCGGCATACATGACGGCGATGCGATGCGAGATTTCCGCCACCAGCGCCAGATCGTGCGAGACGAACAGCATGGCAAAACCCAGCTCCTCGCGCAGCCGATTGAGCAGCTCGACCACCTGTTTTTGCACCGTGACGTCGAGCGCTGTGGTCGGCTCGTCGGCAATGACGAGGCGCGGATCGCGCGTCAGCGCCATGGCGATCAGCACGCGCTGGCGCTGGCCTCCCGAGAGCTCATGTGGATAGGCGTTGAGGATGCGCGCGGGGTCGAGGCCCACCATGTCGAGCAGATCTTCGGCGGTGCGGGTGCCGCCGCGCGAGGTGAGCTGCTTCATCTGCGAGCGGATCAGCATGGCCGGGTTCAGCGACGACAGCGCATCCTGATAGATCATCGCGATGCCCTTGCCGCGCAAGCCATTGCGCTCGCGCTCGCTCATGGTGAGGAGATTTCTGCCCTCGAAGAGGATCTCGCCGCGGATCTGGGCGCGCGGATCGAGCAGCCCCATGATCGCCAGCGAGGTGATCGACTTGCCGCAACCCGACTCGCCCACCAGCGCCACGGTTTCGCCGGGCCGCACGCTGAAGGAAATATTGTCCACGACATTGACGGTGCCATGGCGCGGGAAGGCGATGCTGAGATTGCGCACCTCGAGAAGGGGCGGCTTGCTCTCGTCGCCGACCAGCCGGTCGGTCCGCGCCAGCTCGACGCGGCGCAGCTCGGCGAGCCGCTGCTCGAGCGATATCGCGGGCTCGGCCGCCTTGGCCTCGGGCGTCGGCTCGGCCAGCCGTTCGATGGCCGCCTCGACGGCGCCGGCGTCGACCTGGGCGCGGGCGCGGGGGGCCGCCATGGCGTCGGTCATCCCTTCCGCCAGCACATTGAGAGCGAGAACGGTGATGGTGATCAGAATGCCGGCGAAAAGCGTCGGCCACCAGGCGCCCGACATCACCAGCTGCCGGCCCGCCGCCATGACATTGCCCCAGGACGGCGAGGGATCGGGAACTCCGGCCTGGATGAAGGAAAGCGAAGCTTCGAACACGATGGCGTCGGCCACGAGGATGGTGCCGAACACCAGAACCGGCGCCAGGCAATTGCGGGCGACGTGGCGCAGCAGGATATGCGGCGTCGAGGCCCCCATCACGCGCACCGCCGCGACATAATCCTCGCCATATTGGCCGATGATGTTGGCGCGGATGACCCGGGTCAGCTGCGGGGTGTAGAGAAAGGCGATGGTCAGCACCAGCGCCGGCAGCGATTGGCCGAACACGGTGACGAAAACGACCGCGAGGGCAATGCCGGGAAAGGACATCACCATGTCCAGCGCCCGCATCAGCACTTCGGAAACCCAGCGGCCCGACGTGGCCGCAATGGCGCCGAGGATTGATGCGGCGAAGAGGGCCACGGCGGTGGCGGCAAGTCCGATGATCAGCGAGGAGCCGGCGCCATGCACGAGGCGGGAGAAAACATCCCGGCCCTGCCGGTCGGTGCCAAACCAATGGGCGCCGTCCGGCGCCATCGGCCCGCGAGTAAGGCCCGTGGCCAGCGGATCATAGGGGGCGATCACCGGCGCGAACAGCGCCATCAGGCCCACAAGCACGAGAACGCTCAGCGCCACCTTGGACGACATCGAGAGCTGCCGCAGGCCGGAAAGGCGCAGCCCCGGCACGGAAAGCTTTTTGGTGAGTTCGGTTCTGATCACGTCAGATGGTCCTGATGCGCGGGTTGACCAGCACATAGAGCAGGTCGACAATGACGTTAATCACCACGAAGGCCAGCGCCACGGTGAGGGTCACGCCCTGGATGAGATTGGGCTCGTTATTGGTCACCCCGTTCATGATCAGCATGCCCATGCCGCTGATGTTGAAGATGATCTCGATGATGACGGCGCCGCCCAGCAGATAGCCGACGCGCAGGCCCAGCACGGTGATCGGTGTAATCAGCGCATTGCGCAGCACATTGCGGCCAACCACGACATGCCGCGGAATGCCGGCGCCCAGCGCGGTACGCACATAATCCTTGTCCAGCTCCTCGACCACGGCCGTGCGCACCACGCGCGACAACTGACCGATGACGGGAATGGCGAGCGCCACCGAAGGCAGCAGCATGCGCAAGAACCAGCCGCCGAAATTGTCGGTGATGGTGGGCAGCCGACCGGCGGTGGGCAGCAGGGAAAAGATGCCGACCTTTTGCCCCAGAAGCTGGATCAGCAGCACGGCCAGCCAGAAGGACGGCGTCGACAGCGACGCGATGGAGACGAGGCGGATGATCTGATCGGGCCATCGATCGCGATAGATGGCGGCGAGCACGCCGAGCAGCAGAGAAAAACTGATGGCGATGGCAAGGCCGAGCAGGGTGAGCTGCAGCGTGATGGGAAAGGCCTTGGCCACCTCGTCGATCACCGGCAGCTCCCGCGCCGAATAGGTGCCCAGATCGCCCTGAACCAGGCCGCCCAGAAACTGGGCATAGCGGGTCAGCAGCGGCTCATCGAGCCCATGTTCGAGCCGGTATTGCTGCCGCGCTTCCATGGAGGCGCCTTCGCCCAGCGCGGTCAGCGCCGGATCGACCTTGGAAAACGACATGATGAAGAAGACGAGAAACGTGATCCCGAGGATCATGATCGGCAGTTGCAGCAGGCGCCGTCCGATCAGGTTGAGCACGTTGAGCATGGCCGGTTGCTCGCTTTCTGGAAACGGGGTGGCAGGATCGGGCCCCGGAACGATCCGGGACCCGAAAGGATGCGACTGAGACTACTTCTTCACCCCGACATCGAGGAAGGAAAGACCGGTGGTCGGCACGGGCCGGAAGTTTTCGAGTTCATCCGCGTTCCAGGCCGTCGGCAGCTGGCGGTGCAGCAGCGGATAGAGCGGAACCTGCTCGGACATCAGGTCGAAGGCCTCGTTCCACTTGGCCTGCTGCGCCTCGCCGGAAAGCGCGATCGCCTCGCCCAGAATGCCGGTCAGCTCGGCATATTCGGCGCTGTCGGCCCAGCGATAGCGATCTTTCGGCCAGATATTGTCGCCATACCACCACTGCATCAGCAGGTCGGCGTCATTGCCGAACACCGACGGATCGCCGGGGGCGATCATCGCCTGCATCTCGTTGGCGTCGACCTTCTTGTACTGGCCGCCGGACTGACCGATGTCGAGGGTGACGTTGAAGCCGACCGCATCGAGCGATTCCTTGACGATCGGCGCCACGTCCTTCACCCAGCCATGATCGGTGCTGAGCAGCGTGATGTCGAGCGCGGGAACCCCTGCTTCCGCCAGCAGCGCCCGGGACTTGTCGGGATCGTAGCTATAGACGGTCGAGGCTTCGTGGTAGTTCGGGTGCGTCTCGGGCAGGAAGGACTTGGCGGCCGTTGCATTGTCGAGCATGCCGGTGCCGATGATCTTGTCCATGTCGAGCGCATAGAGGAAGGCCTGGCGCACGCGAACGTCATCGAAGGGCGGCGCCGAGGTGTTGAACATGGCAAACAGCAGGCCGAAGGACTGCGCCTTTTCCAGCGTCGCCACGGCCGAGACCGCGTCGATGTCGATATAGGGCACGTCTTCGATGGCCATCACCGTGCCCGAGCTCAGCGCGTTGACGCGGGCCGTGGGGTCGCCGATCAGGTTCCAGACGATCTCCTTGGCCAGCGCCGGACGCGGGCCGGTATAGGCGTCGTTGCGCTCGAAGATGATCTGCGCTTCGGGCACGGCCGAAACCAGACGGTAAGGACCGGTGCCGATCGGCAGATTGCCGAAGGCGGCCGGGTCGGCCTCGACGGCGGCGCGCGGCACGATCTTGATCGATCCGATGCGCTCGTTGAACAGCGAGAACGGATATTTGTTGGTGAACTTCACCGTCGTTTCGTCCACGGCCTCGACCTTGTCGATGAACGACACGAAGGAGCGGAACAGCGAATTCGAGTTCGGATCCAGCACGCGCTGGGTCGAGAACACCACGTCGTCGGCGGTCACCGGGGTGCCGTCATGGAACACCGCGCCATCGCGCAGTTTGATCACATATTCGATGCCGTCGGCGCTGGTGGGCATTTCGGCCGCGAGCGCCGCATAGGGCTCACGCGTGACCGGATCGAGATCGACCAGACCCTCCATCGTGTGCCAGTTGGCGGCGACGGTGACGGCGCCCGAGGCGCTCATCGGATCGAACGTGCCCGACAGGCCATAGGCGATGCCCGCCTGAATCGTCGCATCCAGGTCGATGTTGTCGATAACCGGCTGCGCCATGGCGCTGACGCCAAACATCGACAGCGACGCGAAAACACCGGCTGCCACGAGCAGCGCACGGCGGGATAGTCCCTTGGGGTGATAACGCATGAAAACTCCTCCATTGACATCAGACGTCAGATGTCTTCTAGACAATTGTGCGCAAGCACGCAAGCCATGTACGAGTGGTCACGACAAAATCGTGATGAGCGATCTCCAAACGGCGGCATCTGGCTGGCGAACAACAAGAGTGGATGAATGAACGATCTGGTAGAGGTGCCAAACTCCGAAATGAGGATGCGCCGGAGCACGACGGCCGAGGAGATCAAGCGCCTTATCCTCACCTCCGGGCTGCGCACCGGCGACCCCATTCCCACCGAAACCGAACTGTGCCAGGAGCTTGGCGTATCCCGCTCCTCCGTCCGCGAGGCGATACGCCGCCTTGCCACCCTCGACATTGTTGAAGTACGGCACGGCCACGGCACCGTCGTCGGCCAGATGAGCCTGGCGCCCCTCGTCGAAACGCTGGTGTTTCGCGGCGTGCTCTCGCCCGGTGACGACCTCGCTGCCCTGCGCGAAGTGGTGGACATGCGCTGCGCGCTGGACCTGGCGCTGAGCGAGCGTGTGGTCAGCGTCCACAAGGGCAAGGACAATCCAGCCTTGCGCGATCTGGTCGAGCGGATGCTGGCCCACGCGGAGGCCGAACGCCCCTTCCTCATCGAGGACAGGCAGTTTCACAACGAGATGCTGGCGCCGGTGGGCAATCAACTGGCCGTGCAGCTGGTCACCGCGTTCTGGGACATCCACACCGCCGTTCTCCCCAAGCTCGACCTCGCCCTGCCCTCCGACCTGCGCCAGACCGCCAAGGCGCATGGCGACCTCTATCGTTCGGCTCAGGAGGGCGACGCCGAAGCCTATCGGCGTGCCGTCATCGACCATTACGAGCCCTTGCTGCGAATGCTGCGCGTCAAGGCCGCACC
>JAHCJW010000100.1 GCA_026126125.1 Devosia sp.
CCATGATCATTCCCAGATGAACCGGAATGCGCAGGCCCGAGCCGGGGCCCGGGCTGACATTCACGGCGGGATCGCTAGCCATCGACGCCCCTCCTGGCGCGGAAACAGCAGGGCTTAGACCTGCATGATTTCCTGTTCCTTGCTCGCGACGATGCTGTCGATATCGGCCACGGCGGCGTCGGTAGCCTTCTGCACGAGGTCGGACTGCTTCTTGGCATCGTCCTGGCTCATGTCGCTATCCTTTTCGGCCTTTTTAAGAGCGTCCATGCCGTCGCGACGAATATGACGCACGGCCACGCGCGCCTGCTCGGCATAGTTATGCGCCACCTTGACCAATTCCTTGCGGCGCTGCTCGTTGAGCTCAGGCAGCGGCACGCGAATGACCTGCCCTTCGCCCATGGGATTGAGGCCGAGCCCGCTGTCGCGAATGGCCTTTTCCACGGCATTGGCCATGCCGCGATCCCAAACCTGTACCGAAAGCATGCGCGGCTCGGGCACGGTCACGGTGGCGACCTGGTTAAGCGGCATGCGCGAGCCATAGGCATCGACGGTCACCGGCTCGAGCAGGCTCGCGCTGGCGCGACCGGTCCTCAGCCCGCCAAGTTCATCCCTGAGCGAGGCAATCGACTTCTGCATCCGGTTCTTGAGATCGCTGAGATCGTAGGCCATTGGCCGCTATCCTTCCAGTCCCTGCCGCGGCGCCGCCCCAGCGGCTCCGCTTTACGTGTCATTCTGCATCCGCCCGGTGCTCACCGGGCCATGCCAGCCCTAAAGCGGGTCGCCAACCCGCGTGGATCGGCCCTTGCCCTCAAGAAGGCCCGCCAGGCCCGCTTCGTCATCGAGCGCATATACGATTATCGGCATGCGGCTATCGCGGGCAAGGGCGAATGCCGCAGTATCCATGACCTTGAGATTCTGCGCGATCACATCGTCATAGCCAATATGCGAATAGCGCGTCGCCTGCGGATTTTTCATCGGGTCTTCCGAATAGACGCCGTCCACCTTGGTGCCCTTGAACACCACATCGCATTCGAGCTCGATGGCGCGCAGTGTCGCGGCGGTGTCGGTGGTGAAGAATGGGTTGCCCGTTCCGCCCCCCAGCACCACCACGAATCCCTCTTCCAGCGCTTGCTTGGCGTCGCGCGCCGTGAACGTGTCGGCCACCGAAGGCATCGTCGCCGCGCTGAACGGCTTGGATTTGACGCCCTGGCGCGAAATGGCGTTGGAAAGGGCCAGGGCATTGATCATCGTGCCCAGCATGCCCATCAGGTCAGCCGTCACCCGGTCCGTGCCATCGGCCGCGCCGGCCATACCGCGGAAAATATTGCCGCCGCCAACCACGATCGCGACCTGCACGCCCGAGCGCGCCACATCGGCGATCTGCTTGGCCACGCCCTGCAGGAAGGGCGGCTCGATACCAAAGGAATTGTCTCCCGCCAGCGCCTCGCCCGAAACCTTGAGCAGAATGCGCTTGTAAGCCGATGCCATCGGAAGACCTCATGATAGAAAGCATGCGGACCCGCCATTCCGGCATGACCCGGCAGACCCTATGGCAAATTTGCCTCCAAATGAAGGCTTGCCCATGCGTTTTGATTGCACTTGAAAATATGCTCGATCCGATCTCAGGATTTCGGAGAGCGGCGGACGGGCCAGAGGCCCGCCCGCAAGATCGTCGTCGGCCTTACTTGACGCCAGCGGTCGCTGCCACTTCGGCGGCGAAGTCGGTTTCGACCTTCTCGATGCCCTCGCCCAGCGCATAGCGCACGAACTTGGTCAGCTTGATCGGTGCGCCGGCATCCTTCTCGGCGTTCTTGATCGCGTCGCCGACCTTGGTCTCGCCGTCGATCACGAAAGTCTGCGCCAGAAGGGTGACTTCCTCGTAATATTTGCGCATGCGGCCATCGACCATCTTCTCGGCGATGTCGGCGGGCTTGCCCGATTCCTTGACCTGCTCGAGAATGATGGCGCGCTCGCGGGCCACGACATCCTGATCGAGGTCTTCGGGGGCCAGCGACAGCGGATTGGTCGCTGCGATATGCATGGCCAGCTGCTTGCCAAGCGTCGAAAGCACGGCCTTGTCGCCGGTCGATTCGAGCGCCACCAGAATGCCGATCTTGCCCAGGCCGGCCTTGACCGCATTGTGGACATAGCTTTCCACCACGCCATCGGTGACCGCGATGGTCTGCGTGCGGCGCAGGTTCATGTTCTCGCCGATCTTGGCGATGGCTTCGGTCAGCTCGGCCGAGACCGAATGGCCGGCGCCGGGGAACGGCATCTCGCCCAGCTTGGCGACATCGCCATCGGCATCGAGCGCCAGCTTGGCAACGCTGCTGACGATGTCCTGGAACTGCTCGTTGCGGGCAACGAAGTCGGTTTCGGAATTGACTTCGACGACAGCGGCCTTGACGCCCGAAGTCGCCACGCCGACCAGACCTTCAGCGGCAACGCGATCGGCCTTCTTGGCAGCCTTGGCCAGGCCGCGGGTGCGCAGCCAGTCGACGGCGGCTTCCATGTCGCCATTGGTTTCGGCCAGGGCCTTCTTGCAGTCCATCATGCCGACACCAGTCAGCTCGCGGAGCTGCTTGACCATTGCAGCAGTGATTTCCATGGGTTCACCTCTTGCGCGGCCCCATCAACGGGGCCGCATTGTTCTGTTCATGACAAATCCGCCAACAGCGGATTTAACTGACCGCTCAGCCTTCGGCCGGCAGGTCTTCCGCCGGCGCGGTCTCGGCAGCGCCCAGATCGGCACCCAGAGCGCTCGACGAACGGCTGATGCCGTCGATGGCAGCGCGCGAAATCAGCGACACATAGAGCTCGAGCGCGCGGCTGGCGTCGTCATTGCCCGGAATGGCGTAGTCGACCACATCCGGATCGCTGTTGGTATCGACGATGGCGATGACCGGGATACCCAGGCGACGGGCTTCCTTGATCGCGTTGGCTTCCTTGTTGGTGTCGATGACGAACAGGAGCGAGGGCACATTGCCCATGTCCTTGATGCCGCCCAGGTCGCGCTCGAGACGCTCCTGCTCACGGCTCATCATCAGGCGCTCCTTCTTGGTGCGCAGGTTCAGATCGTCTTCGCTCATCGATTCGAGTTCGCGCAGGCGAGCGATCGAGTTCGAGATGGTCTGCCAGTTGGTCAGCGTGCCGCCGAGCCAGCGGGAATTGACATAGTACTGAGCAGACTGCTTGGCCGCATCGGCGACCAGGGGAGCGGCCTGACGCTTGGTGCCGACGAACAGCACGCGACCGCCATCGGCCACGGTGTCGGACACGAGCTGCAGCGCGCGGCTCAGGGCCGGCACCGTCTGCGACAGGTCGAGAATGTGGATGTCGTTGCGCACGCCAAAGATGAAGCGTTCCATCTTCGGGTTCCAGCGGTGCTTCTGGTGACCAAAGTGAACACCAGCTTCGAGCAGCTGACGCATGGAGAATTCGGGCAGAGCCATTTGGGCTTCCTTTACCGGTTGGTGCCGCCACGGAGCGATGCGGCGGTTTCCCGCCACCGGATGGTTCTTCGATTCTCAAATCGAAAAGCCGGCCCCGTGTGTGTGATTGCGCCGAGCTGACTGTCGAACGCGTGGGCGATATAGGCGACAATCGTCCACTGCGCAACCCGCTCCCGCCACAATCCTCGCATCATGACCGCCGCGCGAGAAGACGGCGGACGATTTCGCCGCCATTGCGGTGGGAGCCCAGAACGCCACCGGTCATTAGGTTCGCATAGACCCACGCGGCGAGGCGGGGACAAAGGTGAAAGCCCCTGAGCGGGGGAGGAAGAGCCAAGGGCTCGCCTCCTCCGCGTTATTTCATGCGTACGAACTCTGCCAGATTCACGGCCTTGTTGAGTTCGGCTCCCATACTCTTGGACAGGCCGGCTCGAACGGCCAGCTCTGCCATGGAAAAATTCCCGATATGTTCGGCATATTGAATGCCAAACAAATAGAGCTGCGTCACCTTGTTCCCACGCGGTGCCTGCTCATAACGACGGGCCAGAATCTGCGCGGCCGCATCAATGGTCATCCTCTCCTCCTAGTTGAACCGCACGTCGGTCACGCCCTGCACGGCCTTGATGCCCCCGGCGACTTCGGCCGAAACAGCATATTTCCCAGGTAGCTCGATTTCATATTCCCGCGCCCCGCCGTCGCGAATGACGACGAAACTGACCGTGCTGTTGCCGCCACGCTTGAGCTGCGCCCCGATCGGAGCCAGCGCCTTCTCATCAGCGGCAAATACCGTCAGGCGCCGGTCGACGCGCTCGGCCAATCCCCCGATCGGCTCGGCCGAAATCAGCCGCAGACTGATCCCTTCGGCCCGCTCATCGGCCCCCACCTGCAGGATGACCGAATTGCCCGGCTGCAGGATAGCGCCGAAATCGCTGATCTGTTCGGAAAAGGCGATCACCTCGAACGTGCCGCTCTGATCGGAAAGCGACAGGATCATCATCGGCGTGCCCTTGCGGGTGCGCCGGTCATTGCGCGAGGCGATGGTGCCGGCGAGACGTCCGGCCGAGGCGCCATCCTTGACCGCCCGCTCGAAATCGCTCCAGCGCTGCACCCGCAGCCGCTCGAACACATCCGAATAGGCATCGAGCGGATGGGCCGAGAGGTGAAAGCCGATGGCGGCCAGTTCCCGGTCGGCGCGCTCGGTCGAGTTCCACGCCGGAACCCCGGCGGGCAAACGGAACGGTTCGGGTTCGCTCGAGGCAAACATGTTCCACTGCCCTTCATTGCGCTCCGCGGTCAGCGCCTGGGCCGTGCCCATCACCGTCTCGATGGCGGCAAAGGCAATTTCGCGCCGCTCGACCAGGCAATCGAAAGCGCCGGCGTTGACCAGGGTTTCCAGCGTGCGTTTGTTGAGCGCCCGCGGATCGACGCGACGGGCGAAATCGCCCAGATCCTTGAACGGCGCGGCGCCGCGCACCTCGACAATATGCTCGGCGACCGCGCGCCCTACCCCCTTCACGGCGGAAAGGCCGTAATGGATGCGATCTTCCTTCACCGAGAACACCACTTCCGAGCGGTTCACGCAGGGCGGCACCACCTCGATCTTCTTCTTGCCTGCCTCGCGCCGGAAATCGCTGAGCTTGTCGGTCTGCGCCATGTCCAGCGTCATCGACGCGGCGTAGAATTCATGCGGAAAATGCTGCTTGAGATAGGCGGTCTGATACGACACCCAGGCATAGGCGGCCGCATGGCTCTTGTTGAAGCCGTAATTGGCGAACTTGGCCAGCAGGTCGAAAATCTGGTCGGCCAGCGCCTCGCTCACCCCGTTGGGGCCCGATCCCTCACGGAAGCGGATGCGCTGATTGTCCATCTCCGCCTTGATCTTCTTGCCCATGGCGCGGCGCAGCATATCGGCCTCGCCCAGCGAATAGCCCGACAAAAGCTGGGCGATCTGCATCACCTGCTCCTGATAGACGATGATGCCATAGGTTTCATCGAGCACGGTGGAAAGCGCCGGATGGGGATAATCCACCTCCTCGCGCCCATGCTTGCGATCGATGAAGCTGGGAATATTGTCCATCGGACCCGGCCGATAGAGCGCGTTCATGGCGATGAGGTCTTCGATGCGGTCGGGCTTGAGCTCCATCAGCGCCCGGCGCATGCCCGCGCTTTCGAACTGGAAAATGCCGTAGGTGTCACCGCGTGCATAAAGCTGATAGGTCGCCGCATCATCGATGGGGATGGTGTCGATATCGATCTCGATGCCGCGTTTGCGCACCATCTCCACGGCATATTGGATGGTGGTCAGCGTCTTGAGCCCGAGGAAGTCGAACTTGACCAGACCCGCAGGCTCCACCCATTTGAGGTTATACTGCGTGACCGGCATCTCGGAACGCGGGTCGCGATAGAGCGGCAGCAATTCCTGCAACGGGCGGTCGCCGATCACGATGCCGGCGGCGTGGGTGGAGGCGTGACGGAACAGCCCTTCGAGCGCCTTGGCGATCTCGACCAATTGCCCGACCGTTTCGTCTTCCTCCGCCATGGCCTTGAATTGCGACACCTCGTTCATGGTGCGCTCGATCGACCAGGGATCGGCGGGATTGGCCGGCACCAGCTTGCAGATGCGGTCGACCTGGCCATAGGGCATCTGCAGCACCCGGCCCACATCGCGCAGCACGGCGCGCGCCTGCAGCGTTCCGAAGGTGATGATCTGCGCCACCTGCTCGGCGCCATATTTCTTCTGAACGTAGTCGATCACCTCCTCGCGCCGGTCCTGGCAGAAGTCGATGTCGAAGTCGGGCATCGACACGCGCTCGGGATTGAGGAAGCGCTCGAACAGCAAATTATAGCGCAGCGGATCGAGATCGGTGATCGTCGTCGCATAGGCCACCAGCGAACCGGCACCCGAACCGCGACCGGGGCCCACCGGGATGCCCTGCGCCTTCGACCATTGAATAAAGTCAGCAACAATAAGGAAGTAGCCGGGGAACTTCATCTTTTCGATGACGTTCAGCTCGAAGTCCAGCCGCTCGCGATATTCCGCTTCTGTCTTGCCCGGGCCGGGACCGACGGCCTCCAGCCGCTTGTCCAGTCCATCGACGGCGATTTTGCGCAGAACGGCGGCTTCGGCCGCCACCACTTCGTCTTCGCTCGCGCCCGGATCGGCAGCAAATTTCGGCAGGATCGGCCCGCGCGTCCGCGGCCGATAAGCGATACGCTTGGCGATCTCGATGGTGGAATCGAGCGCCTCGGGCAAATCGGCGAACAGCTCCACCATTTCGGCGCGCGTCTTGAAATAATACTGGTCGTTGAGCTTGCGCCGCTCGGTCTGTGCCAGCACCGAACCGCCGGCAATGGCCAGCAGCGCATCATGCGCCTCGAATTCCTTCTCCGTCTTGAAGAAGGGCTCGTTCGTCGCCACCAGCGGCACGCCCTTGCGATAGGCATAGTCGATCAGCCGCGGCTCGACGGTGAGCTCCTGCGGCCGGCCGTGACGCTGCAATTCGATATAGAAACGCTCGCCGAACAGCTCAGCCAGCCGGTCGAGCCGGCGAATGGCATTGGCGTCCTGCCCATGGGCGAAGGGCATGTCGATGGCGCCCTCTGGCCCGCCGGAAAGACAGATAAGCCCCGCCAGACTATCGGGAGACAGCCAATCAAGCTTGGCCCGGGCCAGGCCGTCCTCGCCCTCCATATAGGCCCGCGACACCAGCCGCGAGAGATTGGCGAACCCGACCTCCGACTGCGCCATCAGCACGACGCTGGACTTTCCGGCCCAGGCGACGTGGCCGCGCTCGCTGACCCGCTCCTCGGCGGCAGCGAAATCGATGGGCAGTTCCACCCCGATCAGCGGCTGGATGCCCTTCTTGGTCGCTTTTTCCGAAAACTCCAGCGCCCCGAAAAGATTGCCCGTATCGGCAATGCCCAGCGCCGGCTGCGCGTCTTCGGCCGCCAGTTTCAGGATGGTTTCGAGTTGCAGGGCGCCTTCCAGAAGCGAGAAGGCGGAATGAACGTGTAGATGGATGAAGCCGGGGCCGCGCATAAAGGTCTCCTGTCCCGAACTTGGGCCACCTGCGGCGGGCTGGTCAAATCACCGCGGGGGAATTCCACAGGGGATCACACCAATTTGGTAAGAATTTCCATCCAGGTGAGCGAACCTATGGTGAAGGCGCCCAGGGTTACGAAGGCAGCGAAGTCCTTGAGAAAATCGAGCATTTCCGTCTCCTGTTTCCGTAATGTTCTTATATGTTCGATTTTTGTTCTCGTCCAGAGCGAAGTGCGGGAACAGCGGGGACGGTCCGGTTTTGGTTAGGAAATGGTTAGGGAACGCTAACGCGTCGCATTTCTTTCAGATTCGCTCCCTGCGCTTTAACCCTTTGTTTTGCGCATGGCTTTTCCGCGAAACCGGTCCCACTTTCGCCAGACATGCTCTGGCGGAGCGTTACCCTTGCGTCGGGGTTTTCGTCCCATCGGTGAAAAATGCGCGATCCCTTCCCGGGGCGCGCCCCCGGGAAAGACAGGTAACGTTTCGCCGACCGGCTCAGGTTTCTTCCATCGCGGCGAAGAACGCCTCCGGCCCCTCCACCTCGCAAAGCCGCCTGCCGACGATCTGGAAATAGCGCGTCCCGACTCCACGCAGAAAGGCGCGATCATGCGAGACGACGAGGCAGGTCGCGCCGTGCTCGGCGATGTCGGCCTCAAGCTGCTCCTGACCGGGAATGTCGAGATGGTTGGTCGGCTCGTCGAGGAGGTAGAAATTGGGCCGGCGGAGGCGCAAGGCGAGCAGCGCCAGCCGCGCCCTTTGCCCCAGCGACAGGGTACGAATGGGTTTGCCCTGTCGCTCGGGCTCAAAACCCGCTCCGGCGAGCAGGCTGACCGAGCGACTGTCCCCCTCGTCGAATTCGCTCATCAGATAGTCAAGCGGAGTGCGAGCGAGCGGCAACCAGTCGAGCGACTGGTCGAGATAGCCCGGCACGAGCTGGGGACTGATGCGCAAGCCCGCAATCGCCTCGCCCCCGAGCGCCCGCGCCACCAAGCGCATCAATTGCGACTTCCCGGCCCCGTTGCGCCCCAGCAGCACCACACGGTCGCCCTGGAACATCAGCAATTTCTCCACACTGAACAGCACTTGCCCGTCCGGCGTCGTCACCGGAAGATTTTCGAGCGCCAGCATCACCCTGGCCTCGGCGCCGCTATTGCCCAGCATCACCTTGCCGGTGCGTTCCTTGTGCACGGCCACGAGCTTGTTTTCGAGCTTTTCGGCCCGCTCCCGCAATTGCTTGGATTTGACGGTAAGCAGGTCGCTGCCCGAATTGATGCCGATATTGGTGAGCTTGGCCGCCTGCTTGCGCAATTGCGTCGCTTCGCGAAGATCGCGCTGCCGCTGCGCCTCCAGCGCCTGATCTACCTCGTCCAGCGCCGCCCGAGCCGCACTGTAGCCCAGCGGAAAAAACGGTGAAGCCTCGGGCCGCAGGAACAGCGTCCGATTGGTCACCGCATCGAGAAATTGCCGGTCGTGGCTGGCGACGATCAACAGGGTCGATCGCGGCAGTCCGGCAATCCAGCGCTCCAACGCCAGAATGCGCCCGAGATCGAGGTGATTGGTCGGCTCATCGAGCAGCAGCAGATCGGGATTGCTCACCCAGCCGCGCGCGATCAGCGCCATGCGCTGCCAGCCGCCGCTGAGCGCGCCGAGGGGCCGGGTGACGAGATCGAGCGGAAAACCCAGTTCATCGAGCGCCACATCGGCGCGCCAGCCCTCGGTCTCGCGTTCGTCCCGAGGCAGAGCCGTCTCGACAAAATCGCGCGCCGCCAGTTGCAGCGCCTCGGGCGGCACATCCTGGGGCACATAGCCCAGCGTCAACCCGCGCGAGCGGGTGATTTCGCCTTCGCTCAGTTCGGTTTCGGCCAGCAAGGCGCGCAACAGGGTGGATTTGCCCCGTCCATTGGGCGCGACAAGGCCCAGCCGGTCGCCATCGCCGAGGGTGAAAGTCAGATTGGAAAACAGAACAGCGCTGGAGCGCAGGCCCGCATTGCGGAGGCTGATCGTCGCCATGGAAACAAGCTCTCTGGATCGGCGCAAAAAGCGCCATTGCCATCAGGAGGCAACCTGGCCGCTACACGGCCGGCTGCCGCAGAAAGGGCAAACCAGAAGCAAGAGGATCGCGCGAAACGTCCGGACCGGCCTGGTCAGCCCTGCAGCGTCTGCCACAGGGCATCAACGGGGCCACGCTGGCGATGCGTGTAAAACATGATCATGCACCCCTCCCCGCTCTCGAATGGACGATAGAAAAATCCTATTCGAGGCCGAATAAACATGCAAGGGAGGTCAAAACAGATAGAAAACAGCACTCACCACAGCGAGCACCCCCATCCGCGGAGCGCGCAGCGCCGCCAGCCGGTACGCAATACTAAACAACCCGGCTTGCGGCCAAACGCTAGAGAAAGCAGAACTTTCGAGGGTCGCTGGATACGCGGAACTGGACCCGTTTTCGGCTCGCATACGGCAACTCCAAACAAAAAACCGTATGTCCATCCTTTTAGCAGCGCGCACTTAAGAAAGTGCTTTCAAGAAGCAAACGAGGGGTAAACTTGGCGGCTTATCTTGGGACGAAATTGTTCGGATAAACCTGTCCCTTCCCCTCTCGAAGGTCCCTGCCCCACGCGCAAGCCCCCCGCGCAGGGCGCTCCCCCGTCAGCTGGGAGGCCAAGAGAAGTACCGACAAATGCCTTACCGCGCCGGCCGCAGCGCCTTTACCCCACGTACCCGGTCGGCGCAGAAGTCGAAATCGATGAGATAGACCCAGCCATCGCGCACCGCGCGCACCTGAATTCGTCTCTCATTGGGCACGTTGAGGGCAATATCGGTATAGCCGCGCCGGGCGATCGCCTCGCGGATCTGCCGGTCGGTCAGGCAGAGCGCGCGCTGGGGATAAAAATCCGTCAGCTGGTCGCCGAACCGAAATCCGAAACCAAAGCTGCCTTGCGCGCTGGCGGTGCCGGACAGGGCAACGCCCATTGCCAAAGCCATGATCGGGACCCATATCGCTTTCATCGCCAATCTCCTTTCACCTTGTTTGTCTGCAACCAAACGGAGACGCTGTCCTCCGTGCCGTCATGGCCCGGCCTGTCCGGGCAATCCAGTTTTGGGGCGGCATGGCCCACCCGGACGAGCGAGAAGGTGACGACAAGGGAAAGAACGGTTCGGTTTCAACATTCATCCCTGCAACCTCGCCACCATCTCAAATGGCAGCTGAACCAAGACTGAACGCGCGACAGGCCGCTGGCGCTCCACGTGCTTTTCGGGGGAAAACACCCCGGAACAGGACGGGAACGGCACACTGCGATATTGTGCAGGCTCGCCTGCCCCTGATTCGCCCCCTTTATTCGTGGACCCTGCATGTCGCAGCCTGATGATCTTTTCGGTGGTGCCCCCCAGCCCAAGCCAGCATTGGCCAAGCCGGCCGCGCGGGGCAGCGTGCCGCCGCCGGACAGTTACAGCGCCGCCGACATCGAGGTTCTCGAAGGGCTCGAGCCGGTGCGCCGCCGCCCGGGCATGTATATCGGCGGCACCGACGCCAATGCCTATCACCACCTCTATGCCGAGGTGATCGACAACTCGATGGACGAGGCCATTGCCGGCCACGCCACCCGCATCGAGGTGCATCTGGGCGCCGATGGCTATCTGACCATCGGCGACAATGGACGCGGCATTCCGGTCGAAAAGCACCCCAAATTCCCCGGCCGCTCGACGCTCGAGATCGTCCATACCGTGCTCCACGCCGGCGGCAAGTTCGACTCCAAGGCCTATGAAACCTCGGGCGGCCTGCACGGCGTCGGCGTTTCGGTGGTCAATGCGCTGTCAGACGACATGGTGGTCGAGGTGGCGCGCGAACAGCAGCTCTATCGTAT
Organism: Devosia sp.; assembly: GCA_026126125.1. Lineage (GTDB taxonomy): Bacteria > Pseudomonadota > Alphaproteobacteria > Rhizobiales > Devosiaceae > Devosia. The sequence continues at coordinate 11,361 of JAHCJW010000100.1, forward strand.
CGTCTTCTCGCGCGGCAAAGTGGTGCAGGACGTGGAAAATATCGGCCGCGTGCAGAACCGGCGCGGTACCACGACCCGCTTCCATCCCGATCCGGAAATTTTTGGGCCCACGGCGCATTTCTCGCCCGGCCGCATCTTCCGCATGACGCGGGCCAAGGCCTATCTGTTCGGCGGCGTCGAATTGCGCTGGAGCTGCGACGAGAGCCTGGCCAGTGACGATGTACCGGCCAAGGCGGTATTTCACTATCCCGGCGGCCTCAGGGATTTCATGGCTGCGCGCATCGAGGGCGAAACCCGCATCACCGACGAGATTTTCTCGGGCAAGAGCGGCAAGCCGGGCAGCCATGCTTCGGTCGAATGGGCCATCGCCTGGACGCTGGGCGATGGCGGCATGTCGTCCTATTGCAACACCGTGCCCACCCCCGATGGCGGCACGCATGAAGCCGGCCTGCGCATGGCGCTGCTGCGCGGTCTCAAGAACTATGCCGAGCTGACCAAGAACAAGGGCGCTGCCAGCCTCACCGCCGAAGACGTGCTGACCAGTTGCTCGGCCATGCTCTCGGTCTTTGTTCGCGAACCCGAATTCGCCGGCCAGACCAAGGACAAGCTCGCCTCGGGCGAGGCCACGCGCATCGTCGACACGGCGCTGCGCGACGCCTTCGACCACTGGCTCGCCGCCTCCCCCCAGCAAGCCGGCAAGCTGCTCGATTGGGCCATCGACCGCGCCGAAGAACGCCTGCGCCGCCGCAAGGAAAAGGAAATCGACCGCGCCAGCGCCACGCGCAAGCTGCGCCTGCCCGGCAAGCTGGCCGATTGCACGCAGAATGCGGCGCAAGGTGCCGAACTCTTCATCGTCGAGGGGGACTCGGCGGGTGGCTCAGCCAAGCAGGCGCGCAACCGCTCCAACCAGGCGGTGCTGCCTTTGCGCGGCAAGATCCTCAACGTCGCCGGCGCCAGCCGCGACAAGCTGGCCGCCAATCAGTTGATTGCCGATCTCGTCCAGGCGCTGGGCTGCGGCACGAGGGATCGCTATACCGAGGACGAACTGCGCTACGACAAGATCATCATCATGACCGATGCTGACGTCGACGGCGCCCATATCGCTTCGCTCCTCATCACCTTCTTCTTCCAGGAAATGCCGCGGCTGATCGAAAACGGTCATCTCTATCTGGCCATGCCGCCGCTTTACCGCATCAGCCAGGGCGGCAAGACGCTCTATGCGCGCGACGACGCCCATCGCGCCGAGTTGATGGCCACCGAATTCACCGGCAAGGGCAAGATCGAAACCACCCGTTTCAAGGGTCTTGGCGAAATGCCTTTCGCGCATTTGCGCGAGACGACCATGTCGCCCAAATCGCGCACGCTGCTGCAGGTCAAGATCCTCGACGACCGCGACGCCACCCTAAATAAGGTCTTTCTAAAATCATTGAAACATATTTTTCAATAATCCCGGCTTCCCTAAACATATCTGCAATTTTCAGGTTTCTGGCGTACGAAATGTATTTCCCACTAAGCAGTTGTTTTATGGTTACTGTA
>JAHCJW010000101.1 GCA_026126125.1 Devosia sp.
ATAAAGCATGTCTCCCGAAAGTGGGGACCGGCTTGGGGATAAAGACATACGGCAAAACAAAGGCTTAAAGCGCAGGGAGCGTATCTGAAAGAAACGCGACGCGCTTTAAGACGCCGGACGCTTACACCAATGCAGGAAATCTGGTTGTCTTCACCGCCGGAGCTGACCCGGCGGACATGCTCTTATCAGCCAAGGAAACGGCGCGCCGCGCTAAAAAAACGTTCCGGCGTGGGTGGTGACCATGAAGCCCAGAATGAGGGCGGCGGCGAGGGCCGCATAGGAGACGAGCTGAGAGACCTTCGGCATGGGAGCCCCGGGCTGGTTGCATCTCTAGTAAGACTACCAGATTAATCGAGTTTAACAAGAGGTAAACGTGCCGGCTCCACAGCCGGTGGGGAAATGTCGTGCCCGCCGGTCGGGACATCGCGAAAACGCATGCCTCAATAGCGCCGTCCTCAACGAAGGGAGGGCAGACAGTTGGGCTGCGCCTGCTAGAGTGGCGGGGCGAGTCACATTGGGAGCTGGGCATGGCGGACGAACGGACGCGGGATTTCATCAACAAGGCAAAGGTTCTGGCCGGCGACGACGCCAGTCTCGATCTTTTCCTCGTGGCGGCCATCCGCGCCACCGACCCCGATGATCTGTCGCGGCAGGACGAGGAGGCGTTCCTCGCGGCGCTGGCCGAGAGCCATGCGCGGCTGATCGCCGGTGACGCGACCCAGACGCGGCTGTTCGCGACGCCGCCATCGGCGGCCGGCGCGCCGCTGGTGCTCGACGTCATCTCGCCCGACATGCCGTTTATCGTCGATAGCGTGCTCGCCGCCCTGCGGGCCATGGGCGGCGTGGTGCGGCTGATGACGCACCCCGTGGTGAACCTGGCGCAAGGAAAGCTGGTGGATCAGGGCGGAGCGCCGGTGAGCGTGCTGCATATCCACAGCGACCCGCTGGCCGATATCGAGGCGCTGCGCGCGGAAATCGAGACGACGCTGCGCGATGTGGCCCGGGCGGTGGGCGACTGGCGCCCCATGCAGGAAGCAGTACGCGGCGCCCTGGGCACGCTCGAAACCCTGCGCCCGGCCCTGCGCGATGAACCGGCGCGCTTTCTCGAGTGGCTCACCGAGCACAATTTCACCTTTCTGGGCCTGCGCGAATATCGGCTGGAGGGCGAAAATCTGGTCGCCGAGCCCGGCAGCGGCCTCGGCATTTTGCGCGATCCGGACCTCAAAGTGCTGCGACTGGGCGCCGGCTATGTCGATAGCACCCCGCAATTGGTGGACTTCCTCAAGACGCAGGAGCCCCTGCTGGTGACCAAGGCCAATGTGCGCAGCCGCGTCCATCGGCGCGTGCACATGGATTATCTGGGGCTCAAGCGCTACGGCGCCGATGGCAGTGTGCGCGGGGAATTGCGCGTCGTCGGCCTGTTCACCGCCCAGGCGCTGGCGGCTCCGCATAGCGACGTGCCGATCATCCGCCGCAAGATCGGCGAGGTGATGCGACACTCCGGGCTCGACCCGCGCGGCCATGCCGGACGCACGCTTTTGAGCGCGCTCGACAGCTATCCGCGCGACGAATTGTTCCAGATCGATGGGGAGCAGCTGGCCGAGTTCGCCGAAGCCATCGCCGCCCTCTACGACCGGCCCCGGGTGCGCGTGCTGCCGCGCATCGACCGCTTCGACAATTTCGTCTCGGTGCTCGTCTTCGTGCCGCGCGACCGCTATGACAGCGCCGTGCGCTCGCGCATCACGCGGACGCTGGCGCAGATCTATGACGGGCGCGTCTCGGCCTATTATCCCAGCTTCCCCGAGGGGGAACTGGTGCGGCTGCATGTGATCATCGGGCGGACCAGCGGGGCGACGCCCAACCCGCCGCGCCGCGAAATCGAGGCGCAGATCGAAGCGCTGACGCGAGACTTTTCCGACCTGCTGGTGGCCGCCGCGCCCGATCCCGGGGCGGTCAGCGATTATCGCTCGGCCTTTTCGGCGGCCTATCAATCGCGCAACAGCGCCTTCGAGGCGCTGGACGACATCGCCGTATTCAAGCGCCTGCACGACACCGGCGAGATCGCCATCCGGCTGCGGAGCCAGGCCGGGTCCGAAGGGGCGCTGGGGCTGAAGTTCTACAAGGAAGGCGCGGCCATCCCGCTGAGCGAGCGCGTGCCGATGCTGGAGCATTTCGGTTTCCGGGTCATCGATGAGCGCACCTATACACTGGTGCCGCGCGACGGGGTGGAACGGTATCTGCACGACATGATGCTGGAGCCGGCCAAGGGGCAGGCGCTGGACTTCGAGGCCCGCGGCGCGGCCATCGAGCAGGGCTTGATGGCGGTGTGGACCGGGGCGGCCGAGAGCGACCAACTCAACAGCCTCGTGACCCAGGCGGGACTGGACTGGACCGAAGCGGCCCTGCTGCGGGCGCTGTCGCGCTATCTGCGCCAGGTGGGCACCTCGCATTCGCAGCGCTATATCGCCCAGGTGATGGTGGCGCAGCCGGCCTCGGCGCGGGCGCTGGTTCAGCTGTTCAAGGCGCTGCACGACCCGGCGGCACGGCAAGGCGCAGCACAGGCAGAGGCGGCGCGGGCCGAAATCGCGGCACAGCTCGAAAGCATTTCCTCGCTCGATGAAGACACCATCATCCGGCGCTTCCAGAACCTTGTCGAGGCGGTGTTGCGCACCAATGCGTTCCAGCGCGACGCCAGCGGCAATCGCCGCCCGGCGCTGGCGCTCAAATTCGACAGCGGCAAGGTCGAGGGCATGACCGCGCCCCGGCCCTATCGGGAAATTTCGGTCTATTCGCCACGCGTCGAGGGCGTGCATCTGCGCTTCGGCGCCATTGCGCGCGGCGGCCTGCGCTGGTCGGACCGGCCGGAGGATTTCCGCACCGAAGTGCTCGGGCTGGTCAAGGCGCAGCAGGTCAAGAATGCGGTGATCGTGCCGGTGGGGGCCAAGGGCGGTTTCGTGCCCAAGCGCCTCGTGCCGGGCATGAGCCGGGAAGCCTTCATGGCGGAGGGCACCGAGAGCTATCGCATCTTCATCGGCTCGCTGCTCGACGTCACCGACAATCTGGTCGAGGGCCAGGTGGTGCCCCCCGACAATGTCGTGCGCCGCGACGGCGACGACCCCTATCTTGTGGTGGCCGCCGACAAGGGCACGGCCAGCTTTTCGGATACGGCCAATGCCATCGCGCTCGAGCGCGGCTTCTGGCTGGGTGATGCCTTCGCCTCGGGCGGCTCGGCCGGCTATGACCACAAGAAAATGGCGATTACCGCGCGCGGCGGCTGGGAAGCGGTCAAGCGCCATTTCCGCGAGATGAACCGCGACATTCAGCGCGAGCCCTTCACCGTGGCCGGGGTTGGCGACATGAGCGGCGACGTGTTCGGCAACGGCATGCTGCTCTCGCCCCATATCCGCCTGCAGGCGGCATTCGACCACCGCGACATCTTCATCGACCCGACGCCCGACGCGGCGACCGGTTTTGCCGAGCGGCAACGGTTGTTCGCCCTGCCCCGCTCGAGCTGGCAGGACTATGAAAAGGCATTGATCTCGGCCGGCGGCGGGGTGTTCTCGCGCAGCCTCAAATCCATTCCCCTCAGCGCCGAAATGCGGGCGCTGCTGGGGATCGACAAGGACCACGCCACGCCGACCGAAGTTATGCGCGCCATTCTCACCGCGCCGGTGGACCTGCTGTGGTTCGGCGGCATCGGCACCTATATCAAGGCGCCGGACGAAGAGGACGCCGCCGTCGGGGACCGCGCCAATGACGCGATCCGCGTCAGCGGCGCGACGGTGCGGGCCAAGGTGGTCGGGGAAGGCGCCAATCTGGGCGTGACCCAGCGCGGACGCATCGCCTTCGCCCAGACCGGCGGGCGGATCGATACCGACGCCATCGACAATTCGGCCGGCGTCAATTCCTCCGACCTCGAGGTCAATATCAAGATCGCGCTGGCGCCGGTGGTGGCGGCGGGACAGCTGGACGGGGAAGCGCGCAAGGCGTTTCTCGCCAGCATGACCGACGAAGTGGCGGCGCTGTGCCTGCGCAACAATTATCTGCAGACCCTGGCCTTGTCCCTCGCCCAGCAGGCGGGGGTGGGCGAGCTGCCGAGCCACCGCCTGCTGATCGAAACGCTGGAAGCGCGCGGGCTGCTCGACCGGGCGGTTGAATATCTCCCCGGCGAGGCGGCGCTCGATGCGCGGGCCAGCGAGGGCAAGGGACTGGTGCGGCCGGAGCTGGCGGTAATCCTCGCCTATGCCAAGCTGACGCTGTTCGACGACCTGCTGGCCGGCGAGGCGATCGATAATCCCTATCTGGCCGATGAGCTGTTCCGTTATTTCCCCGACACGCTCAACCGGACCTATCCGGAGGCGGTGGAAGGGCACCGGCTGCGGCGCGAGGTGATCGCCACGGTTCTGGCCAACGACATGGTCAATAGCGGCGGCCCGGCCTTCGTCTCCGAGCTTACCGCGGCGACCAGCGCCAGCGCCGGCGAAGTGGCTCTCGCCTATGCGGCGGTGCGCGATATTTACGGGCTGGCAGCGCTCAATGCGGCCATTGACGGGCTCGACGGGCTGGTGCCCGGCGCAGTGCAACTGACGCTTTACGCCCAGATCGCGGCCCTGTTGCAGCGCGAGACGCTATGGTTCTTACGCAACGGCAATGTCAACAGCGATGTCGCGGCGCTGGTGGAGCGGCACCGCGAGGGCGCGGCGCGTCTGCGCGCGGTCAGCGGCTCCATCGTCGGCGACAGCCTGGTCGAGGCGATGGACGTCCGGGCGCGGGGGCTCATCACCCATGGCGTGCCCGAGGACGTGGCGCGACGGATCGCCGAGCTGCCGGTGATCGGCAATGCCAGCGACGTCGTGCTGGTGGCCGAACGCTCGGGCGTGTCCGTCGAGACGGCCGGCGCCGCCTATTTCGGGGTGGCCGGGCTGTTCGACCTGTTCCGCACCGCCGAGGAGGGGCGCGAAATCGTGCTGGGCGATCGCTATGACCGCATGGCGCTCGACCGGGCCCTGGCCAATCTCAACCGCGCCCTGCGGGACCTCAGCGCCGATGTGCTGGCCGAAGGCGGGCTCGAGCCATGGCGGATGCGCCACGAAGCCGGCATTGCGCGGACCGAGAAGGCAGTGGGCGAGCTGACCCGCGGCGCGATGACGGTATCGCGGCTGAGCGTGGCGGCGGGGCTGTTGGCGGATCTGGCGAGGGAGGGGTGAGCTGGGCTTTCCGGCGTAAAGCCTTACCCGAAAGTCGGCCTTGTCTGGTCGGGCCGGATGGGGAGAGTGGCGGGATGAACAGGAGTTGCCCATGACATTGCTCGCCCACTGGCTCGACAGGCAGACCGGCGACCGCGAACTGGCCAGCGTTATTGCCACCATGGCAGACGCGGCAGTCGAGATCGCCGAAGTGCTGCGCCGGGCGCCGATCGAAGGTCAGGTCGGCCTTTTGGGCACCACCAATGTGCAGGGCGAAGCGCAAAAGGCGCTCGATGTCATCTCGAACGACATCGTTCTGCGGCATATCGAAAACAATCCGGCGATTTCGGTCCTCGTGTCCGAGGAGCTGGATGAGCCGGTTCAGCTTGGCAATCAGGGCGCGTTCCTCGTGGCGACCGACCCGCTCGATGGCTCGTCCAATCTCGATGTCAATGTCACCGTGGGCACGATTTTCTCGGTGCTGAAGGCCGCGGGCGGCTTGCTGCAAAAGGGCACGGCACAGGTGGCGGCGGGCTATGTGGCCTATGGGCCGGCGACGAGCCTGGTGGTGCGGATCGAGGGGCCGGTGGCGGTGTTCACGCTCTCGGCGGCGGGCGAATGGGTGCAGACGCTCGAGCAGGCCAGCGTGCCGGAAGCCTCGGGGGAATTTGCCATCAACACGGCGCGCGAGCGGTTCTGGGACGAGGCGACGCGCGGCTATGTGCGCGAGAGCGTCGCGGGAGAAAGCGGGCCGGCCGGCAAGCGCTACAATATGCGCTGGGTCGGCTCGATGGTGGCCGATGTGCACCGCATCCTGATGCGCGGCGGCGTGTTCCTTTATCCGCTCGACAGCGAAACGGCGAGCAAGGGCGGACGGCTGCGGCTGCTGTACGAGGCCAATCCGATGGCCTGGCTGGTGGAAGGGGCCGGCGGCGCGTCGACCACCGGGCAACAGGGGATATTGGCGGTGGAGCCGACGGACATTCACCAGCGCGTGCCGGTGATTTTGGGATCGGTGGAGGAAGTACGGCGGGTGGAGAATTGGTACAGCCGGGGATGAAGGCTTCGGGCCCGACAAGGGCAGGCCATGTTCGCCTGGCCTTTCAGCTTCATCTCCCTCGCGGGCTGTCATCCCGGGCATGATCCGGGGGACATGCGGTGGCAGGAGGGGTAAGCCACCGCATGTCTGCGGGGACAAATTGCAACGTTGCCATATTCCCGCTAGAAGGCGGGGAACCGGGTGGAGATGCCCGGACGGGAGCGAGCATGAGCGAGAACAATCTGACCCTGCCCAGAACCAATGCCGGACCCTGGCAGCAGCGGCCTTTCCACCGTCAATATCTGATGCGGCAGGCCAATAAGCTGTTCGATTTCTTCGAGGCGGCGTCGATCAACGCCAAGGGTGGGTTTTTCGAGCTGGACGATGCGGGCAAGCCGCTCTCGCCGGACAATGCGACGCGGCAGATCCATGTGACGACGCGCATGATCCATTGCGCCGTGATCGGCAGTCTGATCGGCCGGCCCGGCTCGGACGAGATCATCGATCACGGCATGAGCTATCTGTGGAACCACCACCGCGACCAGCGTCATGGCGGCTATGTGTGGTCGCTGGACGATGATGGATATCAGGACGCCAGCAAGCAGGCCTATGGCCACGCTTTCGTGCTGCTGGCCGGGGCGAGCGCCAAGCTGGTCGGCCATCCGCTGGCCGACAAGGTGATCGCGGACGCCACCGAAGTCATCGAAACGCGGTTCTGGGACGACAAGGTCGGGGCGGTGCGCGAGGAATTCGCCCCTGACTGGCAAAAGATCAGCACCTATCGCGGCCAGAACTCGAATATGCATCTGACCGAGGCGCTGATGGCCGCCTTCGAGGCGACCGGCGACAAGGCTTACCTCACCAAGGCCGAGCGGATCGCACAGCTGATCATCGCCAACAATGCCGTGCCGCTGGGACACCGGGTGGCCGAGCATTTCGACGAGACCTGGGTGGTGGACAAAACCTATCGCCACGAAAGCGAGATGTTCCGCCCTTCCGGCACCACGCCCGGGCACTGGCTGGAATGGTCGCGCCTGCTTTATCAGCTTTTCGTGCTGGGCCGGAAGCAGCATGGCTGGATGACCGAGGCGGCGCGCAATTTGTTCCGCAGCGCGATCGATCTGGGCTGGGACAAGGCGCATGGCGGCTTTTTCTATACGCTCGACTGGGACGACAAGCCGGCGATGCGCGAGAAGCTGTGGTGGCCGGTGGCGGAGGCCATCGGGGCGGCGGCCTATATTTCGGCCTATGATCACGACGACTATTTCCAGGCCTGGTATCGCAAGCTCTGGGACCATGCGGAAAACCACGTGATCGACCACGAGCGCGGCGGCTGGCTGAGCGAGTTGCGAGAAGACCTGACCCCGGCCTCACGTCTGTTCGTGGGCAAGCCCGATCTCTATCACGCCTTGCAGGCCTGCCTGATCCCGCTCTATCCGGCGACGGGCAGCCTGACCCAGGCCATTATCGAGGCCGACCACACCACGCGGGCGGCGCGATAAACCGGCTGCGGCAAGCAATAAACGGGCGCACGCGGAACAAGCGGGCGCCCTTTTTACGTTGTGTCCTCCGACAAGGAGGCAGGCATGATCGATCTCAAGGACAAGGTGGCGCTGGTAACCGGGGCGGGCTCGGGCATCGGCAAGGCGACGGCACTGGCGCTGGGCCGGGCCGGCGCCAAAATCGCGGTGTTGAGCCGGACGGCGGAGGAAGTCGAGGCCGTGGCGCAGGCGATCACGGCCAGCGGGGGCGTGGCCATGGCCGTCGATGCCGACGTGACCGACGATGGCGCCACGGGGGCGGCGATCGGCCAGATCGTCCAGCGCTATGGCCGGCTCGATATCGTGGTGGCCAATGCCGGCATCAATGGCGTGTGGGCGCCGATCGAGGACCTGACCCCGGCCGAATGGGACCAGACCATCGCCGTCAATCTTCGCGGCACCTATCTGACCATTCACCACGCCGTGCCGCATCTGCAGGCGGCGGGGGGCGGCGCCATCGTTATCGTCTCATCGATCAATGGCACGCGCACCTTCACCACGCCGGGCGCCAGCGCCTATTCGGTGACCAAGGCCGGACAGATGGCGCTGGCCCAGCAATTGGCGCTAGAACTGGCCCCGCGGCGCATCCGGGTCAACGCCATCTGCCCCGGCGCGATCGAAAGCGAGATCGACGACAATACCGAGCGGCGGGGCATGGAAAAGACCGAGATCAAGGTGGAGTTTCCCGACGGAGACATTCCACTGACGGCGGGCGAAAAGGGCAAGGCCGGCGATGTGGCGGACGCCATCGTGTTTCTGGTCTCCGATGCCGCGCGGCACATCACCGGCTCGCCCCTCTGGATCGACGGGGGACAAGGATTGTTGCGGTAAGAGTGCTGGCAGGTGTTCTTCCGGCCGGTATGCGGCTCCCGGCGACAAAACACGATTTGATCCGGGGGCTGGAAGGAGGCCCGAGCCAGGTGTGTGCCCACCGCGCCGACAGGGCGGTTGCCAGTTGGCGGGCGGGAGCGTAAAGCACGCGCAGTTTTCCCTCTTCCGTGATGCGCCATGACCGCCCTGCCCGCTCAGCTTCCGCGCCATCTGGTCGATAGCGCCGTTCTCGCCGCACTGACCGAAGATCTGGGGCTGGCCGGGGATCTGACCAGCCAGGCCGTTCTGGCGCCCGACGCCTGGGCGGAGGCGACAATTTCGGCGCGCGAGCCCGGAGTGATCGCCGGGCTCGAGCTGGCGGCGACCTCGTTTCGACTGGTGGGAGACGGGGTGAGCTTCGCGCCCGCTTTGGCCGATGGCGAGCGGGTCGAGGCCGGTGGCGTCGTGGCGCGCGTTTCCGGTCCGGCGCGGCTGGTGATGTCGGGGGAGCGGGTGGCTCTCAATTTCCTCAATCACCTCAGCGGCATCGCCACGCTGACCCGGCGCTATGCCGACGAAGTGGCGGGAACCAAGGCAAAGATCTGCGATACGCGCAAGACGACGCCGGGCCTGCGCGCCTTCGAAAAATACGCGGTGCGGTGCGGCGGCGGCGCCAACCATCGCTATGCGCTCAACGACGCCATCCTGATCAAGGATAATCACATCGCCGTCGCCGGTGGCGTGGCGGCGGCCTATAAGGCGGCCGAGGCTTTTGCCGGGCATCTGGTGGCCATCGAGATCGAGGTGACGACGCTGGCCGAGCTCGCAGAGGCGCTGGAAGCGGGCGCCCGCATCGTGTTGCTCGACAATATGGACAACGACCTTCTGCGCCAGGCGGTGGCGCTCAATGCCGGCCGGGCGAGACTCGAGGCCTCGGGCGGGGTGAAACTCGAGCGCGTGCGCTCCATCGGCGAGACGGGGGTCGACTATATTTCGACCAGTCAGGTGACCATGGGGGCCAGGCCGCTCGATCTCGGGCTCGACGTGACCATTGGCGGGGCCAGATGAGCGTCACCATGACGTCCCCTGCCGCTTCGCTGACCGATCTAGCCGTCGCGGCGGCGATCGCTGCCGCGCAGGTCATTCTCGACGTCTATGCGCGGCCGATCCACGCCATCGCCAAATCCGACGGGTCGCCGGTGACCGAAGCCGATGCGGCGGCCGAAGCGGTGATCATCGAGCATCTGCACGCCAGCGGATTGCCGATCCTGGGCGAAGAGAGCGTGGCAGCGGGCATCGTGCCGGTTCTGGGCGAAGCCTATTTCGTGGTCGATCCGCTCGACGGGACCAAGGAATTCATCAAGCGCAACGGCGAATTCACCGTCAATATCGGCCTGGTGGAGCATGGCGTGCCCACCATGGGCGTAGTGCTGGTGCCGGTGACGGGCGAAGTGTTCGTCGGCGACCGCAACGGCGCCTGGACGGCGCGCGTCATCGACGGAGTCATCAGCGAGCGCCGGACCATTGCGGTGGGCTGGTTGCCGCGCCTGCGCATCGTCGCCAGCCGCTCGCATGGGCATGAAGCGCTGGAAAAGCTCTGCCGCACGCTCGATGTGGAAAGCGATGTTTCGGTCGGCTCCTCACTGAAATTCTGCCTTTTGGCCCGGGGCGACGCCCAGCTTTACCCGCGCTTTACCCCAACTTGCGAATGGGACACCGCTGCCGGTCAGGCGGTACTGGAAGCGGCGGGGGGAGCCGTGGTAACACTGGACGGCGCGCCCATGCGCTACGGCAAGCACGAGCTGGGATTTCTCAATCCCTATTTCGTCGCCGCCGCCAGCCTCGAACTGGCGCAACGCGCCGCCGCGGAGATGCAAAGCCTTCTGGGATGAAGGCCATGCAAGAGACGCTTAACCGACCTGCGCGATCCGCTCCTTAGTGTGACTTGCACTCTTCCGGTTCCGAATATATAGCCCGAGCATATATCGGACCGTAATATGCTCCTTGGGATATCGCGATGAATGTCAGGACCTTGTGCCTCTCGATCCTCTATGAGGGCGACGCCACCGGCTATGACATCCGCCGCATGAGCGTGGACGGCGAATTCTCCTATTTCATCGAAGCCAGCTTCGGCTCGATCTATCCGGCCCTCGCCAAGCTCGAACAGGATGGCCTCGTCACCAGCCGCACCGTGCCGCAGGTCGGCAAGCCGGCGCGCAAGGTCTATTCCATCACCGAGGCGGGGCGCGAGGCCTTTGCCGAGGAATTGAAGGGGCCGCTCGGGGACGACGTGTTTCGCAGTCCTTTCCTGCTTCTGGCGCGCTTCGTCAACATCCTGCCTCCCGAACTGGTCGAGCAGCGGGTCAACGAGCACCTGCAGCGTCTGACCGAGGGGCGGCAGAAACTGCAAAACGTGGCTGACGACAGCGGCTGCACCCCGGCCGATGGCTGGGTCATCAATTACGGTCGTGTCGTATTGGACGTTGCGGAGCAATATCTGCGCACCCATATGCACGACCTGGTCAATCTTTCGAGAGCCAAGCCACGCAAGGACGCGGCGGAATAAAGGGACGAGTATTCGATGCGTGCACTGTTTTCTTATGGCCTGGCTTTTCTGATCCTTCTGGGGGGAGGCGCCTGGCTGGCGACCGGCACCCTGGTGGTGGGCGGAAACGGGCCGGGCAAGGGCGAAAAGCCGCTTATCTCCGTCATCGAGGGAGAAGAGCACGGCCCGCTGCATAACGCGCTCGCCGAGGCCGGCATGCTGGCCGAACATCACGCTCCCATCACCGATCCGGCGCTGACCATCGCCCAGCGCAACGAAGCCACCACCGGCGCCAATGCGCCGCTGCCCAATGTTCGCGTGCAGCTCTACACCGCCCAGCCCATGCCGATCGAAGTGCCGCTGCGCGGCCGCACCCAGGCCAAGGCCACGGTGACCGCCGTCGCCGAAACCGCGGGTACGGTGGACGTGGTGCATGTCAGCAAGGGCCAGCGCGTCCAGGTCGGCGACAAATTGTGCACGCTCGACCAGGGCACGCGCGCCGCAGCCGTGGCGCAGGCCGAAGCCGGCCTTGCCCAGGCCGAGGCGGGCCTCGCCCAGGCTCAGCTCAATTTCGACACCAATGCCGATCTGCGCTCGCGCGGTCTTGCCCCCGCCAACACCGCCAATGCGGTGGAAGTGGCGCTGAGCGGGGCCAAGGCCAGCGTCTCGGCGGCCAGGGCCGGGCTCGACAACGCCAAGGCCGAACTCGACCGCACCGAAATCACCGCCAAGGTCGCGGGCCTCGTGCAGGACCCGCTGGCCGTGACCGGCGCGATGCTCGCCGCCGGCAGCCCCTGCGCCGCCATCATCCAGCTCGACCCCATCGTGTTCTCGGGCATGGTGCCGGAAGCCCATATCGGGCTGGCGCGTCTGGGGCTCGACGCCACCATCAAGACCGTGACCGGGCAGACCGTCGAGGGCAAGGTGACCTATATCGCCTCGCGCGCCGACAATGCCACCCGCGCCTTCCCGGTCGAAATCGAAATCGCCAATGCCGACCACGCCATTCGCGACGGGGTGACGGCCGAGGCCATCGTCAATATCGGCACCGCCCCCGGCCATTTGCTGCCCCAATCGGTGCTGACGCTGGACGATGACGGCGCGCTGGGCGTGCGCACGGTGGAAGACGGCATCGTCGCCTTCTATCCGGTCACCATTGTCAGCGACACCCGCAAGGGCATCTGGGTGACCGGCCTGCCGGTCATGGCCAATGTGATCACCGTCGGCCAGGAAAACGTCACCGCCGGTCAGGCCGTCAAGGCCAGCCCGGCCGACGCGCCCGCCCCCACCACTGCCAGCTGAGGACCCCTCCCATGCTCGACTTCATCGAAAAAGTCCTGAGGATGCCGCGGGTCGTCCTCACGGTCATGGCCATCGTGCTGGCGGCGGGAACCAGCGCCTATCTCTCCATGCCCAAGGAGAGTTTTCCGGCCATCGACGTGCCCTATCTCTACGTCTCGATCAGCCAGACCGGTGTTTCGCCGCGCGACGCGGAAAATCTCCTGGCCAAGCCGGCCGAAGAGGAACTGGCCAATTTGCCGGGTCTGCAAAATATCAGCACGACCTCGACCACCGGCCATGCTTCGGTGTTCCTCGA
>JAHCJW010000102.1 GCA_026126125.1 Devosia sp.
GAGCGGATCGAGCGCATCGCGCGGCAAGAGCTGCATGGCCTTTTGCAGCGTGGCGTAGCGCTCTTCGCTATCGGAGCAATGGGTGAGGATATAGCTATAGGCATCGATGGCGCGAGGCGCATTGTCGGTTCGGGCGAAGGCCTCGGCCAGACGCCAGAGATTGTCGATGCTCTGGCAGGTCAGGAGTTGCGGATTGTTGGCGGCGATCGAAATCACCGTCTGATTCTCTCCTGCATCGGAGGCGATGCGCAGGCGCTGGGTGGCCTCGCCGATGACAAGGCTCTGCAACAGATCGGTGGATGGAACAAAACCCGGATTGGCCAGCTGCTTGGCCGCGATGGCCGCCCGCGCCCCGGCGAAATCGCCGGCGCTGTAGAGATCCCAGATGGCGATGATGTCGGGATCGGGCACATAGTCTTGAGACAGGAGATTGTCGGGCGGTTGCCAAGCCGGATGCAAGGCGCGCAGGCGCTCGATCTCGCGCTCGACCCGCGCCGTATCGCCCCGCTGGGCGAAATAGCGCAGCGCGGTTTCATCGACGGCGGGCACGGCAGGCACAGCCGGCGCGCCCGGATCGGTCTGGGCGAGAACGAGGGCAGTCTCGGCCGGGGGAGCCATATCGAACGGCGCCTGCGCCACGACCAGAGGCGGCGCGGCGGCGACGGGCGCGGAAGGCGCTTCGGTCCGCATCTGGGCCACGGTCTCGACGCCAAGCCGGGAATTGTCGGCCGCGGCCGTCAGCACGGCGGCGCTGATGACGCCCAGCCCGATCGTGTAGACGAGCGCTCTCATGGCCCCAGGCTCCCATCGAGGCAATCGGGCCGCTGGCGACGCAAATGGTCGAGCAACAGCAATTGCAGCGTCGCGGCATAATAACTGGTGGTCGCAAGCCGACCCAGTTCGGACGGAACCGGCCGATCGGCCAGGGTGCATTCCATGGCCGCCTCGATCAATCGGTAGCCCGGCTCCTGCATCAGTTCGAGACTTTCGGCTGTGAGCACATCGACCCTGTGCAAGGCGGCTGCATCGGCGTGGCGACGGAAGGGCTCAAGATAGGCGGGATCGAGGCCGGCCCGCATGAGATAAAGCGGAATGCGAATGCCGTTATAACCGAATTCGGGCGGGAAGGTGTCGGCGGGACGGATGCCGCCATCCTCGAGCACGATCCAGTCGGCGGGCAAGCCGGCCGGGGTAAGGGCGGCGCGGCGCAGGATCTCAAGCCCGCTTTCCGATACCGCCGCCCAGTTGATCGCCGGATCGAGCCCGGCGAAGACCGGCATGGTCTCGAACACCCAATAGGACGGATTGAGAACCACCGGCGCGCCGCCCTCGCCGCCAAAACCCACCGCGCCGGGCAGGATGGCCGGCAGTCCATCGGCCTCGACCAGCAGGGAGCGGCCAATGGTACGCACCATGGCGGTCGCCGTCTCGGCATGGGCCGCAACGTTCCAGGCTTTTCCCGCCAGGGCCAGGCCATAGGCGATCAGCATATCGCCATCGGTGGCGTTATTGATGTCGGTCACATGCGGGTTTGCATCGGGTTCCCAGCGCCAGGCAGCCAGGCCATCGTCGCGGATCAGCAATTGGGCGCTGGTAAAGCTCCAGATACGCTCGAAACTTTTGGGATCATCGGCCAACACCGCCAGGATCAGCCCATAGCCCTGCCCTTCGCTATGGCTGATATCGCCATTGGCGCGGTCGATGACCCGGCCCTCCTCGGTAACGAAGGCGGTGAGATAGCTCTGCCATTCCTCGGGAAAGATCATCGATGCCGCCTGGCTCGGTTGCGCCGCCAGCAGAGCAAGCATGGCGGTAAAAACTAAGGCTGTCCTCATTCGCCGCGCCTCCGCTGGCCAAGAAGGAACGAGGTGGCCAGCATCAACAGGACACAGGCCGATGCGACCAGCGCGGTGAACATCAGGATATTGCCGGAAAACCAATTGGCCGCGACGAAGCGCAGATTGGCCGGAGAAAACGAGCTCACCTCGATAACGGGGTTGTTCGCGGCGACGACGGTGACGCCCTCATTGGCCGGGGTCATGGTGCTGACCCGGCCAGCAATGTCGCGCCAGTTGCGGGTGACGATCAGCCGCTCGGCACCGGCCCGCAGATCGGGGGCGTCGGCCGCGGTCAGCAGGGTCCAGAGCCCGCCCTCGGGCTGGCGCGCCTGGGCCAGGGCAAGGGCGCGATCCCCCACCGGGTGCGGCGCATCGGCAAACGGCACGATGCGCAAATCGCGCAATTCCAGCCCGACGCCGCGCAGCAGCCATTCGGCCGGGCCGGCCCATGGACCGCCGGGAGTGTCGGTGACAAACCGATCGAGCACGGCATCGGTTCGACCCGCCCCCCCGCCGGCAAGGCCGGAGCGCGCCAGAAGCGCGGGATCGAGGGATGGCATGGGCTTGACCAGCACGGCGTCGAGCGCCGGGGACACTTGCGCCTGCGTCATCGGCGAGAACGGAATGACCTTGCCCGAGGCCGTGGCGATCCGCGCGGCGAGCATCATCGCCGCCACCACCGATTGCTCGTCTTCGCCCACCACGATGGGCACGCTCTGGCGGTCGGCATAGGGCCAGGCGGTGCCGGTGAGCACGCGCAGGTCCGGCAAAGCGGCAGCGCGGGCATAATCGGGAAGCCGCAATTGCGAGCCGCCAGAAAAGACAAAGCGCGTCGGCGCCTGTCCGGTCCAGCCCGCGGGGCACGCCGCGTCGGAGCGGGTGTTGAGATGAACGGCGATATCCACCTCGTTGCGGCCGGGGCGCAGATTTGTCATCGGAATGCGGATGATGGTGTTGCGCAAAAGCCCGCCATCGGTCTGCAGCAAAGGCGTCGCAGAGGCGATCTGGCCATTGGTGTAGATATCGATCTCGCTGCCGGGCAGCACGTCGGCCGAATAGGCGGCATCGAGCACCAGTTCGGCATCGCCATAGCGATAGGCATAGAAATCGGCGGGCAGCTCGAACTGGAAGCGATTGGTAAAACGGCGGCCATTGAACTCGACCGTTTCGGCGCCGATGGAAGAGAGGGTGACCGACTGGCCGCCCTGCAGCATCGGCACCGGATAGCCGAGATCGACGCGCGGACGCGACGACGCCCCTAGCGTCGGCATCAGCTCGGCTCCCGCGCGCCCGATGGCGGCCCAGTCCGGGCCCGACACGACAAGCGTATTGGCGCCGCTCGGCAGGTTCACCATCGCCGCGAGGGGGCCAGCGGCGGCAGCACCGCGCGACATGCCCAGCGGCTCGGGCAGCGCCTCGGCCGGAGCCAGCACCAGATCGAGAACCCCCGGGGTCGGCGCGCTCGAAAGCGCGTCGGCAAGCTCGATATGCAGCTCGGCCACGCGCAGCGCGATGGCCAGCTGCTGCGTAAGCTGGAGCGCCGCACCCAGAGCCTGCGGATCGCGCAGATCGCCGGTGATCAGCCGCAGGGTGGTCCGCCCATCGCTATCGACCCCCACCGCGCCCAGCTCGGGGAGCTGAGAAATGATGGAAAGATCGTCGTCCGCGAAATTCAGCGTCAGACTGTCGCCGCGCAGTTCGGTCCACAATTCATAGGTGGATTCGATCGTGCAATCGGTGCGGTGACGCTGGGAGGCGTGGATTTCAAGCACATTGGCCCCTGCCCGCAGCACGCCGGCCGGGACATCGAGCGCGATGACGCTCGGCGCAGCGGAGGAGGCAATCGGCGTCGTGCCGAGAACGGTCTGGTTCAGGGCGAGGTTGAGGCTCGAAAATTCGGGCGCCACCACCACGGCGTTGAGATAGCTGAACTGCAGCCGGGCGGCGCTCTCGGCCTGCGCCGCCGTCAGATAAAACACCACGGCCTGGCGGCTGTCTTCCCCGGCAAGGCGCAAAGACGGCCCGGGCAGAAGATGGCGCGAAAACCCCGGCGCCGGGAGAACCTGCGGCGCCATCTCCGGCACTGTTACGCTGGGCTCGGGCGGAGCCGGCACGATCAGGCCGCTTTCGGGCGACATGTCGAACGGCACCGTTTGCGCCAGCACCGGCGCCAGGGATACGGATGCCAAGAGGGCGGCCAGGAAAATGGGCCTAATCATGCGAAGCGCTCCTGCCCGAGCCGAAGCGCAGCAGATAGCCCAGGCCCCGGCCGGTCTGATAGAGCGCGATGCCCAGAAACCGCACCGTGCCACGGATGATGCCGATATTGATCTGACGTGCTTGCTGGCGCTGCTGCCAGGTGGCGGAATTGGCATAGAGCAGATCAGCGATCAGCCGGTAGTCCTGACCTTTTTCGGGCATGTAGCGGCAACCCAGGATCGTTCCCTTGCCTTCGGAGCTGGACGAGCGGACGAAAACCGAGAGCTCATCGACGCCGGCATCGGAGAGCGGCGTGAAGCGCACGCTGGTCGGCGCCCCTCGCCCGAGCCCCGCCGCGCCGGAGGGCAGGCGCAGCGCCATGCCCCCGCTCGACACATTGACGATGGTTCCCTTGACCCAGTTGCCGTCGGCGCCCCGCACTTCACAGCGGCGCTCGATATTGATCCGCCGGCCGGTGCGCACTTCGCGCCGCTCGGACACGACCCCGAGCGCACAGCCGGCAAGGATCAGATTGAAGATGTTCCACCCGCCGACCACCATGGTGACATCGGCCTGATGGGGCTCGGTGATCACCTTGAAGATGGTCATGCCCACCGCCAAAACCAGCAGCAGGAAAATCAGATAGAAGGGCCGGGACAATTCGGACAGCCGCGACTTGTCGACGCTCTCATCCTTGGCCGTCACCTGGAAAGATGGCTTGCTCGGATTGCGGATCACCGACAACAGCGCCCCCAACAGGTGCACCGATTGAATATATTCGTAAAGCTCTGACACCCAGGGCCAGCGCCAGCGCCCGAACAGCGAGTTCTGGATCACCAGATTGACCAGAACATAGGTCAGCGTATAGGCGGCGAATTCACCACCCGAGGCGTTGAAGATCTGCAGGTCGAGAAACAGATAGCAGAACGGCGCGAACAGAAAGATCATGCGCGGCAGCGGGAACAGCCAGAACAGGGTCGAGGACATATAGCTCAGCCGCTGCGCCAGATTGAGACCGGGCTTGAACAGCGGAAAACTGAACAGCATGATCTGCATCATGCCCTGCGCCCAGCGCGTGCGCTGGCCGATGAAGCTGGCGAAAGTGGCCGGCTGCAGCCCCGCCACCAGGGGCCTGTCCACATATAGACTGTTCCAGCCGCGGCTATGCAGCTCGATGGCGCTTTCGCAATCCTCGGTGATGCTGCGCCCGGCAAACCCGTTGGTGACCTCGAGAGCCTCGCGCCGCAGCAGCGCCGCCGAGCCGCAGAAAAACGCGGCGTTCCAGCGATCGAGCCCGCGCTGGATGACGCCATAGAACATCTCGTTTTCCGAAGGCATCACCTCGAAGGTGCGCAGGTTCCGCTCCAGCGGATCGGGATTGAGAAAGAAATGCGGCGTCTGAACCAGGAACAGCCGGCTGTCACGGGCGAAATAGGGCACGGTTTCCTGCAGGAAATCGCGCGCCGGGGCATGGTCGGCGTCGAATACGGCAACGAACTCGCCGCTCGAATGGGCCAGGCCATTGTTGAGATTGCCCGCCTTGGCGTGCTCGTTGCGCGCGCGGGTGAGATAGCGGCAGCCCAGTTCGTCGCAAAGCTGGCGCATCTGGTCATAGCGCTCCTGCGCCGCTTCGGCGGTTTCCGGATCGGAGCTGTTGCGCTTGGCCTCGGTGGCGCCATCGTCGAGCAGCCACACCGTGAACCGATCCACCGGATAATCCATCGCCTTGGCCGCCGCGAGCGTGCCGGCCAGCAGATCGTAATCCTCATTATAGGAAGGAATGAACACATCGACCTGCGGCACCGGATCGTTGGGATCAAGGCGCACGGACGGACGCGAGGGGATCGGCTTGATCACCACGAACAGGCTGAGAAACAACATCATGATGCAGTACATCTCGGCCAGATAAAGGATCAGCCCGGGGATGAAATCGCCCCATTGATCGACGGGCGGCAGGGTGCTCGTGGTGCGCCAGAAGGCGTAGCGCAGGACGATCACCGTTCCGAATGTGAGCACCAGCAGGCGCCAATTGCCCTCAAGGCGCAGCAGCTTGATCAGCGCCATGCCCAGGATGAGGATGGTGGCGGTGACCAGATGCACATGCAGGCTCACCGGAATAGTGATGATGACCAGCATGGCGGCGGACATGGCGAGCCAGGCGATGGTGGTAAGTGCGATAGTCATGTTCGCCTCCGCTATTGTGCTCAGCCGCCGGTTCCGGGCGGCGCCGGAACGGTGACAGGAAATGATGGCGGGCGCGGAACGACGGGCCCGGGGAGGGTGGTAGCGCCAAGCGGAGAAGGCACGATAGGCGCACCGATGGGCGGGGTGATCGGCTGCTTGACGGGCGCCGCCACGCTTTGGCTGGCCCGAACGATCGGCGCCGGCGGGGGCACGGCGATGACATTGCTGAAGCCATCTGCTCCGATCGGCCGAATCGCAGCGCCGACATGCCCGATGGCCGGCGGCGCCGCGTTGGGGGGAAATACCGCCACATTGAGCCGCAGCCGGTACATGATCTCGAGCAGGCTCTGCTCGGTGGCGCCGCGCCGACACAGCTGCAGGCGGATATTGATGGCGCCCCGATCGACGCTTCCGGAGGGTTTCAGCGTCGGATCGATCCGCTGCCAGGCATAGATGCAGGTGTCGCCATTGGCCGGCTTGCCGATCGCATAGCCGAAGGGCCCATAGGCGTTCTGTACATAATAGGGCGACACGGCCATGCCGGTCCCCGGCCAGGCCGCCAGCGCTTCCTCGGTCAGGTTGACATGGGTGAAGGGAATATCGCGCAGGCGGGCATCGCTGCCATCGCCGCCCTTGCTGGTGAAGCGGATGACGGCGATCTTGTTTTCCCCGGCGGTGCGGGCCTCGGTAGCCAGAAAAATATCCTGCCGCACGGCATTGGGGAAGGTGGTCGAGACGGCACTGACAATGCCCGGCCCCCCTGGCGGGGGCAGGATGACCGCATCGGATGGCGCGATAATTCTCGCCTCGCTGACCGGCGCGTCGCTGGTTGTCGCGCAGCCGCTCAGGGCACCGACAAGCAAAGCAATCGCCAGCATTTTGGGAACAGGCAGGCTATCGAAGGGCAACAATACTCTCACCGCAGACAAAATTTCGCCCATCTGACCACCGTTCGCAGGACGGTCTGCGCCTATTTAGGGTTGCCAAAGCGTCGATGATTACGGTTAATCAACAGTTAAAATTGGCGTGCAGCAAATTGCGGATTGCAACACTTGGCTCAATTGTGATCGGCCGCCCTGTCGCGTTTTCAGCCGGAAATAAATGAAATGGCATCAGATCTTAAGGATAAAATCGCGGTTGTGACCGGCGCGGCCTCGGGGATCGGGCTGGCAACCACCAAAGCCCTGCTGGACCAGGGGGCCAAAGTGGTCCTGGTCGACCGCAACCAAGAGGCGCTCGCCACCCTGACGGCCGAGCTGGGCGAGCGGGCCTTCGGCCAGGTCACCGATCTCCTCGACCCGCAAAGCTGCGATGCCATGATCCCGCAGATCCTCGACAAGCTCGGCCAGATCGACATCCTGCATTGCAATGCGGGCTCCTATATCGGCGGCGATCTCACCGAGACGACGCCGGGGGCCATCGACCGCATGCTCAATCTCAACGTCAACGCGGTGATGAAGAATGTGCATGACGTCGCGCCGCACATGATCGCCCGCCAGACCGGCGACATCGTCGTTACCTGCTCGGTCGCCGGCCATTTTCCCACCTATTGGGAGCCGGTCTATTCCGGCTCGAAATGGGCCATCACCAGCTTCGTGCAAGGCATGCGCCGGCAGATGGTCCCGCACGGAGTGCGTGTGGCGCAGATCTCGCCCGGGCCGGTAGTGTCGGCGCTGCTGGCGGACTGGCCCGAGGAAAATCTGCGCAAGGCCCGGGAAACCGGCGGGCTGATCGAGCCCGAAGACGTCGCCGAGGCGATCATCTTCATGCTGACGCGCAAACGCACCGTGACCATCCGCGACATGATCATCCTGCCCAGCAATTTCGACCGGGTCTGAAGCAGCAGACGGAAAGCATCGCCCGGGCTTACCCTTATCCCGCTGCAAAAATGGTCTCAGGCGCGGTGGAATCTGCGCAGCTCGGGAAAGGCCGGCGGCCAGAAAGCGCCGGGCTCCAGCACGACCAGAAGATCGGCATTGCGCGGCAGTTGCGCCATCAGGCGACAGATGACGAGGACCAGATCGCGGGGGGACGGGCGGTCCGGCACCCGCCGCTCCAGCTTTCCATTGCGGCTTCGCTCCAGAATGCCGGCGCACAACTCACCATCATCGACAAAAAGCAGCAGGGCCAGACGGCCCAGGGGCAGCTGCTCGGCAGAGACGCTAACATAGCCCGTCATTTTGGCTCCTCCGAACCGCAAGGCATATCGGAATGCCCCATGCTGACCCGGAAAAGTTTGCGCCAACCTGCGCGTGGCGGTCGCAAAACTGCGCATCATCGCTGGGGAATATGCGCAGTCGCAGCGTGTGTCGTGAAGCCGGGGACCGGGCACGCTTCAGCGAAGTTTGCTACCCAATTCGTCGTCGACATGGGCCCGAATGATCTCATCGAAGCTGTGCTCGGCCGAAAAGCCGAGCGCCCTGGCCCGGTTGGCCGTGAAAGCCTGCGGCCAGCCCGCAACGATGCCGGCGATGACCGGATCGGGCTCATGCCGGATAAGAGCGACGGCCTTGTCGCCGGCCACGCGGCGCAGGGCGGCAATTTCTTCGCCCACAGTGGCGGCAAGGCCGGGCATGGTCAGGCTGCGGCGCTGACCGAGCGGCGCCGTGTCCATTTCGGCGGCTTGCAGCAGGAATGCCACCGCCGCGCGCGGGCTGGCAAACCAGTGGCGGACATCTTCGGAAACCGGCAGCACCGCTTCGATGCCCGCCAGCGGCTCGCGGATGATGCCCGAGAAAAAGCCCGAAGCCGCCTTGTTGGGCTTGCCCGGTCGAATGGCGATGGTGGGCAGGCGAATGCCGATGCCATCGACAAAACCCCGGCGCGAATAATCGGCCAGCAGCAATTCGCCGATGGCCTTCTGCGTGCCGTAGCTGGTGAGCGGGGTCAGCATGAACTCATCGGGAATTTCCGCTGGCAGGGGCTCGCCGAAAACAGCGATGGAGGAGGTAAAGACGAGGCGGGGGCGATAGGGCGCTGCCTGCCCGGCCTGGCGGATCGCCTCGAGCAGATGGCGGGTACCATCGAGATTGATCCGATATCCCTTGTCGAAATCGGCTTCGGCCTCCCCCGAAACGATGGCGGCCAAATGGAAGATGACGTCGGGTCGGTCAGCGACCAACGCCGCGGCGCTGCCGGGCGCGGAAAGATCGATGGCGAGGGTCTTTGCCGACAGAAAGCCCTTTGGCGTTTCGGGGGCGACGATATCGGCCAGAATCAGCGCCTCGATATCGCGCCCGCCCAGATGGCCACGCGCGAGGAGCGAGGCCACCAGCTTGCGCCCGACCATGCCGGCCGCGCCGACCACCAAAATCTTCATCGCCTTCCTCCCGTTGGGAGAAAGAGACCATCGCGCGGCAGGCTTGTCCATGCCCTTGCAAGCCAAAAAACAGCGGCGTCTCCCAGGGGAAACGCCGCTGCTGCATTCGCGAGGCGAATAAGATCAGTTGAAGCGATAGCGGAGCGTGCCGCGCACTTCATGCAGCCAGTTATTGTCGGCCCACACGGTATCGTAATGCGCCGCGCTGTTGCTGATCTTGTTGATATAGACGCCGCGATAGCCCAGATCGGCGACGACGGCCCCGAAATCATAGCCGACGCCGACCATGCCGGCAGCGGCCAGCGAGGTGTTCTGCCCCGAGGGCACAGCCGGGCCGCCCGTCGGGCTTTGCACGGAGAGATCGTTGAACGCTGCGCCCACACCGGCGCCGACATAACCGAAAGCCCCGCCAGCGGCGCCATAGCCATAATTGCCGCCGAAGGAGAAGTCATAATAGACGTTGGCCAGCGCAATGGTGGAGCGCAGCGTGGTCTTGTAATCGCCGGAGCGCCAGCCATAGGCGGCGCCCTTGTTGACCGTCATGCCGGAATTGTTGACGAGGTCGAGGGTGGCGTCGAAGCGCAGGCCCGTGCCGGTTTCGTAACCAAAGCCGGCACCAACGCTGTAGCCATAGCCCCAGGCCGTGACCGGGAAAGCGCTCTGAACGACGGGGCCGCAGGCCGTGCATTCCCAGGCGAAGGCTTCCTTGCTCCACAGCGCATTGCCGCCGGCACTGCCGCGCAGATAGAACGAGCCGGAAACGCCATAGTCGACATCGGGAATTTCAATGACGGGCGGATAATAGGGCATGTCCGCGGCAAAAGCCGGGACGGTTGCAAGGGCGGCGCCTGCCGCCAGAAACGCAGCGGAGAGCTTGCGCATGGTTCAGTCCTTTGGTTGCCACGACAGCGGTCAATTCCTGGCAACTATCGACCATCTTTCTTAAAGCTCGCTTAACCCTACCGCTTAACCTCGCCTCGTGGCTCAAAACCCGACGCCGGGCCTGTTTCAGGCAATCTGCCGGATCGCCGCCTCGATCTGCCCGACCACCGTTTCGACGAGGCCCGCATCATCGGCTTCGCCCATGACGCGAATGACAGGCTCGGTGCCGGAGGGGCGGACAATGACACGTCCTCCTGCCCCAAGCGTGGCCTCCGCATCGGCGATCGCCTGCTTGACCTGCTTGTCTTCCAGCGGCTTGCCGGCCTTGAAACGCACATTGCGCAGCAGCTGCGGCACTTTGTCAAAGCGCGTGCAGATTTCCGAGACCGGACGGTTCTGCTGCTTGAGCACGGCGAGCAATTGCAGCGCCGCGACCAGCCCGTCGCCGGTGGTGGTGAAATCGGAGAGGATGATGTGGCCCGACTGCTCGCCGCCGACATTGAAGCCTTTGGCGCGCATGGCTTCGAGCACGTAGCGATCGCCCACCTGGGTGCGCTCGAGCGTCAGCCCAAGGCCGCCCAGATAGCGTTCCAGCCCGAGATTGCTCATGATGGTGGCGACGATGCCGCCGCCGAGCAGCATTTCGCGCTCCAGCCAGCTCTGGGCAATGACGGCCATGAACTGGTCGCCATCGACGACATTGCCCTTTTCATCGACGATGATGACGCGGTCGGCGTCACCATCAAGCGCGATGCCGATATCGGCGCGCACTTCCTTGACCTTGGCGGCAACCGCCTCGGGGGCGGTCGAGCCGACCTTGTAATTGATATTGTAGCCATTGGGCTCGACGCCGATGGCGATCACCTCGGCCCCCAGCTCCCACAGGGCCATGGGCGCGACCTTATAGGCGGCGCCATTGGCGCAATCGAGCACGATGCGCAGGCCCGAAAGGTCGACATTG
Source organism: Devosia sp. (assembly GCA_026126125.1). GTDB lineage: Bacteria > Pseudomonadota > Alphaproteobacteria > Rhizobiales > Devosiaceae > Devosia. The sequence goes on from JAHCJW010000102.1 coordinate 11,384, forward strand.
CGCGGCAAAGTGCGCTTGGCATATTCGACATAGCGGGTGCGGGCTTCCTCGTCGCGATGGGCGCGGCCGATGCTCATGCCATGGGCGAGCAGTTTCGAGGTGTCGCTTTCGACCAGGCGCTCGATCTCGGCTTCCAGCTCATCGCTGAGCTTATAGCCGTCGGGCCGGAAGAATTTTATCCCGTTATCGTCGTAAGGATTGTGCGAGGCGGAGATCATCACGCCCAGATCGGCGCGCAACGAGCGGGTGAGCATGGCCACGGCCGGGGTCGGCATCGGCCCGAGGAAATAGACATCCATGCCGACGGCGGTGAAGCCAGCCCCGAGCGCGCTTTCCAGCATATAGCCGGAGCGCCTGGTGTCCTTGCCGATGACCACGCGGTTGCGATGGTCGCCGCGAACGAATTTGGTGCCGGCCGCCATGCCGACCTTCATCGCCAGCTCCGGGGTCAGCTTGTCGCCATTGGCCAGACCGCGAATGCCGTCGGTGCCGAAATATTTCCTGGCCATGGTGAGTCCCCTGTCGCTGGTGCGCTTGCGCTAATACCACTTTGGGGCGGAATAGCGGAGATGGGGGAAAAGAAAAAGGGCCACCTTGCGGTGACCCTTAATGGCGTCAGCTTTCCGGCTGCGGTTCCATGCCCGGTTCGGGCGGCGCATCGGGGCGCTTCTTGCCGGCCTTGCCGGCCGTAGGCACGCCCGTGGCCTTGGGAACGGCAGGACCGCTATCGTCCGGCCGGGTGGGTTGCTTGCCATCCATCAGGGCCCGCAATTCGTCGCCGGTCAGGGTTTCGAATTCGAGCAGGGCCTGGGCAATGGCTTCCCACTGGTCGTGATAGGTGGTGAGGATTTCCCGGGCGGAACTTTCCCCGTCCTCGATCAGCTTGCGCACTTCCTGGTCGATGAGACGGGCCGTGTCGTCGGACATGTGCTGGCTCTGCGTCACCGAATGGCCGAGGAACACTTCCTGGTCGTTCGACTTGTAGCGCACACGCCCGAGCTTTTCGCTCATGCCCCATTCCATGACCATCGAGCGGGCGAGACTGGTCGCCATCTGGATATCGCCCGAGGCGCCGGAGGTGACCTTGGCCGGACCGAACTTGATGATCTCGGCCTCGCGACCGCCGAACAGCATGGTCAACCGGGCCAGCGCCTTCTCGCGGCTGAACGAATAGGTGTCGGTTTCCGGCAGGGTCATCACCATGCCCAGCGCACGACCGCGCGGGATGATGGTGGCCTTGTGGATCGGATCGATGCCGGCGACCTTGAGGGCGATGATGGCGTGGCCCGCTTCGTGGTAGGCGGTCAGCTTCTTCTCGTCGTCGGTCATGACCA
>JAHCJW010000103.1 GCA_026126125.1 Devosia sp.
GGCGCCCTGGGTCTCCGCCAGGCGCGCAGCTTCGGCGGTTGCCGCTGCATATGCGTCAGCCAAGTCAAGCATCTGCTGGCGCTCTGTTGGCCCCAGTTCGATCCCGGCGCGCCTGGCCGCGCTTTCCAGATCATGAATGACCTTCAATCGCTGCTTGGCATACCCGTAGTCATTGATCAGCGGATTGAGCGCCGAGATTAATGCGGTTTCTTGCTTGAGTTGGTCGAGGCGCTGCCGCGTGTCAGCAACGCTGTCGCCGTACCTTTGGGCCGGCGATTTGCCACTACCCGTGGACGATGGTGGTAATCTCGGACCGCCAGAAGCGCCATCGCTGGAGAGATCGACGCCCAGTTGACGATTGAACATTCGCCGGCTGGGAAATGAGCCTAGATCTGTAGTGGTGGTACTCGCAGCCTCGCGCGCCGCATTTGCGGCATCGCGCATGGCATAGAACGCCTCGATCATTCCGAGAACGCCATCCTTCAGCGCTGCAAAGTCAGGATTGACCTTTGCCAGCTCCTCGACAGCCGCGCGCGCTTTATCAACACTACCTCGACCTTCCAGCATCTGCTGAAATAGATCCTGGACAACCGCATCCACCTCGCCAAAACGCCCTCGCGTATTTGTTGCAAAGTTGGACAGCGCCTGTTCCGCATCGACTAGTGCAAGCTCGAAATCTTCGGCCGTGCGAACATTGCCACCGAGCGCCTCGTTCAGCTTGACGAAAACGCCTGCCGGGTCTTTTTGGGACAGAGCGTCGACAACCTTGGTCAAGAACTCGATTTCACGCGCGCCCTCATCGATAAATTCGGCCAGCCCGTCGCCTATAAAGCCCCAAAACCTATCCCATCCATCGCTATCGGGCATCCTATCAATCGCATCGGCAACACTGATAATCGCCTCAGCCAGAGCCTCACTCGCCCCAACGGCCTCATCGGCCTGCCCGACAAACTTGAAGACAGAGTCGCGCAACAGAACGAAACCATCGCTAACGGTTGCAGGCATGTTGCCAGCCTCGACGCGCAGCGTCTCCATCTGGTTTGTCACGCCGAACATCACGTCCGTGGTGATCTTGCCCTGCTCGCCAAGCTTGCGCAGCTCATTGACCGAAACGCCCATGCTGTCGGCAAGTGCTTTCGAGAGCCGACCGCCCGACTGAATTACGGTATTGAGATTGTCACCCCTAAGCGATCCGGCTGCCATCGCCTTCGACCATGCATCCATGACGGACTGCGCGCTCTGGCCGCGTACGGCTCCAACCACAAGTGCATTGTTGAGCGCTTCGACAAGATCGAGTTGCTGCTGAGTGGAGTATCCGAGGGCCGAAAGGGCCTGCTGGTTCTGTAAATATCCTTCGGCGGTCTGCTCAAGAGACGAGTATGTCCGGCGGGCCATTTCGGACAATCGACCCATGACAGCCGCACCGCGATCCATGCCGCCCGCAGCGTTATTTACGCGTGAATTTAGGTCCGTCCACGCCGATGTCATCGAAATGATCGATGTTGTGGTGAGCGCAATTCCTAAGACACCGAAAGCCCGGTTAACCGCGCCGAGCGAATTGGCTATTCGCGCCTGCGTCCGCGCAATCCCAGAACCTAGGCCATAAAAGCGCGCCTGCATGGCGCGGACACGCTTATCGGTTTCGCCATTAGCCTTGGCCAATGCGCGCTCGTATTTGACCGTGCTCGCCTCTAGCGAGACGATTAAACGCTCGATATCGGTGGACATGAGAACCTATGGAGGATTGGATGAAGAAGCTGATTTGGTTACTTGGCGCCTACGGGGCGATGGTATTGCTGCCCGGCCTACCAGTGGCATTTGAGCTAGATGTCCCTATTCAAGAGCTACTCCAGCGCACCGACAGGCTGACCGTGATGGACTTGGCGGTGGGTGAGGTCGGCATTGTCACCCTTCCCTCCTACTGCCACGAAGGCGAGAAAGTCTTCGCCCATGGGATGCTGGTGCTGTCCGAGGGCACAAACAGCCTTGTGGGGGCTGCTACTAGATTCAAGCGGCTGCCAAACTCACTTTTCGAGGTAACGATAGCCGACACAAGCACAGACAGGCCGCTTGAATATTGGCTGGCAAACACAGGCCTAAGCGCGTCTATCACGCCATGCGAAGGCGTATCCGGCTTACCAAGCAAAGTTGAAATCTCGACCATTAACGGCGCGAAAACACTGCGAGAATTGCTGCCTCTGCCTGAATACGTCGAAGATTAAGTCACCAGCACGTAACCTTGAGGCGCAAATCCGCCGTCCCAAAGATACGTCTGGGTTTCGAGCTGCCCGGCTGGCTCATCGTCTCGATAGAGCCAGTCGAGCATTTCATCCTTGTCCTGAATTCGGGTGTCGTCCTTAGGCGAATTCGCCCTGACATACCCATGCCATGCCGACCAGAATTCCCACATGCTGGTCGCTTTCACTTGTTCAACCGTCCACCCCATGGCGGCACCGGCGGCGTAAATCCGCGACAGACGAAACTTGCCGTTCGGCAGATCGTCTAGTCGCTCGCCATCTCCGGTGCCGCCCGAGCTTCCCCCGGTTGTTCGTCCGGCGCACCGACAATGGACGTTTCGAGAATGCCGCGTGCAAAGGACGCATTCAGCACCAGATCCTGCGGCCGACTCTCGACATAGGTTTTGACCAGCGACAGCGCCTTTTGTGGTGCAACACCCCCACCGACCAGGCCAAGCCGGATCGTGGTCGATACATCTTCTATGCGCCATTGGCTGGACGCCAGGCGAGCAAGGATCACAAACGGCCCGGCATCGCAGGTTTCCTGCAACGCCGACAACTCACCCCAGCCCAACGCGAATTCATAAGTGCCGTCTGCCCATTCGAGCGGCGGCGTCTTTCCGCTCCGGCTCATTAGGGCGCCACCGCCGTGGTTGCAGCGCTGGACGCGCCGGCCGACCCGATCCCGTTGGAGGCCGTCACCCGAACCGAAATCGCCATGCCCTCATGGGCGCTGGTCAATTCAAGGGTGGCAGCGGTCGCACCGGCAATGGCAACGCCGTTGCCGCGCCACTGATAAGCATAGGTGATCGGCGCCGTGCCGGTCCAAGTGCCATTGACGGCGGTCAGGGTTTCGCCCACTTCCGCCGTGCCGGTGATGGTCGGCAGCACCGTGTTTGCCGGCGCCTGGCCGGATACCGAGGTGCGGACGAATTCGCCATCCGACTGAAGCGAAACCGAGCTGGTCACGCGCCTTCCGTTCGGGGCTTCCGCCGAGAACGTTTCGACATGAAGGCGTCCGGTATAGGTGAGCGTCTTGGCCGGAAATTCCACCTCGATCTTCGCGCCAACCGATTCCGTACTTTCCCAGGCGTCGAGCCAGGTTTCAACGGACTCCGCCGCCAGCACGCCTTCGCCGGAAATGCCGAGGCTAAGGGACATGGCATCCCGGCCGACCCAATCGATCTTGTCAGGATCGTCGCAGTCGGGAACCATAGTTTCCTCAAGCCCCTTGGTGAAGGTGAGGGATTTGGATGTGAAGCCGCAGGGCGCCACAAAAGTGCCGGGCGTTGCGGTTTCCAGCAGGACACGGACTTTCCCGCCCCGCGTGGTGGTGGCCTGGGTCATTGCATTTCTCCATGAAAAAGCCGCCAGAAGCGGCGGCCAGCGTAGTCAGTGAATTTCCACCTCAGCCATGAACTGGATGGCAGCGTGATTGATGATGCCATCCGGCTCTCGAATGACCCGGGTCAGCACATGGCGCAGAGTGACAAGCGCGTTCACGGTCAGTGGCAAGTCCGCTTTGTGCAGCGCAGTGCGGATCACATGCGCAATCTTGCGCGCCTCGACCGATCCGTAAGCTTCTCCGGCGCCCCACGACCAAACATCGATCTGAAAAGTGATCTCAAGTCCATCGACGCAATCGTAATCTGCCGGAGCGGCGGAGGTTGGGCCAAGGCTGACATACGGACTTCTGATGGCATTGGCGTCATCCTCAGGGACCCGGTCAAAAATCCTGTTATCAACAAATGCAACAAGCTCGGCCATGACCCGCAATCGATCAAGGGCGGCGAGCTGCAATTCATAGGTCGGGTCCACACTTATCCTCCCGAGGCCATCCGCTTGGCCGCTTTGTTCACGGCGCGGGTCACGCGCCCCTTGGCGCGACGGCGAAGGGCTCGAAACGACACGAAGAAATAAGGCTGAGCTGATGTTCCGGGGTGCTTGCTTCCCGCAAACTTGCCGGCATTGATGTGCGGCGAACTTCCGAATTCGACCAGATGGGCATAGCCGACACGCTCATTGCCCGCGTAGATGGTAATCACCATATTGCCATCGCCCGACTTCACCGCCGCCACAGCTTGGCTGTAGCGAGGGCGATCACCCCAGGTCCAGCCGATGCTATCGCGCAACGCGCCACTCTCGACCGCCACCAGCGACTTCATCATATTGACGATCTCGTCAGCGGATTGCTCCATCGCCTGCCGGATTTCTCGCTGAACGGCCTCCGGAAATTGCTTGAGCTTGCGCTTCAGGCGGTCCAGGCCAATAATTTTCGGGGACATATCAGCTAGGCCTCCCCTCGACCACCAGGAATTCCAGCCACTGATTTTTGCCGTTCGGGTCGGCGGGGGGAGAGGTTACCGCCAGAACTCTTCCCTGATTACGAGTGTCGACCATCTGCCATGCGACCGTAATCTGCCTTGTGATCGGCAGATTGCGAACCCGGACAATATAGGGCTGTCGCCCGGACAGCCGCGCTGCCGTAACTTCTTCGCCGCCTGTGCGCGGCGTGAGGCTGGCAAAAACCGTCCCGACCGTTTCGAACTTTCCTGCCCCGGAAATGGTATTGCCGAAGCCATCATCACCATCTGCCCGCCGCTGAAGGTGAAGCCGCCGCCTTATCGCGCCATGACGCCTGGCCGTGTCAGCCATTCGATTTCCCCTTCCTGCGCAGAGCTTCAGGTGGCGCCTTAACCGTAACCGGCTCTGCAACGCCTTCCTCGATCGCCTTCGCCGCGCAGATCGCTTTCACGAAATAGGTCTGCCCCGCTCGATACCCGATCGTGCTGTTGCGGGTTGGCTTCCAGTCCCAGTCCCGCAAAAATCTGATGTGGCGCTGAGTGCCGCTCACGCCAGCGAAGGCGTCCGGCGGCGCATCAGAAGGCCTACGATTGGATTGCGGGCATCAAACCCTGTTACCCCGGAAAGGCCCGACAGCATGGCCAGGCTCTCGTCGGTGTCATCGAGCAGGCAGCGCACAGCGATGATGATCGCCGCCGAAACCTCGCCAGGCACCGTCTCGTGCGTCCAGGACGTCTCTGGCAACGGCTGAATGAAGCCCAGCACAATGGCCTCGGCCTGCCTCAGCTTCATTTCGATGTCATCGAGGCGAGACGTATCGCCGCCATCGCCGCCGGAGCCATCGCCGATATCGGCCTCGAGATCGAGCCGGAGCGCATTGTTGATCTCTTCGACTGTGACCAGGCTCATTTGGCGTTCTGGCCTTTCTTCACCGACAATACCCAGTCGCTGTCCGGGGCGTCCGGCTTGCCTTTGGGATTGTCCTTCAGCGCGATCCAGAGCGAGCCGCCCCACGTGACGGTGTTGCCCTTGCGATATGACTTCTCAGGGCTGTAAACGCCCCGATAAAACGGTACCGGCAGTGCGAAGGCCTTCACCTTGTCTCCGAGGGTGAATTTCAGCGCCACGCCATCGTCACCGATCACCATGTCCATGCCATCAAAGCCCAGCCCGTCGACGCCGTCCTGCGGCTTCGGGATGGCATCGACCAATTCCTTGATCTTTGCCAGAATGGCATCCATGTCGGCATCTTTGCCCGCGACCTGCCCCACGTCGACCGTACCGCCATTGGTCAATGTGATGATCAGATTGCCCTTATGGTCCTGCACCGCCCCGGCCAGCCCAACCCCATCAGCCGGGACACGAATGCCTGCCACGGCCTTGGCGACGGCGCGCTCTATCAGCGGCGCAATATCCTCGATGGTCACGCTCTTGCCATCCTGGGGCGCTGGCAACGCAGCGACGGCGCGCGCCGCCTCTTCAACCACGACGCCTCGCACGTCCTCTGGGTTGAACTCTTTCGGCTCGATCGACTTGGGCAGAGCGTCGAGCCTCTCGTCGACGCCATCCATCCAGGATTTGATCTGCGCGGCATCCTCCGCTCGCTGATCTTCCAAGGCCAGCGCGGCCTCTTTGATCATCTCCGCCACATTCGGAAGCTCCGGGGCCTCGGATAGTGCTTCGATGCCTTTTCTCAGGTCATCGACCATCGGCCGGACAATATCGGCCGCGGCAGACGCGGCGCGAGACGCAATCTCGGCCTCATCCACTTCCTTCGGAGCCGGCAGATCGGCAATGACTTGCTCCAGCTCGGCAATGCGCGCCACAAGCGGTTGCGCCGATTTCTGGACCAGTTCGGCGATAACCGGCGCTATGCCCTTCATCAACAGGGCGATATCCGATTGCTTCATCAGGCTACCCTTTTCGGCTTCGGCAATGGCGGGGGAGGCAAGAATTCCTTGAACTCGGCCTCGAGGATGGATTTTGCTGCGGCGGTCAGGGCTTCGCCCGAAACTTCCGGCTCTGGCTCGGGTTCTGGTGCTGGCGGCACCGGAGCCTCTATCGGCTGTGCATCGCGGCGGGCGAGCCATGCCAGGCTATGATCCTGCTCCTGCATATAGACCGTGTTGCCACCCTCTACTGGCGGACGATTGAGAGCCTTCCGCTGTTCGTTCGGCGTCAGCTTGCCCTTGGACTTTTCCAGAACGTCCATTTGCGTGCCGCTGTCCATGCGCAGCAGTCCATCGAGGTCGAACTCTGTACCCAACCCCTCGCCCGTGCCCAACCCCTCGTCGAGGCAAAGCTCGATGCTCTCCAGATGCACCTGAAGACACTGGCTGTAATATTCGACGTTGAGCGCCTGAATGTTGTTGTGCGTCGGCTGCTGGCCAAGGCCGATCTTGTAGGGCGGCACGTGATAGGTGGAGCAGACGACCTCGGCGGACCATTTGAGGTGCTCGACCATCTGGCTGTCGGTGGCCTTCGACGTCATGACCTCATATTTCAGGCCATCGCCCAGCACCGCGATCTTGCCGCGATTATTGCCGCTGAATTTCGTCTCCCAGCTCTCCTTGAGCCGCGCCGCCGTCTCGTCGCTGATATGTCCGGGCGCCAGCAAAATGCCGCCGGGCATTGACCCGTTCTTGAAGAACAGCGCGGCATTGGTCTGGATGTTCAAGCCCTGAGTGGCGGCAAGCCCATTGGCAAAGATTGGTGACAAGCCAACGAGAGGGTGAAACAGGCAGTTGAAGCGGTCGTGAATGATCTCCCGGGCCGGAACGACTACCTGCTCCTGAACGCCCATTAGCGCATCTGTGCTGAGCTCGTAGAACACATCACCATTATCAGCGATCAGCGGTTTGACCCGCTTCGGGTCGAGAATGTGCAAGGCAACGACCACGCCGCGCCCGTCCCGCGCTTTCAGCGCATAGGTGTTGCCGAACTGCAGCTTCGACAACACCCAGCTTTCAAAGAACTGGATGCGGTTCTGATACCCATTCGGCTTGCGTAGCACCGGCGAATAGGCCGAGCGCCGGACCTCTTTCCAGATGCCGTCGCTGTCTTCTTCGACCAGCTTCACACGCAACTTGGCGATGTCCGACGCAATTAGCGTCTGGCAGGCGAAAACGGCGTGAAAGGACAGAACGCTGTCCATCTTGATTTCGACATTGCGCTGCCATGCGCCGGGAAACGATTCCCGGATGAGCGGCCACCAGCCGCGATTGCTATCTGCGGGCGACATTGCCTTCTGGCTGGCGAACGGGATGGGCAGGCCGAAGATCCTCACGCTGCCTCCTTCGTGCGTCCGCACCAAGTCACAACATCAAAGCCGCAGGAACTGGCGATCCGGTCGGCATGGCTGTCATCGTGGGCAATGGCCAGAACATCTCCGGGCCAGTGTTCGGCGGCTTCCGGCGAGGCGATCACCGCCGCATAGGAGCCGGCATCCAGCGCCCGGGCGACATCATCCCAAAGCGTCGGCCCATAGCCGAGGATCAAGCAACGCCCCTCCGCCCCGATTTCGTATCTGGATTTCTCCGGGAACCGCGCCTCGATCCATTCACGGAAACCTGCGGAGCGAGCGCACTCATCGGAGACGGAAAGGATATCTGGGGCGGGCGGCGTTCCGCCCCACAGCCGCACTTTCACATCGGCGCGCTGCGCACACGGCGTTGGAAACAGGTTGTGATAGAGCGTCCGCAACAGATACCGATGCCCGGCAAACCCCTCGACCATGTCGAGCAATACATTGGCATTGTAGATCGTTGGCGTATGTAGCCCGAACCAGAGCGGGTCTGGAATGCCCTTGGCGATCAGCAAATCTTGGGTAGCCTCGATATAGGTTCGGTACTGGCCACTGGCCTGTCCTGACTTCAGATATTCTGCGATTGTGCCTCGATGCTCGTGGCGAAACTGCCATGGCGCCAAGGCGAAGATGTCATCGTGCATGACGATGAAATCGCCTTCGATCCCTGCCTCCCGGACCGCCGCGACAATATTGGCCGTCGAAGACTGGTAGCGATCCTCGATGCGCTCAACCGGCACATGCGCGACGGATTTGCCGATCACCATTGGCTTGTCCCCGGCGACGATCACCCGATCATGCGAAACATTGACCAAAGACCGCAGAGAATAGCGCAGCTCGAAATCGTCCGGCGCGGCCTTGTAGGGATAGACGATATCCATTGTCAGGAGGCCAGTGTCTCATCAATTCGACGCTGCAATTCTGCCGCGTCCCAGCCGTGGTAGGGTTTTTTCTTCACGACCTCGAAATAGTCGGCGCGCAGTTTATCCAGCGCGGAGGCTTCATTCCCAGATGCAGGAGATTTTGGGGGCGTTGCGATCTTTCTGGCAACGGGCGCCGGAGGCGCGTCGATAAGACCAGCAGATCGCGCCTTTCCCAATGCCGCATACAGCCGGGCATGCCGGTCTGTCTTGACCGTGAAATGCTGGCCCGGCAGCATCCGGCGGGAATTGTAGACCAGAGGTTTCGTGGCAATCATATCGCGCATCGTAATCTCCCACAGACAGGAAAGCGGGCAGCGCATTGCCGCCCGCTTTGATTTGGTCAGGTCTCGTTACGACCCGGCGATGGCGCCGTAATCGGCGTCACCGATATAGGTCACAGCTGATGCGCGCCGCTTGGCGAAGTTCAGCGGCCGCACGACCTTGATAGCGACAGAGTCCGTCTGGAACATCGAGACGACGCTGGCATTTGCCGTCGGAGTATCCGAAGCGCCGTCAGGAGCGTTGTCCATCTGGATTGCGGCCTCGGTCGAGAGCGACACTTCAACGCCACGATCGCCGATCTTGTAGATATCGGACGGCTTGAGCAGGATCAGATCGCCAGCGCCGACATTGCCACCGGCCACCAACGTGTCGCCGAGAAGCGAGCCGCCATTTGCCGACAGGCCTGGGAAGGCCCAGTTGCCGAGAGCGTTCTGCATCAGGCCCAGCGATTTCGCCAGCGACTGCGTGGTGACGAACTGGAGGCCGTCAGCATTGTTTGCAGCAATGAACGGCGCATAGAGCGCCTTTACGTCCGCAATCACACCGTCAATGTCGCTGCCAGCGCTGCTGCCGGCGCTAACGCCATTCAGAATGCCGGCAGGCGAGATATTGGCGACCGCCGCGCCGGTTCCAAGGAACGTCTGGTCGACGCGCTGAGCAGATGCCTCCACCAGAGCGTCTCGCACAAGGCGCTCGGCGGCTGGTGACGAATCTCGCAGCAATTCCTTCGAAACAACCGCCAAGGCTGCAACCTTGAGCGGGGTCAGATTGACGTCGAAGAAGTCGGCCTTGCTGACCGGAATGGACTTCGACTGCCCCACCCAATAGCCTGTTGCGGCGCCATCCTGGCCCGCAATGTTGACGTTGGCGGGGACTTCGCGCAGCGGCAACTTATCGAACACGGTGCGGCTGTAGAGGTAGTCGATAAAGTCGCCGGTGTATCGATCGATATGGACAAGCTCAGCGCCCCATTCGCCGGTTTCCGTCCCGCCGCCGGCGACGGCCGCCTTGATCGATTCCACGAGCTGCGGGCTCTGCTGGCCCCATCGCTTCATGGCGATGCCGACAGCCGAAATGTCGTCGATGCGCGCAAGAGTCTTGGCAATGACCATGCGGGTGAAGCTCTGGCCTTCGAAGGCCTCGTCCTTGTCGCCCTTCTTGAGAACGATGGGGGCAGCAAGGCCACGACTTTCGGTGCCATCCTTCATGGTCTGGCCATTGATCGGCTTTGCAGTCGCGGCATTGGCCTTTTCCATGGCGCGGAGGCGCTTCAGGTGGTCATCGATCTCGACAATGTCGGCCTCGTTGCCGTCGAAAGTTTCCTTTTGCTCGGTATCGAGCGTGGTGCCTTCCTCGGCAGCCTTCGTCATGATGGCGTCATTTGCGGCAACGAGCGCAGCGCGCTTCTGTTCGAAGGCGGTGATCTGTTCCGAGATTTTACTCATTTTGTAGTCCTCACGATGGAGCGAATGACAAAGGGTTTCGCCCGGTCGCGGGCAGGAGCATCGAGCTTCACGACGCGGCCCTTGGTGCCAGTCGCGGCGGGCGTGTCATCGGCGGGATCAGGGGTGGCGCCGGTCGCTGCCTTCAGCGCCTCGGCGTCGTATTGTTTGACGGTCTGGATAGAGGCGTCGGCATTTGCCGGAATGGTGACGCATGAAAGCTCCAGCCACTCCCATCGCTCGAAGATCACGCCCCACGAATGCGGAATAGGCTCCATGTCGATGCCCTTGAAGCCGATCGACAGGCCTCGCACCAGGCCGGCCTTGATGTACTTCCAGGCCTTGTCGATGTCCTCATGAACGCCCTGGGCGATCTCGGCGACAATCTCGATACCCTTCTTCGTCACCTTGGCCTCGATGACGTGGCCGATCGGCTGCCGGCTGTCATGCTGATAAAGCAGCGGGATTGGCAGGGTGTAGACCGCGCCCTCCGACATCACGATATCCCCGGCCCTATCGGTCTTGGGCGTCGTGGCGATGCCGGTAATGCGACGTTTTTCATCGTCCAGTTCCTTGATCTCAAGGACGCTGTACGCACGGTTCATGGTCATGGGGGTGTCCCTTCCGGGTCAGACGATGATCAGCTGGTATTCGGCGGCCTTCTTTGCCACCGGATTTCGGCTCATCAGGGTTACGGCGTTGAACAACGCCATGGCCGGGTCGATCTTGGCGTCCCCGGCCGATTGCTTGGTTGCGCGTATGGCGGTTGCGGTCGGCTCGATCTTGAGATTGCCCACGCACCAATCCATCAGCTTACCGCCGGCATGAACCAACATGCCGTTTTTCAGTCGCCGCTCGCTGGTCTTGATCGCGTTCATCATGCCGATTCCCTGGGGCGCGCCGACCAGCAGGCCATTTTCGACCGTGACTTCAATTTCGGCGAGCGCATCGACCAGTTCGCCGAGTCCTGCTGGATCGACAGAAACGCCTCCGAGCTTGCCGGCGCGGTTGATCTGGTCGATCAGGTCGACGATCTCACCGATATCGGAAAGAGCGTCATCGACGATCGTCAGCTCTTTCCCTGCCTCGAAGTCAAGGAGCAGCGGCGCAACGGACTGGCGTAAATCCAGTACGCCACGATCGCACCAGGCATGGCTCCACGCGCCCCAGCGCTTCATATAGGCGATGCGCCTTTCGCCATTGACGACGATCTCGACTTCAAGCTCCGCCGGCTCGCGGCCAAGGGCCGTAAAGCCGAAAAGGTCATCGAGCCCCCCGCCATCGAGTCCGACCACCATGCATTCGCTGCGCGCCACCAAGGCATCGAGTGCGGCGCGCCGACTGATCTTTGCGAGGCGAGCGTCTGCGGCCTTTTCCCAATACTGCACGCCCGGCCAGGCCTCGTGTTTCAGGCCGACGCCGATCTCGATGTTGAGATGCTGACTGGCCCAGATGCGCACGGCATGCTCGCCCTTGAGCTTCTCCGTCTCCCAATCGGGAACCAGCGTTCCCAGATGAACCGACCGGCCCAGATTCGGCATGACCATCGGCCAGTTCTCAGGGTCGGACCACTGCGCCTGGTCCTTCGCAATCTCCTCGGGAAACTCGTAGAGGATCGGCAATGTCGGTCGGATGACCTTGTCGCGGAAAGCCCCGTCGCGGATCTTCCGCGCCATCTTGAGCTCTTCCTTGAAGGCGCCAGCAGGCGCATCGTCGCTCTGTGTCGTCGTGATCAACAAGACGCCTTCCGGCGTCTTGTCAAGGCCGCCGCGGATCTGCCGAAGCACCTTCGTCGTATGGATGTTGCGCCCGAGCAAATGCAGCTCGTCGAGCAGCGCGAAGATCAGGATCGATCCGGTCAGAATGTTGAGGTCGAAGGTTTTGACCTTCATTTCCGACCCGTTCGACAGGTCCACGATGGTCTTGATGTGATCGCGAGGCCTGAATCGCTTCAGGAGA
>JAHCJW010000104.1 GCA_026126125.1 Devosia sp.
CCCTGCGGCACTTCGAGATCGGCGGTGATTTCCTTGAGGCGCTTGCGATCGGCCGCATTGGTGATCTTGCGCGAAATGCCGCCGCCCCGGGCGGTGTTGGGCATCAGCACCGAATAGCGGCCGGCCAGCGACAGATAGGTGGTCAGAGCCGCGCCCTTGTTGCCGCGCTCTTCCTTGACCACCTGCACCAGCATCACCTGGCGGCGCTTGACCACTTCCTGGATCTTGTACTGGCGCTTGTTATGGGACCGGCGGCGCTCGGGCACTTCCTCGAGCGCATCGGCGCCACCAATCGATTCGACAGGCTCGGAATTGACCGGCGCCTGCTCGATATGGCTGTGTTCCTCGGTGTCCTGGGGATCGGCCTCGGCATCGGGCTCGACCACGCCTTCAGGCACGGAAACATGGTCGTCCGCATCGTCGTGGTGCTCGTCGTCATGCTCTTCTTCGAGCAGCAGCGCTTCGCGGTCGGCGACGGGGATCTGGTAGTAATCGGGGTGGATTTCGCTGAAAGCCAGGAAGCCGTGGCGATTGCCGCCATATTCGACGAAAGCGGCCTGCAGGCTCGGCTCGACCCGGGTCACCTTGGCGAGATAGATATTCCCACGCAACTGACGGCGGGTCGCCGATTCAAAGTCGAACTCCTCGAGACGGTTACCTGCGGTAACGACAATCCGTGTTTCTTCTGGGTGGATGGCATCCACCAGCATTCTCTTGGTCGCCATAATAAGCTCCGCGCACCCGCGCGCCGACAAGGGGCCGCCGGGTGACCGGCAGTCCCGTAATCGCGCGTTGCGGTGCGAATGGGTTGATTGAAATCGGGCGCGAACCTCTCACATCCAGCGCACCGGCAGACATGGTCATGGCCAGGGAGAAGGGCGATGCAAAACGGCAATCGGAAAATTCGATCGCGTCACGCTTTGTTCGCCTGCGGGCCATATGACCTCTTCCTATTGGATGGCGATAGGCCTCGCCACCGTCCGGTTCGGGGGAACCGAAATTCTTCTGCGACGGCGCGAGAATTGCCGCTTTCATTCCGGGCCGCATGCAGCAAGTGCACGCTGGTCCAGCCGGGTTCGCAGCGGCGCGAAACGGCATCGCCGTCATCGCTGGCGCTCGCGATACACCTGCGCCTTCATCTCTAGCGTGTAGGGATGTTGCGCCAGATTGGCAACAGGAAAGTCAAAAACACGTGCGCCTTGGCGCTTTCCCCGGCCTGTGCTTTGCGCGCGCGGAAAAATCATCGCATAAGGCGCGTTCTGCCGCAGAATCGCCCCACGCGCGTGCCAAGCGGCAACAAGAGTTCCTGGGGGCAGAACCTGTCTTGATTTTGCGCGTTCTTCTTTCCGTCTTTGCTGCCGTCTTCTCAGCTCTGACGTTGATGGTCCCGGCGCAGGCTCAGGAGAGCGCGGCGTCGGCCGCCTTGCCCAATGTCATCGATGTGCGGGTCACCGCCGCCCAGGACCGGGCGCGGCTGGTGATCGACCTTGCCGCCCGCACCGAATTTGCCTTTGTCTCGACAAACGAGCCCGACCGCCTCTTCATCGACGTGCGCGCCGGAACGTTTTCCGTTCCCGAGCCGTCCGGCACGTCGGGCGAGGGCAATCTCGTCTCCTCCTATGCGCTCGAGCAGGCCGGCGCCGATCGCGTCCGCACCATCCTGACGCTGGCTGCACCGGCGCAGGTGCAGCAGGCCTATGTTCTCGACCCCTTCGAAGATCAGCCGGCGCGGCTGGTGGTCGACATCATCCCCGCCACGGCCGAGATCTTCGCCGCCAATGTCGAAAGCGACCGCCTCGCCTCGGAAAGCGCCGCGGCCCAGATCGCCGCGTCGACGCCGGCCGGCGGCTCGGAACTGCCCATCGCCACACGGCCGCTCGTGGTCATCGATCCGGGCCATGGCGGGATCGACAGCGGCGCCGAGGCGGGCAATGGCGTCAAGGAGAAGGATATCGTCCTCGCCTTCTCGCTGCGCTTGCAGGAATTGCTGGTTGATTCGGGTCGGTTCGATGTGGCCCTGACCCGTGAGGATGACACCTATCTGCGGCTCGAAGAGCGGGTGGCGCTGGCTCGGGCCAACAAGGCGGACATGTTCATCTCCATTCACGCCGACAGTTTCCAGCAGCCCGAAATCCGCGGCGCCAGCATCTATACGCGCGACGAAAACGCGACGGACGTGCTCGACAAGGTGCTGGCCGATACGGAGAACAAATCCGACGTCATCGCCGGCTTCGCCATGCCGCAGATTGCGCCTGAGGTCGTCGACATCCTGCTCGATCTGATGCGCCGGGAAATGCGGATGCAATCCTTTGTGGCGGCGCAGTCCATCGTCCATTCGCTTGAGCCGAGCGTGGCGCTGCGCCGCTTTCCGGTGCGCCAGGCCGATTTCTTCGTTCTCCAGGCCCCCGACGTGCCTTCGGTATTGGTGGAACTGGGCTTCCTGTCCAATGCCAGCGACATTGCCAACCTCACCCAGTCGGACTGGCGGGATCGCACCGCCGAGGCCATTGCGCGGGGCATTTCGACCTATTTCGACCAGTTGGAGGCGGAAGAATGACGCCAGAGGCGGCAACAGAGCCGATGAAAATCGAGATCGATTTTTGCTATCATCGCGCAGCGCCGCTGATTTGCTCCGCGCGAGTGTTCAGCGCGGCAGGGAGTAACTGAGCGCATGTTTCGTCTGCTTGGCTGGCTGTTCGGCTTCGGCATGTTTGTGGCGCTTGGCGGCGTGGCCGTCGCCGCCGTGTATCTGGCAACCGTCACCGCGCAATTGCCCGATTATACCGTGTTGCAGGATTATCAGCCGCCGGTGACGACGCGCGTCCACGCGGCCGATGGCACGTTGCTGGCCGAATATGCCCGCGAACGCCGCCTGTTCCAGCCGATCGAGACGGTGCCGCCGCTGGTGGTCGAGGCGTTCCTCTCTGCCGAGGACAAGGATTTCTACAACCACGGCGGCATCGCCTTCGATGGCATCGTCCGGGCGCTGCGCGACAATCTTCTGGCACGCATGGATGGCAACAGCTCCATCCAGGGCGGCGGCTCCAGCATTACCCAGCAGGTGGCCAAGAACTTCCTCCTGACCTCCGAGCAGACCTGGGACCGCAAGATTCAGGAAGCCATCCTCGCCATCCGAATCGAGTCAACCTTCACCAAGGACAAGATCCTCGAACTCTATCTCAACGAGATCTTCCTCGGGCTCAATTCCTATGGCGTCGCTGCCGCCGCGCTGAATTATTTCGACAAGGCGCTCTATCAATTGACCCTCAGTGAGGCGGCCTATATCGCTGCCCTGCCCAAGGGGCCCAACAACTACCATCCCTTCCGCCGGCCCCAGGCCGCCATCGAACGCCGCAACTGGGTGATCGATCGGATGGTGGAAAACGGCTATGTGGCGCCGCAGACCGCCGCCGCCGCCAAGGAAGAGCCGCTCAACGTCATCCCGCGCACCTCCGGCAGCCAGGTCTATGTGGCCGAATATTTCACCGAAGAGGTGCGCCGCGAGCTGGCCAAGCTCTATGGCGAGGACCAGCTCTATGGTGGCGGCCTGTCGGTGCGCACCACGCTGGAGCCGCGCCTGCAGGAATATGCGCGCCGTTCATTGATGGATGGCCTCATCGCTTACGATCATACGCGCGGCTTCCGCGGGCCTGTCGCCAGCATCGAGCTGGGCGCCGATTGGGGGCTGGACGTCGCCAAGGTCCGCCCCCTCAGCGACGTGCCCGAATGGCAGCTCGCCGTGGTGCTGGAGGCCGGCGGCAACCAGGCGCGCATCGGCCTTCGTCCCGATAATGACGTTGACGGCGCCATCGCGCCCGACCGCGTGGAGGGCACGCTGTCCGGTCCGGACATCCGCTGGGTTTCGCGACCCGTGCAGGAAATCCTCAAGGTCGGGGACGTGGTCTATGTCTCCCCGGTGGCCAACAAGCCCGGCATCTATACGCTCGAGCAGATCCCCGAGGTCGAAGGCTCGCTGGTGGCCATGGACCCGCGCACGGGCCGCGTTCTGGCCATGGTCGGCGGCTTCTCCTTCGCCGAATCCGAATTCAACCGCGCCACCCAGGCATTGCGCCAGCCAGGGTCATCGTTCAAGCCCATTGTCTATGCCGCGGCGCTCGACAATGGCTACACGCCGGCCTCGGTCGTGCTCGATGCCCCGGTGGAAATCCGCAATGGCGACGGCTCGATCTGGCGGCCGGAGAACTACGCCCAGGAGTTTTACGGCCCTCAGACCCTGCGGCGCGGGATCGAGCGCAGTCGGAACGTCATGACCGTGCGGCTGGCCCGCGATATCGGCATGCCGCTGATTGCCGAATATGCGCGCATGTTCGGCATTTACGATACCATGCAGCCAGTGCTGGCGATGTCCTTGGGCGCTGGTGAAACCACCAATATGCGCATGACCTCGGCCTATGCCACCATCGCCAATGGCGGCCGCAAGATCGTTCCGACGCTGATCGACCGCGTTCAGGATCGCTATGGGGTGACGGTTTATCGCCACGACCAGCGCGTTTGCGAGGGATGCCAGGCCACCGACTGGCAGGGGCAGGGCGAGCCGCGCATTCTCGACAACCGGGTGCAGGTGCTCGATCCGATGACCGCCTACCAGATCACCTCGATGATGGAAGGCGTCGTGCAGCGCGGCACCGGTACCGCCGCCCGGGCGCTCAATCGCCCCGTTGCCGGCAAGACCGGCACCACCAACGACTACAAGGACGCCTGGTTTGTCGGCTTCACCCCCGAACTGGCGGTCGGTATCTATGTCGGCTACGACCAGCCACGCTCGATGGGCTCGGCCTCGACCGGCGGCGGCATGGTGGTTCCGATCTTCACCAATTTCATGGCCAAGGCGCTGGCGGGCAAGCCACCGACGCCCTTCAACGTACCGGCCGGCATGACCACGGCCTGGATCAGTTCCAGCACCGGAGTAAAGGCTTTCGAGGGCGAGGCGGCCATCAAGGAAGCCTTCAAGCCGGGCACGGGACCAAACCTGATCACCTCGGTCATCGGTGTCGACGTCAACGCCTATGACGCGGCCCAGCGCCAGATGCTGCTGCAGCAGCAATATGGTGCTGGCTACACCACCCAGCCCAGCGGCAATGGCACCTTCATGGACCCGAGCCTCGGGCGCGGCGGGGCGTTTTAAAGCATCTCTCCCGAAAGCGGCCCCGCTTTCTGGAGAGACGCGTAAAAACAAAGAGCCAAAGCGAATGGAGCTGATCTGAAAGAAACGCGACGCGCTTTAAGCCAGGGGCAGGGGCGCTTCCGTGGTGGCGCTCATTCCAGCAAAATTTGTGGGAAAATGGTGCCCCCCGCCGGACTCGAACCGGCACGCCTCGCGGCGGAGGATTTTGAGTCCTCTGCGTCTACCATTCCGCCAGAGGGGCACGGGATGGGTTCCTAGCGCAGTCGCTCGCGCAGTGCAACATCGTGCTTGCGTTTTACCCGCGCCATCTCGGTCTCTGGAGTGCCTTCGTCCTCGCTCGCGTTGACGCGCGGGCAGGGCAGGCGTAAAGACCCGCGGCGGTCTTGCCCTGCCTCCCGTGTCCATACAGCCTGCCTCCTCCGCCGGGAGGCTGCGAAAAGGTCCCCGCTTTCCAGGCCGGGGGGCTCACACTCGACCGCGCATGCCTATGATTTGCGGAGATTTTCATGCAGCCCAATACTCGACCGCTTTGGCAGCGGTTCAGCTTCTTTCTTCTGCCTCTCATGGCGTCGAATATTCTTCAGGCCCTGTCCGGCACGTTCAATTCGATCTTTATCGGCCAGATGATCGGCGTGGATGCGCTGGCCGCGCTGGCGACCTTTTTCCCGATTCTGTTCTTCCTGATCAGCTTCATCATCGGCCTTTCCGCCGGCTCGACCATTCTGATCGGCCAGGCCTGGGGCGCGAAAAATATCGAGCGCGTCAAGCGGGTGGCCGGCACAACCATGTCATCGGCCTTCGTCATGGGCCTCGTCGTCGCCGTTATCGGCGGCATCTGGATCGAGGACATCATGTCCTTGCTGGGCGCGCCGGAAAACATCCGCCAAACCGCCACCGAATATGGGCGCATCATGTTCGTCGGCATGCCCGGCTTCTTCATTTTCCTCGTCGCCACCTCGATCCTGCGCGGCGTTGGTGACACCATCACCCCGTTGTTCTCCCTGATCTTGTCGATGCTGGTCGGTGTGATTCTAACGCCCGCCCTTATTCAGGGCTGGTGGGGCCTGCCGCAGCTGGGCGTCAATTCGGCCGCCTGGGCCTTCATCGCCGGCTTCGTCGTCGTGCTGCTGTTCCTGTTCTTCTACATGCGCGCCCGCAACATGCCGCTGGCCCCCGACGCCGCTTTCCTGCGCGCGCTCAAGCCCGACTTCCCGCTTCTCGGTCTGATCCTGAAGCTTGGCGTGCCGGCGGGCCTGCAGATGGTGGTTGCCTCGGTCGCCGGCATCGTCATCGTCGGTCTGGTCAACCGGTTCGGCTCCAATGCCACGGCCGCCTATGGCGCACTCAACCAGGTGCTGAACTATGTGCAGTTTCCCGCCATGTCGATCGGCATCGCCACCTCGATCTTCGGGGCCCAGGCGATCGGCGGCCGGCAGATCGGACAGCTCGCCGCCATCACCCGCACGGCGCTGGTGCTCAATCTGATCATCACCGGCACCCTGATCATCCTCGCCTATCTGTTCAGCCAACACCTCGTGGCGCTGTTCATCACCGACCCCGAGGTCATCGCCCTGACCGAGCACCTGCTCTATATCGTCCTCTGGGCCATATTGCCCTTCGGCTGGGGCGTGGTCTTTTCGGGCATGATGCGGGCCAGCGGCATGGTCTATGCCCCGATGCTGCTGGCGCTGGCCGCCATCCTGTTCATCGAACTGCCGTGGGCCGTCTGGCTCAGCCAGACCAGCCTGGGCCTGTCCGGCATCTGGATCGCCTACGCCGCCAGCTTCACCGTCATGCTGATCATGCAGGCAAGCTGGTACCATTTCATCTGGAAGAAAAAGAAGATCGAGGCGCTGATATAAAGCCTGTTGGCCAGAAGCGCTCCCCGCTTCTGGCCAACAGAAGCACAACGACAAAGAGCCAAAGCGGCGTGCGTTCGACAGAACGCACGCCGCTTTATTGCAGTGATGTCGCCAGCAACCGCAGCGCTTCGGGATAGATCCGGTGTTCTTCGATGAGAACCCGGGCGGAGAGACTTTCCGGCGTATCGCCGGGGAGCACCGGCACGCGGGCCTGGAGGATCGGTTCGCCCTCGTCGAGGCCGGGGGTGACGAAATGCACCGTGCAGCCATGTTCGCTGGCGCCATCGGCCAGCGCCCTCGCATGGGTGTCGAGGCCTTTGTAGAGCGGCAGCAGCGAGGGGTGGATATTGATCATCCGCCCTTCCCAGCGATGAACGAAGTCCTCGCCCAGAATGCGCATGAAACCGGCGAGGCAGACGATGTCCACCTCCCAGCTTTCCAGCACCAGGGTCATGGTGTCCTCGAACATGTCGCGCGAGAAGAACTTGCTCTGCGCCAGTGAGGCGGTGGCGATGCCTTCCGCCGCGGCGATGACGAGGCCGGGGGCGGCGGCGCGATTGGAGAGGACGCCGACGATTTCGGCGGGATAATCCGGCGCCTTGGCGGCGGCGATCAGCGCGGACATGTTCGAGCCGCGCCCCGAAATCAGGATGCCGACGCGTTTGCGGCTCACAGCTTGAGCGCGCCCCGGAAGGTGACGGCTTCGCCGCTGCGCTCGGCAAGGCTGCCGACAATGGCGGCGGTTTCGCCCGAGCCGAGAAGGCTTTCCACCAGCTTTGCCGCGTCCTGGGGCGCCACGGCGACCAGCATGCCGACGCCGCAATTGAAGGTGCGCAGCATTTCCCGCTCGCTCATGCCGCCCACCTTGCTCAGCCAGCCGAATACCGGCGGCACGCTGACTGCGCCCAGATCGATATCGGCGGCGAGGTGGTCGGGCAGCACGCGCGGAATATTGTCGATGAAGCCGCCGCCGGTGATATGGGCGAGGGCCTTGATGCCGAGGCCGGCCCTGAGGGCGGCGAGCAGGGGCTTCACATAGATGCGCGTCGGCTCCAGCAAGGCCTCGGCGAGCGATTTGTCCGCCGCGAACGGGGCAGGGGCCGACCAGGGGAGCCCCGAAAGCTCGACGATCTTGCGCACCAGCGAATAGCCGTTGGAGTGGACGCCCGAGGACGCGATGGCGACCAGCGTGTCGCCGGCGGCGATGTCCTTGCGTGGCAGGAGCGCGCCGCGCTCGGCGGCGCCGACGGCAAAGCCCGCCAAATCATAGTCATTGCCGTGATACATGCCCGGCATCTCGGCGGTTTCCCCGCCGATCAGCGCGCATCCCGCCAGTCGGCAGCCATGGGCGATGCCATTGACGATGGCGGTGCCCTGTTCGACATCGAGCTTGCCGGTGGCAAAATAGTCGAGAAAGAACAGCGGCTCGGCGCCCTGAACGACAAGGTCGTTGACGCACATGGCCACGAGATCCTGCCCGATCGTATCGTGCTTGCCGGTGTCGATGGCGATCTTGAGCTTGGTGCCGACGCCATCATTGGCCGCCACGAGGACGGGATCGACGAAACCGGCCGCCTTCAGGTCGAACAGGCCGCCAAAGCCGCCGATCTCGCCATCGGCGCCGGGACGGCGGGTGGAGCGGACGGCGGGCTTGATGGCTTCGACAAGCGCATTGCCGGCGTCGATATCGACCCCGGCCTGCTTGTAAGAAAGACCGTTTGGTGGCAGGTTTTGCGCGTCGGACATGAGCCTGTTGCCAATGCTGGGGATAGCGGGCGCATCCTAGCGCGCGCCAGCCGGTTTAGTTGAACTTTTCGGTGCTGGCCGTTACAGGGCCTGATAGCTTCTTGGATACACAGACGCAAGGGCCGCCCGGCGCCATGAACCTTAGAAATCAAGTGTTGATCTGGATCGGCTTCTTCGCGGCGCTGATCCTGGCCCTGTGGATCTTCCGTGGCATCCTCTTGCCCTTCGTGGTCGGCGCGGCCTTGGCCTATCTGCTCAATCCTCTGGTCAGCCAGTTGCAGAAATGGCGCATCAACCGCGCCTGGGCCACCGGCATCGTGCTGCTCAGCGTCGTCACCATCATAATCAGCATCTTCCTCATGGTGCTGCCGTTGGTGGTGCGCCAGGTCATCGGCCTCATCCAGGGCCTGCCGGGCTATGCCGCAGAGCTGGAAACCCTGGTGCGCCGCTGGGCGCCCGAGCTCAATCAATGGCTCGGCCCCGAGCGCGCGGCGCAGGTCGAGCGGTCGGTTTCCGACATGCTTGGCCAACTGGTCGGCCTCATCGGTGTGGTGACCACGGAAATCGTCAATTCGAGCATGACGGTGATCAGCGTCATCGGCTTCACCATTTTCACCCCCGTGGTGGCGTTCTATCTGCTGCTCGATTGGGATGGGATGGTGCGCGGCCTGCATGAATTGCTGCCGCGCCGCTATCGCGGCGAAATTCTTGGCATTCTGCGCGAGATCGACAGCTCCATGGCCGGGGTGATCCGCGGCCAGGGCGGCGTGCTGCTGATCGATGCGGTGTATTACGCCACGGCACTGACCGTCGTGCAGCTCAATTTCGGCCTGGCGGTCGGGCTGATCGCGGGCTTTCTCAGCTTCATCCCCTATGTCGGCTTCGGCGTTGGTCTGGCGCTTTCGGTGGGCATCGCCATCGTCCAGTTCGGGCCCGGATCGTGGATGGTCGCCGTCGTGCTGGGGCTGTTCCTCGTCTGGCAGTTCATCGAGGGCAATATTCTTTATCCCAAGCTGGTCGGCGGCTCGATCAACATCAACCCGGTCTGGCTGATGTTCGCCCTTCTGGCCTTCGGGGCGCTGTTCGGCTTTGTCGGCCTGCTGCTGGCCGTGCCGCTAGCCGCCATCGGCGGCGTGCTGGTGCGCTATGGCGTGCGCAAATACAAGGCGAGCAGCCTCTATCTCGGCCCCACCCAGGGCGGCTCGGGTGGCGATGTTGCTTCCTGACGACGGTCCGCGCCAACTGCTGCTGGATTTCGAGCACGCGCCCTCCCATGGCGAAGACGATTTTCTCGTCGGGGAAGGCAATGCTCTGGCCCATGCCCGGATTCTCGCCTGGCCCCATTGGCCCGATGCGGTGACGCTGGTGGTCGGCCCGGCCTCGTCGGGGAAGTCGCATCTGACGCGCATTTTCGCCGACCGCAGCGGCGCGCGCCTGGTGACGCCGTCAACCATCGCCGCGATTGCCGCCGAGAACGGCAGGGGAGCCTTGGCCATCGAGGATGTCGACCGGGCGGGCTATGACGAGCCGAGCCTGTTTCACCTGCTCAACCAGGCCATGCGCGGGCAGCGCACGCTGCTGCTGACGGCGCGCGACGAGGTTGCGCTCTGGCCGCTCTCGACCGATGATGTGCGCTCGCGGGTGCGGCGCGCGCCCATGTTTCGGCTCGAGGTCAGCGACGACATCGAGTTGTCACACATGTTCGCGAAGCTGTTCGGAGATCGCCAGATCAAGGTCGATCCCCGGATTATCCATTTTCTGGTCGCGCGCATGGAGCGCAGCCCGGAAGAAGTGGCGATCCTGGCCGACCTCATGGACCGGCTGGCCCTCGCCAAGGGGACGGCCATTACCCGCGGCATAGCGACCGAGGCCCTGGCGCGCCGGCAGGCGGCGCGCGAGCCGAGCGGGCAACAGGATTGGGACGAAACAGCCGATGAATGAAATCAGCGAATTCACCGACACCGAAACCGCGGTTCCCGATGTCGAAGCGCTGCGCGTCAGCCCGGCGCGCTTTGTCAATCGCGAGGTGAGCTGGCTGCAATTCAACATGCGCGTGCTCGAAGAGGCGGGCAACGAAGCCCATCCTTTGCTCGAGCGCCTGCGCTTCGTCTCGATTTCGGCCAATAATCTCGACGAGTTCTACATGGTGCGCGTCGCCGGGCTCAAAGGACAGATCCGCGCCGGTCTGTCCAAGCAGAGCGCCGACGGGCTGACCCCGACCGAACAGCTCGACGAGATCGCAACGCTCGCCCAGCACCTGCAGCTCGAACAGCAGGATCACTGGGAAAACCTGCGCGAGGAACTGTTTGCGCAGAACGTGGTGATCCACGAAACCGACGACCTGACCGAAGATCAGGTCTCCTATCTGCAAAAGCTGTTCCGCGAGGAAATCTTCCCGGTCCTGACCCCGATCGCGGTCGACCCGGCCCATCCGTTTCCCTTCATTCCCAATCTGGGACTGGCGCTGGCCTTCGAGCTCAAGCGCCCCCATGACGACCAGATGCTCACCGCTCTCGTGCGCATTCCGGGCAATCTCGACCGCTTCATCAACCTGCCCACGGGGCTCGTGTCGGAAGGCCGCACCGAGGTCGTCACCATCGACACCCTGGTCAAGCTCTTCTTCCACAAGATGTTTCCCGGCCACGAAATCGTCGGCGCCGGAGCGTTCCGCGTCATCCGCGACAGCGAAATCGAAATCGACGACGAGGCGGCGGATCTCGTGGTCGAGTTCGAGAGCGCGCTGCGCCAGCGCCGGCGCGGTCAGGTGATCCGGCTCGAAATCGAGCGCTCCATGTCCCGCGCCCTCAAGCGCCAGATCGGCGAGCAATTGGGCGTCAAGGAAGCCGACGTGTTCGAGGTGCAGGGCTTCCTCGGCCTTGCCGATGCCCGCAAGATCTGCGACGTCGAGCGGCCGGACCTGAAATTCCAGCCCTATCACGCCCGGTTCCCCGAGCGCATCCGCGACTATAATGGCGACAGCTTCGCCGCCATCCGCGCCAAGGACATTCTCGTCCACCATCCGTTCGAGAGTTTCGACGTGGTGGCGCAGTTCCTCATGCAGGCGGCGCGCGATCCTGATGTGGTGGCGATCAAGCAGACGCTCTACCGCACCTCCTCGGACAGCCCCATCGTCAAGGCGCTGGTCATGGCGGCGGAGGCGGGCAAGTCGGTCACCTGCCTGGTCGAGCTCAAGGCGCGGTTCGACGAGGAGGCCAATATCCGCTGGGCCCGCGACCTGGAACGCGCCGGGGCGCAGGTGGTGTTCGGGTTTATCGAGCTCAAGACTCATGCCAAGATGAGCCAGGTGATCCGTCGCGAGAAGGGCAAGCTGGTCAGCTATTGCCATATCGGCACCGGCAACTACCACCCGATCACCGCCAAGATTTATACGGACCTGAGCTATTTCACCATCGACCCGGCGGTGACGCGCGACGTGGCGCGGGTCTTCAACTTCATCACCGGCTATGCGCGACCGACCGAGCTCGAAACCATTGCCGTGTCGCCGGTCAATCTCAGGCAGACCCTGATCGACAGCATCGGAAGGGAAATCGAACTGGCCCGCAGCGGACAGCCAGCCTCGATCCTGCTCAAGATGAACTCGCTGGTGGACCCGCTGGTCATCGATGCCCTCTACGACGCCAGCCAGGCCGGTGTGAAGGTCGACCTGATCGTGCGCGGCATCTGT
>JAHCJW010000105.1 GCA_026126125.1 Devosia sp.
CACAGATGAAGGTCTGTATCTCGCGGGCTGACGATAAACGTGCGTTTTCTCGATAACCGACCAATGAAAAGGCCCAACTCAAAGACAACGTTGTCTCGGACGGTGTTCTTCTCCTCACCACGCATCATTGTTAGGTCGTCGGGGCAGAAGACAAAAACTGCAAAGTCAGCGCTGTCGAGTTGACCTTCCAGAGACTCCAGTGGGTATTCAGATGCGCCGAATGTGCCTTGGTCCCAAATCTCGACCTCGGCATCATGATCTAGCGACTGCTGTAGTGCCTCCGCGACGCTCTGGTTTTCTCGGGATGCGCCGATAAATAGTCGTGGTTTTGCCATGCTGTAATGCCCTGCCAGATAGCAGGCATAGATTGAGCATTCTTAGGCGTCAACAAGTCGACCGAGGGCCGAGACCAGACCATTCCCATCCAGCGTATAAGTCGCCTCCCTTCATCACGCGGGATGTTGGATAACCATGTTCCGTCAGGGACGCCGGAGGCCACACCATCACTTGACAGGCGCACTCACCATTGGTACTCAGATGTCTGCTGGCGACATCCAAAAACCCAGTAAATTCGGCGTTTTTGCAGCCCGATAGCAGAGTTCAATCCTGTCCGGCAGCACCAGTTTTCCCGGGAAATTGCCCAGTTTTTGCGCGCGGCTCATGGATTTCAAGGGCTTAAAGCGCGGTGCGGTTCTTTCAGGCTCGCCGCCCGCGCTTTAAGCCTTTGTTTTGCCGCATGTCTTTATCCCGAAACCGGCGGGAGACGCGTTCCAGCGGCAAGATTGGGCGCGTTGGAGCCTGGCCGACGGGCGAAGGGGGCCAGAGCGCGGGAGATCTTTTCGATCCGTTCTGCCGCGCTTCGGCTTTTTGGTTTTTTGCGCCGGTGTTCGTCCCAAAACGCTGACCGCTTTGGGTGGAGCGATTCTAGCCCTGCCGGTGCAGCTGGAAGAGCAGGGTCGCGGTGCTGGCGATGATGGCGGGCATATCCTCGATCATTTCTTCATATTCGGCCCATTCTTCTTCGCCCGCGGTTTCCTCGGGCCCGACATCGGGCGACGCCATCATCAGGGCGGAGGCGAGGCCCATGGCCGCTTCGCCGCGGTCGCCGCCGCTTTCGGTGTCGCGCAGCAACGCATCCCAGGCCTCGAAGCGTAAAATCATGGCCTGCTGGAAGCCGGCGACCCAGGCCTCCCAGATCACCGCCTCGCTCTCGTCATCGACTTCGAACAGCGGCGCGTAGCGGTCCTCGGCCAGTTCCTGTTCGATTTCGGCGTGACGCGCCTCGATCAGGCTGGCCAATTCTTCAGCGCCGCTGCGCAACTCGCCGCGCTCGTCGGACAGCCATTCGAGGGGCCACCACTCGTCGCGCGCGATCGGCTCGGGACTGACGGCGAGGCCGCACAGAAAGCCGTCAAGTTCGCTGAGCAGCATGGCCTCGTCCCCTGCCTCGGCTAGAAGTTCATCGAGCCGAAGCAGGGAAGCGGGCAGGTCAGTCAGTTCTGCAGTCATTGGTAAAGGGTCCGCGCGAAAGGAATCTTGGGCGCGGATCTTACACGCTTAGCGCGAATTGTGCAGCAGGCCCTGAAAACTGCGATAGCTGGCCTTGGGCGTGCGCTTCTGGGTGGCATAGTCGACATGGACCAGACCGAAGCGCTTGTCATAGCCTTCGGCCCACTCGTAATTGTCGAGCAGCGACCAGGCGAAATAGCCGCGCACATCGGCCCCCGCCTCGCGGGCGGCGAGCACGGCCTTGAGGTGATCTTCGTAATAGCGGACGCGGCGCGGGTCATCCTCGCCCTCGAGCTCGGCCATGCCGTTCTCGGTCACATAGACCGGGATCTTGGTATATTCGGTGGAAACGCGCAGCAGGAGATCCGAAAGGCCCTTTGGGTAGATTTCCCAGCCGATGGCGGTCTTTTCGAGATCGCCCTTGATCTGCTCGACCGGCCGGCCGGGCGTGGTCGAGGCCTTGTAGAGGCCACGGGTGTAGTAATTGATCCCCAGCCAATCGAGCGGGCGGGACACCACATCCAGGTCCGCCGCGTAGTTTTCCGGGAGATAGGGAGCGAGCCACTCGGTGATTTCAGCCGGATAGCGGCTCTTGAAGATGCCGTCGAGATACCAGCGATTGAACAGCGCATCGCCGAAATTGCCGGCGGCCCTGTCCGCCGCGCTGTCGCTTGCCGGCTCGGATTTTTCGAGATTGAGGACAATGCCAAGATTTTTGGCGCCGCCGGCGCGCAGGGCATCGATGGCGGTGCCATGGGCGAACAGCACGTGGTGCATGGCGCGGGCCGCGGCGCGCAGATCGCGATAGCCGGGGGCATGAACGCCGAGGAAATGGCTGAGAAAGGCCACGCACCAGGGTTCGTTGATGGTGGCGATGGAAGAAAGCCGGTCGGCATATTTCTCGGCAACCAGGCTGGCGTAATCGGCGAACCAGTTGGCGATGTCGCGGTTCATCCAGCCGCCGCGATCCTGCAGGGCCGAAGGCAGATCCCAGTGATAGAGCGTGGCAAAGGGTTTGAGGCCGCGCTCGAGCATGCCATCGATCAGGCGGTCATAATAGTCGATCCCGGCCGGATTGACGGCGCCGGTGCCCGCGGGGATGAGGCGCGGCCAGGAGAGGGAAAACCGATAGGCGTCGAACCCGCCATCGCGGATGAGATCGAGATCGGCCGGCCAGAGCTCATAGTGATTGCAGGCCTCGCGGCCGGTATCGCCATTGTGCACATTGCCCGGGGTGGCGGCAAAACTGTCCCAGATGGAGGGGCCGCGCCCATCGCGCTGGCCGCCCTCGATCTGATAGGCGGCCGTGGCGACGCCAAAGGTGAAGTCGGGACCGAAAGCCCGCCGGTCGAACGAAAACATATCCCCTCCCATTGGGCGCTGCAGCCCGTCCGGTCAGGGGATAAATGATGAAATCGATTTAAGCAATCGATTGCAGGAGGGCTGAGGTCGCCCTTCACACTCGCATGCGGGAGATTATGGCGCGCGCTATGGCGCGGTAGGCCGCTGCTTCAGCGCCGCCGGGATCAGTGGCGACGGGCGGCTGGCCGGCGTCGGAGTTTTCGCGGATCGACATGACGAGGGGGATGGGGCCGAGAAAATCGAGGCCGAGCCGGGCGGCGGCCTTTTCGGCGCCGCCGCTGCCGAAAATGTCATAGCGATGGCCAGTATCGGGGGCGATAAAAAAGCTCATATTTTCGATGAGGCCGAGCACGGGAACATCCATGCGGCGCAGCATGTCGATGGCCTTTTGCGCGTCGATCAGCGCCAGATCCTGCGGGGTGGAGACGATCACCACCCCATCGACCACCGCCTGCTGGAAGAGGCCGATATGAATGTCGCCGGTGCCGGGCGGCAGGTCGATGACCAGAATGTCGAGCTCGCCCCAATCGGTTTCGCGCAGCAATTGCCTCAGGCCCGAAGTGGCCATCGGCCCGCGCCAGACCACGGCCTGCCCCGGAACCAGCATCGAGCCGATGGACATGGCCTTGAGCCCAAAGGCTTCATGGGGCGCGAAAATTCCGTCGTCCCTGACCGTGGGCTTGCCTTCGATGCCGAGCAATTTGGGCACCGAGGGGCCATAGAGATCGGCGTCGAGAATACCGACCTTGAGACCCTCGGCGGCGAGCGACAGGGCGATATTGACCGCCGTGGTGGATTTGCCGACCCCGCCCTTGCCCGAACCGATGGCGAGGATGCGGCGGACGCCCTTGACCCTGGTCTTGCCGGCCGGCTGGGGAGAGCCATGGGAAAATTTGGGGCCGGTGGGCTTTTCCGAGGTGATCGACACCATGACCTTGCGCGCGCCGGCCAAGCCTTGCGCGACAGCGATGGCGGCTTGGCGGGCCGGGCCGAACGCGGCTTCCATGCCCGGGGTCACGGCGATGGCGAAGGCGATGGCGCTGGGAGTGGCGATGATTTCAGACAGGCCGGAGAAACTGGCCAGATCGCCGCCGCCGGGAATTTCGACGCTGGCAAGCGCGGATTTGATGCGGGCGGCAAGCTCGGTATCGGCCATGGGTTTTCTCCAAAAGAAAAGACCTCACCCTCTCCGAATGGAAGGGCGAGGTCTTTGCGGCATCTCAAGGTTCGCGGAGCGTGCCGCAAGATTTGCGAAAGGCTCCAGGCCCTTAGAGGATGGACTGGCCGGTGGCGGCCCAATCCTTGAGGAAGCCCTCAATGCCGGCATTGGTCAGCGGGTGATTGGCCAGCTTCTTGATCACGTCGGGCGGGATGGTGGCGACGTCGGCGCCGACCAGCGCCACCTGGGTGACGTGATTGGGCGAACGGATCGAGGCGGCCAGGATCTGGGTCTCGAACTGGTAGTTGTCATAGATGGTGCGGATATCTTCGATCAGCTCGACCCCATCGAGATTGATGTCGTCGAGACGGCCGAGGAAGGGCGAAATATAGGTCGCGCCGGCCTTGGCGGCCAGCAGGGCCTGATTGGCCGAGAAGCACAGGGTGACGTTGGTCTTGACGCCCTTGTCCTTGAAATATTTGGTGGCCTTGAGGCCATTCAGGGTGAGGGGCAGCTTGATGACGACGTTGTCGGCGATCTTGGCCAGATGCTCGCCTTCGGCGACCATGCCGTCAAATTCAAGGCTGGCGACCTCGGCCGAGACCGGGCCGGGAACGATGCCGCAGATTTCCTTGATCACTTCCTTGAAATCGCGGCCGGACTTGGCGATCAGCGACGGGTTGGTGGTGACGCCGTCCAGCAGCCCGGTTTCATAGAGTTCCTTGATGGCGGCGGTATCTGCAGTATCGACGAAGAACTTCATCGTTCCCTCCTAAAAAGCGTTTCATTCCGGCCGGTTAGCCGGATCGTAATCCATGGCGACGCCGGGCTGCAAGCGCTGCTCAGCGAATGGCGCCCAGAAATGCGTCGGCCAGGTCGCCCACGCGATCTTCCGGAATGCCGGCGACATTGATGCGGCTATCGGAGGTCATATACACCCCGTTTTCGGCTTTTAGATGATCGACCGCCTCGACCGACAGGCCGAGCAGCGAGAACATGCCGCGATGGCCGGCGACGAAGTCGAAATCGGTGCTGTTGGAGCGTTCACGAATGGCGGCGGAAAGCTTTTCTCTCAATGAAATCATGCGGTTACGCATGGAAGCCAGCTCTTCCTCCCACTCGGCGCGCAAGGAGGCGTCATCGAGAATGGTCCGGATGATTTCCGCGCCATGATCGGGGGGCTGCGAATAGGCGCCGCGAATGATGTTGAGTAGTTGCGAATTGGTGACATCCGCCTCTTCAGCGTTGCGCGCCACCAGAATGGCCGCCCCGACGCGCTCGCGATAAAGACCGAAATTCTTCGAGCCCGAGAAGGCTATCAGAGCTTCGGGGACCGTGGATAGAATTTTGCGGGTGCCATAGGCGTCCGGCTCGACGCCATCGCCGAAGCCGAGATAGGCGAGGTCGACAAAGGGCAAGGCGCCGGTGCGGGCAAGGCTCGCGGCAACCTGGTCCCACTGCGCGTTGGTGAGGTTGGCCCCGGTCGGATTGTGGCAGCAGCCATGCAGCAAGACCACATCGCCAGCGCCCAATTTATCAAGGGCGGCAAGCATTTGATCGAATTTCACGCCGCGCGTCGCCGGATCGAAATAGGGATAGGTCGCGACCTTGAGGCCGCAATTGGTGGCGATGGGATTGTGGTTGGCCCAGGTCGGGTCCGACACATAGACGGTGGCGCCGGGGCGGGCGCGGTTGATCAGCTGCATCAGCACCCAGAGCGAACCGGTGCCGCCGGGAGCCTGGGCGATGCGGACGCGAGCCCGATCGACGCTATCGGCCAGAACCAGGTCGAGCACGGCGGCGCCATAGCCCTTATTGCCGGCAATGCCGATGTAAGTCTTTGTTTTTTCGTTCGAAAGAATTTTCTCTTCGGCCTTGCGAACCGAGGTCATGACCGGGGTCACGCCTTTTTCGTCCTTATAGACGCCGACGCCGAGGTCGATCTTGGTGGAACGGGCGTCAGCCGCATATTCGCCCATGAGCGCGAGGATCTTGTCGCCAGGGGCCTTGGAGAGGGTTTCGAACATTTTCTGAAAGTCCGGTGTGAAGGCGCGGTCTTTATAGGCGCGCGGGGGATTTTTGCAATTGAGACGCTGGCGGAGAGAGGGTTTTCTTGCCTACCCTCCCCCTCCGCTCCGGGGGAGACTGGGCGGACGCGAGGTCAGCCTGTGCGGCTGGCCAAGCTGAGCCTATCCAGTTCTGCAATTAATTGCGGAACGATTTCAAAGAGATCGCCGATCAGCGCCAGGTCGGCGAGTTTGACCAGCGGAGCTTCGGGATCGGTGTTGATGGCAAAGATCTTCCTGGCGCCCTGAATGCCGGCGAGGTGCTGGAGCGCGCCGGAAATGCCGATGGCGATATAAAGATCGGGGGCGATGATCTTGCCGGTCTGGCCGATCTGCCAGTCATTGGGCGCGTAGCCGGCATCGACGGCGGCGCGCGTGGCCCCAACGGCGGCGCCGAGGGTTTTGCCCAGCTTTTCAATGAGTTGAAAGCCCTCCGCCGAGCCGACCGACACACCGCCGCCGATGACGATCTGGGCGGTGGCCAGATCCGGCGTGTCGGTTTGGGTGCGATGGGCGGCAAGGAGCTTGGCCGCCGAAGCAATTGAAAAATCAAGGCTTTCGATGGGAGCGGCGTTGCCCCCGGCCACCGGACGGAAGGCCGAGGCGCGGAAGGTGAGCAGGTGCAGGGGCTGCGGATCGGTCAGCGTTTCGAGCGCATTGCCGGCATAGATGGGGCGCACGAAGCGGTTGGGCCCGGCGATGGCGACGATGTCGGTCACCGGCATGATGTCGAGTTTTGCAGCGAGGCGCGGAATGACATCCTTGCCCGTGGAAGAGGCGCTGGCGCTAACGGACTGGTAACCTTTGGCGCAGCGCTCGAGCGTATTGGCTAACGCTTCGGCGGTGGTCGGCCCCTGCACGGCAAGCACTTTTCGCACGCCGGCCAGCGTGGCGGCAGCGGCGGCGATGGGCGCAGGATCGTCGGCGACGACGAGAAGGTCGACCGGGCCGAGCCCACCGGCAGCGGCAACCAGCCGCGCGGTGGCGGGCGCGAGTTCGCCCCGGTCGTGATCGGCGAGCAGCAGCACGGACATCAGAGCGCCTCCATCTCGTTGACTTCGGCGGCAATGGCGGCGGCGAACTCGGCGAGCGAGGCGACGCTTCTTCCTGCCACACGCTCGGGGGGCGGGGATATGTTTTCGATCTGGAGGCGCGGGGCGAGGTCAACGCCGAAATCGGCGGCGGAACGCACGACCAGCGGCTTGGAGCGCGCCTTCATTACCATGGGCAGGGTGGCGTTGCGCGGCGTATTGAGCCGCAGATCGGCGGTGACGACGGCCGGGAGCGGCAGGGACAGGGTTTCGCGGCCGTAATCGACTTCGCGCGTTACTTCGAGTGCGGCGCCGACGCGCTCGATCTGGGAGGCGAAGGTCGCCTGGGGGCGATCGGTGAGGGCGGCAAGCATCTGGCCGACATGATTGCTGTCGTCGTCCACCGCCTGCTTGCCCAACAGCACCAGATCGGGGTGCTCCTCTTCGACCAGTTTGGCGAGGAGCTTGGCGATGGCCAGGGTTTCGAGCGGGGCGTCGGTTTCGAGCAGGATGCCGCGATGGGCGCCCATGGCGAGCGCGGTCAGGATGACGTCATTGGCTGGCCTGGGGCCGATGGAAACGACGACGATTTCGCGAGCCTGGCCGCTTTCGGCCAATTGCACCGCCGCCTCCACCGCATGTTTGCAGAACGGGTTCATCGACATGCGCACGCCAGTGGTCTCGACGCCCGATCCATCGAGGCGGACGCGAATGCGCACATTGTGGTCGACCACGCGCTTGACGGCGACGAGGATTTTCATGGGCGTGTCCCCTGGGCGTCTCGGGAAGATTGGCGCTTCAATGGCAAAGAAGCGGAGGGCGGGCAAGGCGAGGAAAGGGAATATCGGTTCGGCGGGGCGGGAAATGTTGGAATGGGGTGCTGGGGAAAGGGAAAGCCTCCCAATTTGGGCGTTGCTTTCAGGGCCTTCCTGCCGACATTCGCTCCCCCGGAGCGAATTTGCCGCCGGCACGGCTCAAAGCCCCCTCGCCTTACCTCAGCCCACCCCCTCACCTCAGTCCACACCCCTCACCCCAACCCTCTCCCCGGAGGGGCGAGGGGGCATATCGCGTGTGGGGCAAGATTTCGGCCCAAACGCGGAGTTAGTCCCCTCGCCCCTCCGGGGAGAGGGAGGAGGAGAGCACCGTCAAGCCGAGGTTGACGCCGGCAATTGGGGCAGCGACACTGACGAGACCGATTTTCCTTCCCGGACCGATTTATGCCCATCCTCAACCGCGTCGCCGAATTTCACGATGAAATCACCGCCTGGCGACGAGATTTCCACGCCCATCCCGAGGTGCTGTTCGCGGTGGAGTGCACCGCCGGCATCGTCGCCGACAAGCTCAGGGAATTTGGCTGCGACGAGGTGGTGACGGGGCTGGGGCGCACCGGGGTGGTCGCCATCATCAATGGGCGCAATGGCGGAGCGGGCAAGACCATCGGGTTGCGCGCCGACATGGACGCCCTGCCCGTCACCGAAAAGACCGGGGCGCCGCATGCCTCGACCGTGCCGGGCAAGATGCATGCCTGCGGCCATGACGGGCACACCGCCATGCTGCTGGGCGCGGCGAAATATTTGAGCGAAACGCGCAATTTCGACGGGCGGGTGGCTCTGGTCTTCCAGCCGGCCGAAGAGGGGGGCGGCGGCGGCAAGGTGATGATCGAGGACGGGCTGATCGATAAATTCGACATCGCCGAAATCTATGGCATGCACAATTGGCCGGGCATGCCGGTGGGCCAGTTCGGCATCCGCGCCGGCGGCATCATGGCGGCGACCGATCGCTTTTATATCGACATCACCGGCCAGGGCGGGCACGCCGCGCGCCCGCAGCAGACCATCGACCCGATCATCGTCGCGGCGCAGATGGTGACCGCGTTGCAGACCATCGTGTCGCGCAATCTCGACCCGCTCGACAGCGCCGTGCTCAGCGTGACCATGGTCGAGGCCGGCGAGGCCGATAATGTGATCTCGCGCACGGCCAAGATCACCGGCACGGTGCGCACGCTCGACGGCAAGGTGCAGGATTTCATCGAGGCGCGACTGGCTGAATTCGTGCCGCAATTTGCGCTGAGCTTTGGCGCGAAGGCCAGCGTGCGCTATGCGCGCGGCTATCCGGTGACGGTCAACAGCGAAGCGGAAACGGCGTTTGCCGCCGATGTGGCGAGCGATGTGGTGGGGGCCGAGCGGGTCAATCGCGACGTCGCCCCGTCCATGGGCGGAGAGGATTTCTCCTTCATGCTCAAGGAGCGGCCCGGCGCCTATATCTTCATCGGCAATGGCGATTCCACCGAATTGCATACGGACACCTATGATTTCAACGACGCCGCCATCCCGGTGGGCGTGAGCTATTGGGCCCGACTGGTGGAGCGCGCGCTGCCGGTTGTAGGTGAGTGAATCGTTTTATCCAGTGAACCGTAAATTTTAAGGCCGGAAGCCCTCGATACACCCAGAAAGCTTGGATTCTAAGAGAGCTCCAGGCCCCAAGTCATTCCTGTTATCCAAGTCGCATCCGGCTTGTGGTTCCAAATGTCGAAACGCCCACATTTTGTAGGGTTTTGAAACCTATAATTTGTCTCGACGATTGCCAGGATTCACCGTATGCTTTCCCATAAGTTTCTGAGTGGGCTGGCAATGTCGCAGGTTGCAATTGATTTATATTCGGGTTGTGGCGGAATGTCTGCTGGCGCCTCCGCGGCCATTCCCGACCTGCAGGTGAAATGGGCGCTCGACATAGATAAGGATGCGACCGCGACCTTTCGGGCGGCTCACCCTGAAGCGATTGTCGATTGCCGTGATGTCTCAGAAGTGTCCGCAACGGACATTCTGGAAAGAGCGAAAATTGACCAGATAGACTGGTTTTTTGCCGGCCCCACGTGCCAAGCCGTAAGCACGATGGGTGTATTTCACCTTGATGATCCTCGCAACGCCCTGTTTGTGCACTTCATTCGGCTGCTCGATGGTTTTACCGAGGAAGGCCGCAAGCCAAAGCGCATCATTTTGGAGAACGTGCCTGGTGTTGTGTATGGGCGCAATATCGTCATTGTACGTGAACTCTTTCGACTGCTGAGCGAGCGCGGCTATCACGTTTTCGCAGATGTGGTGAACATGGCCGAGTATGGCCTCCCTCAACTCCGCAACAGGTTCATTCTAGTTGCCACCTTGGATGAAATCCCGGCAACGTTCCCGCGTCCCACCCACGATGAGGCGGGTTACCGTTCTGTTCGCCAGGCGATTGGTGACTTGTTTGAGCAAGCGCCGACTACCAAGGGCGAAAGTGTCACACTCGCCAAACGCCCGATGGATGATGAATTCATCCAATTTGTGCGGTCGACGTCGGAACGCACCCAAAATCACTGGGCACCAACCCTTTCGGACATCAATCAAAAACGTGTCGCGTCCATTCCGCAAGGCGGTTGCTGGAAGGACATTCCACCGGACTTGCTTCCCGAGCGGTTTCGCCGGGTGCGCCTCACAGATTACGCCACACTATACGGCCGGCTACATGAAGATTCGCCGGCCTATACCATCTCGGCAGGTTTTGCGAACGTCACCTCCGGGTGTTTCACACACCCCCTTCACCATAGGTCGCTTACCGTCAGGGAAGGAGCGCGCCTCCAGGGGTTTAAGGACGACTTCACATTTAGTGGCTCGCGGACGGCTCAGTACCACCAAGTCGGCAATGCTGTTCCGCCCTACTTCATGGCCCAACTGGTGAAACATCTCACTTCCCCAGAGGACGGCGTGCCTGCCCGGATTACTGCTTCGGCCATTGCTGATGGATCAAGGCTTCCGCCTCTCGTCAAACGATTCAAATCCAAGAGAAATGACTCCAAGCGTTCGCGAGATGGATATGGCGGAGGGACCTATTGGCCAGCGGGATGGGGTGAACCCATTCCTGCTGATGAAGTTACCAAGAATGGGTATCGGCTCGCTGAGACGGATATTCGTTATCGGCGCAGAGATGAATGGCGTGTCTCGAGAGACAGCTTCGCAAAACAAGACCTCGTTGCCCTGTATCACCAAACGGCCATCGATATTTCTATGGACGGGATTTGGGCTGAACCGCTCATTGCCAGCCAGGGAGCGGACGCCATCGACAGAGCCGTCGTGAAGTTGCTCTCAACCGTTAAAGCGCTTCCGGGTGGAATCGATATAGACGTGCAGGTTCAGTATCTGCGGAATCGCATTGATTTGCTTTGGAAGCATCTCAGCGAAAACAAGGTCGACGGTTTGCCTAAGAAAGATCGCCGGGCGCCGGAGCACATCGTTCGTTTCTCCGTCGCCAAGGGACCAAGAGCACAGGCTGCCCTCGCCTTTGCAGAGAACCTGCGCACTCCAAATGGCGACGCATACCCACACTTGGTGATGAAAATAACGTTGAACCCATGGGGACAGGACAAGCAGCCCCCGGATCATTCGAAAATCGAAGTAAATTTCTGAGCTCAAACAGAAAATTATGGTTGCGGCGCCGCCTGTTTCATATTTCAATTCTTTGACTTCTTAGGATCCGATGGCCAGTCCATCTTCCTCTGCAGGCGAGGGGACCGGATTGAAATCTATCGAAGAGGAGTTGCTCGACCGGTTTTTCCTTGGTCCAGGAAGCCAAGGCCCTATTCGCAGCGTGTTTGTCTCTGATGAAGACTTGCTCGATATCTTCAGTGTAAACGATATTGATTCCGCGAAGCGGGAGTTCATCAGGGCACTCCCCTCGACAGGGAGTTTGACGCGAATTTTGGCGGGGGACTGGAATCCTCCTCGGCGGTCAAATGGCTACCCTGACTATGTCCGCATATTGCTATTCCTGTGTTGGATGCAGGTGACAAGACTGCGTCCCCGTGGCGAACGGAATTTTCGACATATCCTCGATGGCCATCTAGGCAGACAATATGTTCAATTGGGCGGCTTGAATGCGCTTTGGGAGCACCTCGCTGCCTTCTTAGAGTCCCGGCATGGCATTGAACTGTTATTGCCAACCGTCCTCCCGCATTCCCAAATCGGGAGGACCTTGCGCATCGCCTTTCCGACTTGGCGAGACCGTGCTCTGCTTCGCAAGCTGCGAATCCGACTCAACAGCAATGATCTCCTGAACCCCCAG
>JAHCJW010000106.1 GCA_026126125.1 Devosia sp.
CAGTGTGATAGTTTGTTGATTGGCGACAAATGCGGCGCCCACACCGTGCCCTATATCGAGAGCCGCAACGGCACCGCCGTTTTCGAGCATGAGGCCACCACGTCCAAGATCTCCGACGACCAGATGTTCTACTGCATGCAGCGCGGCCTCGATGAAGAGGAAGCCGTGGCGCTGATCGTCAACGGCTTCGTCCGCGACGTGCTCCAGCACCTGCCGATGGAATTCATGGTCGAGACCCAGAAGCTGATCTCGATCAGCCTCGAAGGCAGCGTCGGCTAAACCCGTAACAGATCACTCACCGGGCGGCGCTGACGCGACCCCGGACCAGGAGAAACCAAATGACCACTCCCGTTCTTGAAATCCGCAATCTGCACGCCCGCATCGAGGAGCGTGAAATCCTCAAGGGTGTGAACCTCGTCATCCCGCAGGGTCAGGTGCATGCCATCATGGGCCGCAACGGCTCGGGCAAGTCGACCCTGTCCTATGTCCTTGCCGGCAAGGAAGATTACGAAGTCACCGAAGGCGAGATCCTGCTCAATGGCGAGGACATCACCGGGATGGAGCCGGCCGAGCGCGCCGCCGCCGGCCTGTTCCTCGCTTTCCAGTACCCGATCGAGATCCCGGGCGTCGCCACCATGACCTTCCTCAAGGCGGCGATGAATGCTCAGCGCAAGGCGCGCGAGGAAGCCGAACTGACCACGCCCGAATTCATGCGTCTGGTCAAGGAAGCCGGCGCCCAGCTCAATGTCGATAGCGACATGCTCAAGCGCCCGCTCAATGTCGGTTTCTCGGGCGGTGAGAAGAAGCGTGCCGAGATCATGCAGATGGCTCTATTGAAGCCCTCGCTGGCCGTGCTCGACGAGACCGATTCGGGCCTCGACATCGACGCCCTCCAGGTCGTCGCCAAGGGCGTCAATGCCCTGCGCGACGGTCAGCGCTCCATGCTGGTCATCACCCACTATCAGCGCCTCCTGAACCACATCGTGCCCGACGTGGTGCATGTGTTCTCCGATGGTCGCATCGTGGAGAGCGGCGACAAGGATCTGGCCCTCCAGCTCGAAGCCAAGGGCTATGCCGATTTCGACGGTCAGGCGGCCTGAGCATGCGTCCGAACTTTCCCGTCCGCCTCGGCCCGGCCGAGGATGCCCTCATCGCCCAGTTGAAGTCGGTCGGCGCCGATCAGGCCGCCGAGCGCGTCACCGTGGCCGGCCTGCCGACCCGTCGCGTCGAGAGCTATCACTACACCGATCTCAAGACCCTGCTGCGGACCATTCCGCCGCTGGCCACGGCCGCCAACGAGGCCAGTGCTCCGGCGCTGCGCGTCCCCGGCGCCTATCAGCTGATGATCGCCAATGGCGTCGTGCAGAACGCCGCGACGGCGCCGGCCGGCGTCATTGTCGGCAAGACCCATGGCGGCGTGCTCACCAATCGCGATGATCTGCTCGTCAACGTTAGCAATGCGCTAACCAAAGACACCCTGACGCTCACGCTTGAGGGCAGTGTCGACCCGGTCATCCAGATCGACCGCCGCACCGAGGGCGAAGCCGGACACGTCGCCGATGCGGTGAAGATTTTCGTCGCTGACGACGCTTCCGCGGTCATCCTCGAAACCTTCTCCGGTTCCGACGCGGCCCATGTCGGCAATCACGCCACCTATCTCTCGCTCGGCAAGAACGCCAGGGTCACCCATATCACGGTGAATCTCAGCCCGCGCGCCACCACCCATTTTGCCACCAACGAGTATCAGTTGGGCGATGGTTCCCATCTGCGGACCCTGGTCATCCATGCCGGCTCCAATCTGAGCCGCACCCAGGTCTATCCGCGCATGGCCGGCGCCAATGCCCATGCCGACGTCACCGGGCTCAACCTCGTTTCCGACGGCCAACACGCTGATATCACGATGGAAACGCTGCACGCCGTGCCGCACACGTCCTCGAAGCCGCTGTTCAAGTCGATCACTCGCGGCCGCTCCAAGGCCGTGGTGCAGGGCAAGCTGATCGTCGCCCGCGATGCCCAGAAGACCGATGCGAAATTCATGCATCAGGGCTTGATGCTCTCGGATGACGCCGAGATCCTCTCCAAGCCCGAGCTGGAAATCTACGCCGACGACGTCGTCTGCGGCCACGGCTCCACCTGCGGCAAGATCGACGAGGACAGCCTGTTCTACCTGCTCAGCCGCGGCATTCCCAAGCCCGAGGCGGAAACCATGCTGGTGCGCGGTTTCATCGCCGAAGTGCTGGACCCGGTCGAAGACGAAGCCCTCAACGAAGCCCTCAACGGCGTCGTCGACGGCTGGCTGCTGGCGAACGAAGCCTGATAGTCGCACCCCATCGTGCGACCCTCGTAGTTCTGCACCTCCCCCTGACGGGGAGGTTGGGAAGGGGGCGGGAGCCACCACATCGAGGCTCTCCTCCCCACCCTTGATCCCTTCCCGCAAGGGGGAGGGTGACGACTGAAACATCGCAGGTTCAATAGGACCCTTCAGATGCCTCTCGACCTCGACAAAATCCGCGCCGATTTTCCGATCCTGTCGGAGCAGATTCATGGCCACCGGCTCGTCTATCTCGACAGCGGTGCCTCGGCCCAGAAGCCGGTGCAGGTTCTCGACCGGATGGACTACGCCTTCCGGCACGAATATGCCAATGTTCACCGAGGGTTGCATACCCTCGCCAATCGTGCCACCGACGCCTATGAGGCTGGCCGCGAGAGCGTGCGCCGCTTCCTCAATGCCCGCCGGGGCGAGGAAATCATCTTCACCCGCTCGGCCACCGAGGCGATCAATCTGGTCGCCCAGTCCTTCGCCGGTCCGCGCATCGCGGCGGGAGACGAGATCGTCACCACCATCATGGAGCATCACTCCAATATCGTCCCCTGGCACTTCCATCGCGAGCGCAAGGGGGCGGTGATCAAGTGGGTCGACGTTCATGACGACGGCAGTCTCGACCTCGGCGCCTTCGAGGCGGCGCTGTCCGACAAGACGCGCATCGTCGCCATCACCCACATGTCCAACGTCCTGGGAACCGTCAATCCGATCAAGAATTTGATCGCGATCGCTCATGCGCGCGGCATCCCGGTCCTGATCGATGGCTCGCAGGGCGCCGTCCACACCCCGGTCGACGTTCAGGACCTCGACGCCGATTTCTACATCATGACCGGGCACAAGCTTTACGGCCCGACCGGTATCGGCGTCCTCTACGGTAAATACGATCTTCTGGCCGAAATGCAGCCCTATCAAGGGGGCGGCGAGATGATCGAGACCGTCACTCTCGACGGCGTGACCTATAACGAGCCGCCGCATCGCTTCGAAGCCGGCACGCCGCCCGTCGTCCAGGCCATCGGCCTGGGCGCCGCGCTCGACTATATGCAAAATCTCGGGCGTGACGCCATCGCCGCCCACGAGGCCGATGTGGCTGCCTACGCCCACGAAAAGCTCAGCCGCATCAATTCCTTGCGCCTGATCGGCACCGCGCCGGACAAGGGCGGAATCTTCTCCTTCGAGATCGCCGGCGCCCACGCCCATGATATCGCGACGATTCTCGATCGCTACGGCATCGCCGTTCGTGCCGGTACCCATTGCGCCCAGCCGCTGCTCAAACGTTTCGGCGTCACCTCTACCTGCCGGGCCTCGCTCGCCCTATATAACGGCAGGGATGACATCGATGCGCTGGTGGACGGCATCGAGCGCGCCCAGAAATTTTTCGCCTGAGGAAGGCATCATGACCGAAGAAGCCACACCCGACAACCGCATCGCTCCGAACATGCCGACCACGCTGCCCGAGGCAGAGGTGGAACGGATCACCACCGAGCTGATCGGGGCGCTCAAGACCGTCTATGACCCTGAAATTCCGGTCGATATTTACGAGCTTGGCCTCATCTACAAGGTCGATCTCGACGACAATCGCAACCTGACCATCGACATGACACTGACCGCCCCCGGCTGTCCGGTGGCCGGCGAAATGCCCGGCTGGGTGGAAAACGCCGCCCGCGGCGTCGAGGGCATCCAGGACGTGACGGTCAACATGGTTTTCGATCCCCCCTGGGACGCCAGCCGCATGAGCGAAGAAGCCCAGGTCGCGTTGAACTGGTGGTAATGTCGCGCGTTTCACCCTATATATCGTGAAACGCCGATAAAGGTTGATTGCCATGGCCTTCAAGATCATGTCGCTGACCGATGCCGCCGCCGAGCGCATCACCGAAATCATCGAGGATTCCGATAAGCCGGTCCTTGGCCTGCGCGTCGGCATCAAGAATGCCGGCTGTGCTGGCGTCGCCTATACCATGGACTATGTGGCCGAGCCGGTGACGGGCGACGATCACGTCACCGACAAGGGCGTCGACGTCTGGGTCGACCCCAAGGCCACCATGTATCTTTTGGGCACGATCATGGATTTCGAGCAGTCCAAGATGGGGTCGAGCTTCACCTTCAAAAACCCCAACCAGACCAGCGCCTGCGGCTGCGGCGAAAGCGTCACCCTCAAGGCCGCCGACCTCAAGGCCATCGCCGAAGCGCGGGCGACCGCCTGAGCTGTCGCGGGCTGACAAACATCGCGCCCTGAGCACCCCAACCTCCCAATTGCCTCCGCGCCCGGTTTGTCCTAACACGGCGCTATCATGCCGAACACGCTCCCGCCCGCCTTCACCATCACCCCGCCCAATCGTTCGTTGTCCGGCCGCGTCTCGCCGCCCGGCAGCAAGTCGATCACCAATCGCGCGCTCCTGCTCGCCGCCCTCGCTACGGGCACCAGCCGGCTGACCGGCGCGCTCAAGAGCAAGGACACGGTGCTGATGGCTGCCGCCCTGCGCCAGATGGGCGTCACCGTCGAGGAGCCAGATGCGACGAGCTTTCTCGTCACCGGCAGCGGCCAGCTCACCGCCCCCGCCGCGCCGCTGTTTCTGGGCAATGCCGGCACCGCGACCCGTTTCCTGACAGCGGCCGTGGCCACCATAAACGGCACCGTGATCGTTGATGGCGACGAGGATATGCGCCTGCGCCCCATCCGGCCGCTGGTCGAGGCCCTTCGCTCGCTCGGCATCGACGCGCAGAGCCCAACCGGTTGTCCTCCGGTCACTCTTCACGGCACTGGCCGCTTCGGCAAGGGCCGGGTGGAGATCGACGCCTCGCTTTCGAGCCAATATGTCTCGGCCCTGTTGATGGCCGCCCCCTTTGGCGACGGGCCGATCGAGATCGCCCTGGCCGGCAAGGATATCGGCGCGCGCGGCTATGTCGATCTGACGCTGGCCGCCATGCGCAGTTTCGGCGCCGCTGTCGAGGAAACCGAAAACGGCGTCTGGCAGGTGCAGCCGACCGGCTATCGCGCCACCGATTTCCATATCGAGCCCGACGCCTCGGCCGCCACCTATCTCTGGGGCATCGAGGCGCTGACCGGTGGCAGGATCGATCTGGGCGTGTCGAGCGAGGATTTCACCCAGCCCGACGCTGCCGCCCGCGCCGTCATCGCGCAGTTCCCGCTTATGCCGGCGGTGATCGATGGCAGCCAGATGCAGGACGCCGTGCCCACCATGGCCGTGGTGGCCGCGTTCAATCAAACCCCTG
This sequence comes from Devosia sp., assembly GCA_026126125.1. Taxonomy (GTDB): domain Bacteria; phylum Pseudomonadota; class Alphaproteobacteria; order Rhizobiales; family Devosiaceae; genus Devosia. The sequence continues at coordinate 5,555 of JAHCJW010000106.1, forward strand.
TGCGTTTTGTCGGCATCGCCAATCTGCGCGTCAAGGAAACCGATCGCATTCGCGCCGTCGCCAATGAGCTCAACCGCATCCGGCCGGGTCTGGCACGCGAAGAGGGCGACGATCTGCTGGTCAATTCCGACCCCGCGCTGTCCGGCAAGACGCTGCCCGCGCGCATCGAAACCTATCACGATCATCGCATCGCCATGAGCTTCGCTCTCGCGGGCCTCCTGGTCAGCGGCATCACCATTCTCGACCCCGCCTGCACCGGCAAGACCTATCCAGACTATTGGGACATGCTGCGGGGGTTGGGCGTCGCCCTGCAGCCGGGAGAATAATCACCCGGCCCGGCGCGCCTCTATCCCCGTAAAAACAGGGGAGGGCGGGGCGATGGGCGCCGAGAGAAGCCTCGGGGCGTGTCTGCCGAAAGTGTCTCCGGTTTCGGGACAAAGACATGCGGCAAAACAACGGGTTAAAGCGAATGGAGCGAATCTGAAAGATTGCGACGCGCTTTAAGCCGCCGACACGCCTGCTCGCGTGCGTTCGGTCACTTCCGCCAGCGTGTCCTCGGTCACCACCCGATTGCGCCCTGCATGTTTGGCGGCATAAAGGCAGCGGTCGGCGCGCTCGATCAAAGAAGTGGCGCTGTCGTCGGCATTGAAAATCGCGACGCCGAACGAGGCGGTGATGCGGCCCAGCTTTTCATTGGTCGAGCGCTTCAGCAATTCCTTGGCGTGAATCGCCTGGCGCACATTTTCCGCCACGATGGTCGCGCCCTTGAGGTCGGTCGAGGGCAGGACGGCGGCGAATTCCTCGCCCCCATAACGGGCGGCGATGTCGCGCCCCTTGGTATTGGATTTGAGTGTCATCGCCACCAGCCGCAGAACCTGGTCGCCGGTCTGGTGGCCGAAAGTGTCGTTGAAGGTCTTGAAGTGGTCGATATCGACCAGCACGAGACACAGCGGATTATTGGTCTGCCTGGCTTCGGCGATGGCGTCGCGCATGCCATCGTCGAAACTCTTGCGATTGGCGATCTTGGTCAGCGGGTCGAGCATCGACTCGCGGCGCACATCGTCCAGATCGCGCTGCAGCGCCGAAATGTCCTCGCGCGAGGCTTCGAGCTTTTGTTCGAGCGCCCGATTGGTGTCCTGCATGCGCCGGGTTTCCGCCAGAAGGCGGGCGGCCAGCAGCTTGAGGTCCTGCGGCGCGATAGGGCGCTCGAGATCGCCCTGCGCCGATTGCAGCGAGCCGGAATAGGAATTGGCCGTAGTCATCGCCGTGTCGATGGCGCTGTGCACCGCCTGGATGCGCACATGCATCCGCTCGGACACATTGGACATCCGGTCGTTGACATCGGACTTCAGGAACTCTTCGTAGAGCGTTTCCGCCAGATTGGTCGTCGGCGCATGCCCGCTGGAAAAGATCGCATTGATGCGGTTGTTCAGCGAGGGATTTACGCCGGTGGCATAGGTGTAAAGGAGCTCATAGAACTGCGGATAGGGCGGAATACCGCTCTTCTTCAGCAAGCCGAGTGCTGAATTGGCGTACCCCATCGCGCGTTCAAACTCATGATCCGACACAGATTTCCCCGCGCCCTGCATTGCCCACCATTGGCAATAGAGCAAGATAGATCAAATATATTAACCAACGTCCACTCCCGGGCGATCAAATAGGTAGGGTAGATCGCCCGGCGAAGACTTTACTATTCTGGTATGCGCGTCGAACGCAGCAGAAACGCCGGTATCGGCCCCGCATCGCCAAACGGCGAATCGCTCGAGCCGATCTCCTCCTCGTGGGATTTGTCCGCTGGCCGGCGCCGCTCTGGCTTCGGCGCGGCGGCGGTTTTTACCGGCTCCTCGCTCTCGGGGGCATCCTTGGCGCGCTTGCGCGTGCGGCTTGGCCGGCGGCGCTCGGCCGGTGCGGCATCTGCGACGCTGTCATCGGCAATCGCGGCCGGCCTGCCCTTGGTCGGGGTCAGCCAGTCGATCGGCTTCTGAATGAGCTTGAGAATCGCATCGAGATATTTGTCGTCGCTAGGGCCAACCAGCGTATAGGCCACGCCCAAACGCCCGGCGCGGCCGGTGCGGCCGATGCGGTGCACATAGTCCTCGGCGTGCACGGGCACGTCGAAATTGAACACATGGCTGACCGCCGGAATATCGAGACCGCGCGCTGCCACGTCGCTGGCCACCAGCAGGGTCAGGCGATTGTTCTTGAACGCGTCCAGCGTCTCCATGCGGCTCTTCTGGTCCATATCGCCGTGCAGCGCCCCGGCCGAAAAGCCGTGTCGTTCGAGCGAACGCGCCAGCGTGGCGACGTCGCGCTTGCGATTGCAGAAGATGATGGCGTTGGTCAGGCCCTCGCTGGCGTTGATGCGCTCGCGCAGGGCGGCGCGCTTCTCGTCGGGCTTGGACGATACCTTGACCAGTTTCTGGTCGATGGTGTCGGCCGTCGATGCGGTCCGCGACACCTGAACATGCACCGGGTCCTTGAGGAACTTCTTGGTCAGCCGCTCGATCTGGGGGTCCATCGTCGCCGAGAACAACATGGTCTGGCGCCGGGGCGGCAGGCGCGAACAGATTTTCTCGATATCGTCGATGAAGCCCATATCCAGCATGCGGTCAGCCTCGTCGATGACGAGGATTTCCACGCCGGTCAGCAGGATCTTGCCGCGATCGAACTGATCGAGCAGGCGCCCGGGCGTGGCGATCAGCACGTCGACGCCGCGATCGAGTTTCTTGTTCTGGTCCTCGAACGACACGCCGCCGATGATCAGCGCCATGGAGAGGCGATGGTTCTTGCCGTATTTCTCGAAATTCTCGGAAACCTGAGCCGCCAGTTCGCGCGTCGGCTCGAGAATGAGCGTGCGCGGCATGCGGGCTCGGGCCCTGCCGTTCTCCAGGAGCGTCAGCATGGGCAAGACGAAGGATGCGGTCTTGCCGGTGCCGGTCTGGGCGATCCCGATCAGATCCTTCTTTTCGAGAAGGTGCGGGATGGCCTGAGCCTGAATTTCAGTGGGACGCGAATAGCCGGCCGCGGCAACGGCGTCGGTAACCTTGCTGGACAGTCCAAGGCTGGAGAAATCGTCGGTCAAGTTCGGTCGATCCACTCAACGGTTTTGCCGATGCCAAACCGGTCCGAACAACTCGGACCGGCGCACCGGTCTGGTAAAAGCAAGTTCCGCAATAACTGACGCGGTCGTTACTTGATGCGGATGGAAGATTACCAAACTATACGCATCCGCCTGCGGGAGTCGAAGTCGATACGGATATTCCGCCGGCCGGCACCCGACGAACATCAAATCGGCCAGGCGGCCAGAGCTGGCGCTCCGTGGCTTTTTCAGTGTTCTCGCGGCGCGGACCATAGCGCAAAGGCCTTGTGTGTCAACGGTTTTGGGAGATTCGGGCGAGATTGAGGTTAAGCCCCGGCGCTCTACCAGCGTCTTTTGGCAAAACTTTCCTGATCCGCACGGTCATCCCCGGAGGTCCTGGGGCCTGCGGGGCGCTGATCTTGCTGGAGATTCTTTCCCCTCCCGGAGATCGTCCCCGCGCCGGCACAAACCTCTGCCGCAAGCAAAAACCGCTGAAATCCGTAGCCCCACCTGCGCGGATCACCTCTGGAGCATCGCACCGAAAACTGTCCTCACGGTTTTCGGGTCATCCGATGGGTAAACAAGGGATGAGAGCGGCAATTTGCCTTCGATAGAACGCATTTTGCTCCAGATTTGACGGTGGTCGATGGTCAACGCCGCCAAATCCCCAGCGCCTCAGCCTTTCTTGACCCTTTGCGAGCTGGCCCGAACCACCACGCGCGGCGTCACCATAAACTGGTCGGCTTCGACCCGGCCATTGATCCGTTCGATGAGCAGCCTTGTGGCTTGCAAGCCGAGGACTTCGCCCGACTGGTCGATGCTGGTCAGCCGGTTCTGGGCGAAGTCGCAGAACACGGTGTTGTCGTAGCCCACGATCGCCAGATCATCGGGAATGGCAAGGCCCATCTCGGTAGCGACGCTGATGGCCTTGAAGGCCATAAGATCGGTCCAGCAAAACAACGCCTCGGGTCGGTTGCGGCTTTCGAGAAAATTGCGCAGCACGATCTGCACGTCGCGCAGCACCTGCGGCGCCCTGACGATAGTGATATATTCGCCGAGGCCGCGCTCGACCATCTCCATGCGATAGCCGATTTCGCGCTGTTGGATCACCGATGAAACCGGTGTCCCCAGGCTGAGCATGGCGACGTTGCGATAGCCATTGTTCACCAGGTGGCGCACGGCGAGGCGCGCCCCGAGCTGGTCGTCATTATTGACCACGTCGAAGTGGCGTTCGGTCTCCTGGTGATGGCCGATCAGCACCAGCGGCAGGCGCGCGGCGATCTCGTCGAGCCGCTCGGCCTGCTCGTTGGGGCCGATAAGGATCAGCCCATCCATCTGCCGGTCGATCATCGCCTCGACCAGCGCATTGGCCGAGGTGCTGATGCCCTGCATCGCCTGGTATTGTGTACGTTCCAGCGCCGCGTTCACCCCGGAAAAGACGTCGGCGAAGAACGGATTGCGCAGGTCCGGAAAGATCAGGCCCAGCGTGTAGGTGCGGCCGCGCAGACCCCGGGCCGAGGCGAGGGGACGATAGTTCAGCTTGTCCATCGACGCCTGCACCTTGGCGCGCAGCGCGTCGCTGACCCCATAGGCGTCGCGCAGCACCTTGGAAACGGCGGCAACCGAAACACCCGCATCCGACGCCACCTCGCGGATGGTGATGCGCGGCTTGCGTGTTGCTTTGGTTTTTTTCTGCATGAACTCCTCCGGCGCCGTTTTCGCACCTATTCGAAAAAAGGCCTATTGCGAAGCCGTCAAAAAAGTAGAACGCTACACGTAGAACAGTTTACAGTCGCGAAAAGCGGCTTGAGGAGACGATCCGTGCTGAACGAGACGACCGCGGGGCTCAATGCCGGCTCCGTCACCAACAGGCGCGTCTGGGCCGCCAAAATGGTGCGCCCGCTGGCCGATAAAGGGGTTGAAACCCCGGCCAGCTTTGTGGCCAAAACCTTCAGCCTCGATCAGCTCAAAGGCACGGAAACCCTCGATATTTCGGCCCTAGGCCTCTATATCTGCTTCATCAACGGTCAGCGTGTCGGCCGCGACATTCTGACCCCGGGCTGGACCAGCTATGACGTTCGCCTGAGCTACCAGACCTATGCGGTCGCCGACCTCTTGGTGCCGGGCGAGAACCGCATCGAGATCTGGCTGGCCGATGGCTGGCTGCGCTCGCAGATGATGTGGGGCAAGTTCCCCATCTACAACACCTGGGGCAGCGACATCGCCGCCTTTGCCGAGCTGCGCGCCGCGCCCGGCGCTTCCGTTCCGCTTCTCGTGACCGACGCGTCCTGGGAAAGCGGCGAACTGCCGGTGCGCAAATCCGGCATTTATTTCGGCGAGATTTTTGACGCCCGCATCGCCCCCACGCTCAGCGCCGGCACCGAGGAGATCGCTTTCGACACCGCGCGCCTCGTGCCCCACGAAACCACGCCCGTCCGCGAGCTGGAAGCCCTGCCGGTCGTGAAAAGCTGGAGTGATGCCGAGGGCGGCATCGTCTACGATTTTGCTCAGAATATTGGCGGCTATGTCGCCTATTCCGTCACCGGCGCTGCTGGCGCCCGGGTCATCGTCGAACATGCCGAAGTGCTCGACAAGGACGGCAATTTCTACAACGTCAATTACCGCACCGCGGCGGCGCGCACCGAATACACGCTGAACGGGCAGGGCACCGAACACTATCGTCCCCACTTCACCTTCCAGGGTTTCCGCTATGCCCGCGTCACCATCGAGGGCGACGCAAAACTCGAAACCATCGTCTCCGTGCCGATCAGCTCGGTCACCGAGCAGAAGGCCAGCTTTACCTCCGGCAATCCCTTGGTGAACCGGCTTTTCCTCAACACGCTGTGGAGCCAGCGCGGCAATTTCATCGAAGTACCCACCGATTGTCCGCAGCGCGACGAACGCTTGGGCTGGACCGGCGATGCCCAGGTCTTCGCCGGCACCGCCGCCTATCTGGGTGAGGTGCAGGGCTTTTTCCGCAAATGGACGCGCGATCTGATGGCTGACCAGCGCGCGGACGGCGCCGTACCCCATGTCGTGCCCGATCCGACCCGCCTCCAGTCCGAGCATTATCCCGGCTTTTATGGCTCCACCGGCTGGGGCGACGCGGTCTATGTCGTGCCCTGGCAGCTCTATCTGCACTATGGCGACACTGCCTTCCTCGCCGAAGCGCTGCCGGCCATGATCAAATGGGTCGATTTCGTCTGGTCGATCAGCGACGGCCCCATCGTGTCGCCGCCGCGCGACTGGGGCGCCCGCGGCTTCTCCTTCGGCGATTGGCTGCAGCCCAAGGGCCCGAGCGCCAAGCCGCTGCCGACCATCGGCGACGATGCCGCCGCCACCATCTATCTTTATATTGCGGCCTCTTCGGTCGCCGAAATCGCCCGCCTGGTCGGCGACGACGCCAGCGCGACTCGCCTCGGCGCCATGGCGACGCAGGTCAGG
>JAHCJW010000107.1 GCA_026126125.1 Devosia sp.
CGCGGCAGGAGCCGGGATTTGCCGCCGAATTGCGGCGTGAGCCGGTGGCGCCGGCGCCCCCTTTTGTCCCGGCGGCTGCGCCCGAAACGCCGCCCCAGCCCCCGGCGGCACCGTTGCCGGCGCTCGATCAGGACAGTCTTGCCGATCTGATCGCGGCGGAGCTGGCCTCCGATATCGATGCCGAGGCGCCGCAGGCTAGCGAAGCGGCCATCGCGCCTTCTCCCATTCCGGACGCGCCGGTCAGGGACAATGACGTGTTCGGCGTGCCGCCTGTGTTTGGCCTGGGCTCCGCCCAGCCCGCGCCGCCGCCCCAGCCGGTGGCCGAGCCGGAAAAACCGATGGCGGCAGAGCCGGCCATCGACGATGTCATTGCCCAGGCGCAGGCGGTCAGCGCCCCTGTGGAGCCAAAGGGCGAGCCCGATCCGCTTGATGAAATCGAGCGCCTGATCGGACCGGCGGTTCGCGGCGAGCATCGCTCCCCGGCGCCGAGCCCCGCCCTGCGCAGCCTGGCCACGCCGACCCTGCCGCCCGAGCCGACCCCGGCGCCGGCCTCGGAAAAGCTGCGCTCCGCCCCGGTGGCCTCCGTCGATGACGCCATTTTGGCCGCGGCCGCCACCTCGGGCGCGCGCGTCGAATGGGTCGAGCCGGAAATTTCGGCAAGAATCGCCGATGTCGAGGAAGATGTGGCGCCGCGCGCCCGCAATAATCGCGTTCTGGGCATGACCCGCTCGCTGGCCGGGCCGCTGGTGGCGATGCTGCTGCTGGCGGTGGCGGCCGTGGGGCTCTATGCGGTTCTGGGCCTCGGCAGCGGCACGCCGGATGGCCCGGCGCCGCTGCTGATGGCCGACACCGCGCCGATCAAGGAAGTGCCGACGCCCGATCCCGAGGCGTCGCAGGCCAGCCAGTCGGTGGTGTTCAATGAAATTGCCGGCGGCAATACCGGCGAGGGAGAACAGCTGGTTTCGCGCGATCAGGCCGATGTCGAGGAGGTCAACGGTTTCGTGCCGAGCACCGGCACCGATGAGGGACTGGTCAATCGCAAGGTGCGCACGGTGACCGTGCGCCCGGATGGCACGATCGTCAGCGGCAGCGAAGGGGTGGCCGGGGCGACCATGCTGCCGGTGGATCGGCCGAGCGTTCCCGACGTGCCGGGCGCCGATTTTTCCACGCCGGAATTGATCGGGAGCGTCGATCCTTCGGCCACGGCCGCTGAAAATGCCGCCGCCCAGGCAATTGCGGCGGCGCCCGCCGTGGTGCCGGTGCGGCCCGGCAGCTTCGTGCCGGCCGTGGATCTGACCGGCAAGGTGATTGCCGGCAAGACGGCGCCGGTGCCGTTGGTGCGCCCGGCCAATCTGCCCAGCGTGGCTGCGACCACGCCGCAGGCGGCAGCGCCGGCGACGCCGACCCAATCGAGCGCGGTGGCTTCGAGCGTGAATTCGGCTCCGGCCTATGTGCAGCTCTCCTCGCAGCGCACCGAAGAGGCGGCGCGCCAGACGGCGCAAACCATCGCCTCGCGCTTCGGGCCGCTGTTCGGCGGGGCCAGTCTGGAAGTGCAGCGGGTGGATCTGGGCGAGCGCGGCATTTTCTATCGCGTGCGGGTGCCTGCCGATTCGCTGCAAAGCGCCATTACGCTGTGCAACAACGTCAAGGCGGCGGGCGGCGACTGCTTCACGATGTAAGGCAAGGGGGGCTGTCTTCGAGGGATTGCTCCAACCTGGCCTGAGAGGGCAGGGCCAGGCGCATATGGTCTTTCATGTGGGCTTGCCGGCGCCCCCCTCCCGAGCGCCGCCAGGGCCCTGCGGACCCAAGCTTTGCTTGCCCGCCCCTTAAGGGGGAGGGCAGGGAGGGGGTATGGGCAAGCGCAGGTCCATTCTGCGCCGCTCGGTGGTCCCGCGCTTGACGCTGTGCCCGCGAGACGCCAAGGATGGCCCGTGGGCAGTTCGCTTTTTTATGGATTTTTGGCATGACGGGCGGGCAGGGGGACTGGATCGACGCTCCGGCGCAGCCCGAAGCCGAAGCGGTGCTGCATGTCGAGGTCGATGGCTATGAAGGCCCGCTCGACCTGCTGCTCGACCTGGCGCGGCGGCAGAAGGTCGACCTGGCTTCGGTTTCCATCCTCGCTCTGGCCGAACAATATCTGCGTTTTATCGACGATTTGCGCGAGCAGCGCATCGAGATCGCCGCCGATTATCTGGTGATGGCGGCGTGGCTGGCCTATCTCAAGAGCCGGCTGATGGTGCCGCAGGCGCCGAGCGACGACGAGCCCTCGGGCGAAATGCTGGCGGCGATGCTGCAATTCCGTCTCAAACGCCTTGAGGCGATGCGGCAGGCGGCGGGACGGCTGATGGGGCGGGCGCTGCTCGGCGCGCAGATCCACGCGCGGGGCGAGCCGGAAAACATCGAAATCGCCCGGCGCTCGATCTGGGAGGCCAATTATTACGACCTGCTCAAGGCCTATGCCAGCCAGCGCGAGCGCAGCGCGGTGGTCGAATACCGGCCGGCGATGCGCACGGTGTGGTCCTTGCAGGATGCGCGCGACCTGTTGCAGCGCCTGATCGGGGACAGCGCCGAATGGGTGGCGCTCGACGCCTATCTCGCCGAGTATCTGGCCCGGCCCGAAGAGCGCCGCACGGTGCGCGCCTCGAGCTTCGCCTCGACGCTCGAACTGGTGCGGCAGGGCGAGATCGATCTGCGCCAGAGCGAGACTTTCGCCCCGATTTTCCTCAGGCGGCGGCGGAGGGAGACGCCGTGAGCGAGGAGGGTGAGGTGCGCGAGCGGCAATTGCGCGTGCTCGAGGCGCTGCTGTTCGCCTCGGCGCAACCGCTGCTGCCGGCCGATCTTCGCGCCTATCTGGGGGAAGGGGCGGATGTGGGCCGGCTGCTGGTCGAATTGCAGGCGCGCTATGCCCCGCGTGGGGTCAATCTGGTGCGCCGGGGCGAGCGCTGGGCGTTTCGCACGGCCGAGGATCTGAGCTTTCTGTTGCGCCGGGAGCAGCAAGAAACGCGGCCCCTGTCGCGCGCCGCGCTCGAAACCCTCGCCATCATCGCCTATCACCAGCCCGCCACGCGCGCCGAAATCGAGGAAGTGCGCGGGGTGGCGACGGGCAAGGGCACGATCGACCTGTTGCTCGAAACCGGCTGGGTGCGCATGCGCGGGCGGCGGCGTACGCCGGGGCGGCCGGTGACCTATGGCACGACCGATGCCTTTCTCGATCATTTCGGCCTCGAGGCGCTGTCGGACCTGCCCGGGCTCGACGATCTCAAGGGCGCGGGGCTCCTTTCAGGGCGGTTGCCGCCGGATCTGCAGATTCCGCTGCCCTTTGCGGGCGGGCTGCGGGACGATGAAGAGGCGCTCGATCCGCATGATGAAGGCGACGAGGACGGGGAAGCATAGTGCTCATCTGTGGGCCAACACGGTTTCCTGACCGGCAAAGGGCAACACGTTCTTGTGTTTGGCAGAGATTGAACCTATTTCTCGGTTATCTATCGCGTGTCACGCGTTGAGTATCTAGGGAGACAAACATGCACGCGCCGTCAATTTGGGGCATTCTCGTCGTCGCCGTCGTCGTCATTCTTCTGTTCGGCCGCGGCAAGATTTCCGGCATGATGGGCGAAGTCGCCTCCGGCATCAAAGCCTTCCAGAAGGGGATGCGGGATGATGACAAGCCGGTCGAGCGCGTGACGACGACCGCCGAAGTCGATGCCCGTGAAGTGGACAAGAGCAAGGACGCCTGAGGCGCCTTGCCTGCTGATCGCGCCCCGCGCGGCGGCTCTCGGAGACTTTTCCCATGCTCGGTCTAAGCTGGACAGAGATGCTGGTGATCGGCGTGGTGGCGCTGATCTTCATCGGCCCCAAGGATTTGCCCGTCGTGATGGGCAAGGCGGGCAAGATCATCGCTCAGATCAGGCGCATGGGCAATGAATTCCAGCGCGAGATCAACCGGACGACGGGACTGGACGAGGTGCGCAATCTGCGCAACTCGATCACCGATCCGCTGAAAAAGTCGGCCGACGAGATCCGGCGCGAATTCAACGCCATGACCCCTGCCGGCCCCAAGCCGAGCGGGGTGATCAAGCCGGCCGATCCCAAGGCGGAAAGCGTGGTCGACGAATTGCGCACCGCGGCGGGCATGCCGCCCGCGCCCAAGAAGACCAATGACCAGATCGCGGCGGAAGCCGGGTTCAAGCCGACGCAGCCGGTCAAGGCGGCGCAGGTGACGCCGGCGCCGAGCGCTGCGCCAGCGCCCACCGCACCGGTGACCAGCGGCGAGTTGCCACCGGTTGGCGAAGTCGTTGCGCCGACGGTGAAAAAGCCCCGGGCGCCGCGCAAGACGGCAGCGGCCAGCACGGCTGACGCTGCTGCGGCCGACAAGCCGGCGCGCAAGCCGCGCGCGGCCAAGGCAGCGGTGACGGGCGAAGACGCCGCGCTGGAAAAGGCCGCGAAAAAGCCGCGCGCTCCCCGCAAAAAGCCGGCTGAACCGGCAGAGAAGAAGTGACGATGGCTGACTCGAAGGCGCAAATCGAGGACAAGAGCAAGCAGGGCGAGGACGAACTCGCCGGCAGCGAGGCGCCGCTGCTCGACCATCTGATCGAGTTGCGCAAGCGCCTGATCAACAGCGCCATCGCCATTGTCGGCCTGATGATCATCTGCTTCATTTTTGCCGGCACGATTTTCGACGTGCTGCTCAACCCCTATCGCTCGATCTATCCCAATCCGGGCGATATGGAGCTGATCTATACCGCGCCGCAGGAATTCTTCTTCACCCAGCTGAACCTCGCCTTTTTCGGCGCGGTGTTTCTCGGTTTCCCCTATATCGCCTCGCAGATCTACGGCTTTGTCGCGCCGGGCCTGTACAAGCATGAGCGCCGGGCGCTGGTGCCGTATCTGATCGCGACGCCGATCTTCTTCGTGCTCGGCGCGGCGATGGTCTATTTCGTCGTGCTGCCGATGGCGCTGGGCTTTTTCGCCGGCATGCAGACCGAAGAAATCAAGCTTCTGGCCCGCGTCTCCGAATATCTGGGACTGGCGATGACGCTGATTCTGGCTTTCGGCATCTGTTTCCAGCTGCCGGTGGTGCTGACGCTGCTGGCGCAGATCGATCTGATCAATGTCGAGTCGCTCAAGAAGGGGCGCCGTTATGCCATTGTCGGCATTCTGGTGGTGGCCGCCTTCATCACGCCGCCCGATCCGATTTCGCAGATCGGCCTTGCCATCCCGATGTATGGCCTCTACGAACTCTCGATCCTGTCGGTTCGCTGGGTGCAGAAGCGCCGCGAAGCCGCTCTGGCGGCACAGGAAAAAGAGCTCAACGGCTCATCCTCCGAATAGCTGTGCCGCGCCAGGCGGGGCACAGCGAGATGTGTCCGCGGCGCATGCAGGCGTGTCCCGGGTCACCCATTTGTGCCTGCGTCCAACCAGAGGCGGGCCGGGGCCCGTAATCATCGATGTTCGATATCAAGTGGATCAGAGACAATCCTGACGCCTTCGACAAGGCCATGTCGCAGCGCAAGAACGTGTCCGTCCGCTCCTCTGACCTCATCGCCATCGATGAGCGGCGCCGGCAGGTGATCGTGCGTCTCAACGAGGCGCAGGAAAAGCGCAACAGCTTTTCCAAGCAGATCGGCCAGGCCAAGGCGCAGAAGGACGAGGCCAGGGCCGCCGAGCTGATGGCCGAGGTGGCGCGGCTCAAGGAGTTCATTCCCGCCGGCGAGGCCGAGGAACGCGCCGTCGAGAAGGAGTTGCGCGACGCCCTCTCGACCATTCCCAATATGGCGTTCGACGATGTGCCGGTCGGTGACGACGAGAGCGGCAATGTCGAATATTTCGGCCCCAATGGTTCGCCGGAGACGGCGGCGCAGCAGCGCCCGGCCAAGCCAAGCTTCAGCTTCGCGCCCAAGGAGCATTTCGAGATCGGCGTGGCCGAGACGAATATGGATTTCGAGGTCGCCGCCCGGCTTTCGGGCAGCCGCTTTGTCGTGCTCAAGGGCCAGGTCGCCCGGCTGGAGCGGGCGCTTGGGCAGTTCATGCTCGACCTGCACACTACCGAATTCGGCTATACCGAGGTGCTGCCGCCGGTGCTGGTGCGCGACGACGCGCTTTATGGCACGGGGCAGTTGCCCAAATTCGAAGAAGACCTGTTCTTCACCCCGCATGGCGAAAACCGGCTGGCGCTGATCCCGACCGCCGAAGTGCCGATGACCAATCTGGTGCGCGAAGCCATCCTCGCGGAAGAAGAATTGCCGCTGCGCTTTACCGCGCTGACGCCGTGCTTCCGCTCCGAAGCCGGCTCGGCCGGGCGCGACACGCGCGGCATGCTGCGCCAGCATCAGTTCAACAAGGTCGAGCTGGTGTCGATCACCACGCCCGAGGAGGCGGTCAACGAGCATGAGCGCATGCTGATGGCGGCCGAAACCGTGTTGCGCAAGCTGGGTCTGCACTATCGCGTGATGACCCTGTGCACCGGCGATATGGGCTTTGGCGCGCGCAAGACCTATGACATCGAGGTGTGGCTGCCGGGGCAGGACACCTATCGCGAGATTTCGTCGGTGTCCGTCTGCGGCGATTTCCAGGCGCGCCGCATGGAGGCGCGCTATCGTCCCGCCGGCGAAAAGCAGGCACCGCGCTATGTGCACACGCTCAACGGTTCGGGGACGGCCGTGGGCCGGTGCCTCATCGCCGTGCTGGAAAACTATCAGCAGGAAGACGGCTCGGTGCTCATTCCGGAAGCCTTGCAGCCCTATATGGGCGGCCTGACCTCGATCGGGGGCAAGTGAGGCCATGCGCATCCTCATCACCAATGACGATGGTGTGGATGCGCCCGGCATCGCCATCATGGCCGAAATCGCGGCGGCGCTGTCCGACGATGTGTGGATCGTGGCGCCCGATGGCAACCAGTCGGGGGCAGGGCATCGCTTCAGCTTCGGGCGGGAATTGAGCCTCGATGAACGCGGAGTCCGCCGCTTTGCGGTGATCGGCGGGTCGCCGGCCGATTGTGTCGTGGCGGGCATGACCCATCTGCTCGGCGACAGGCCGGCCGATCTGGTGCTGTCCGGCGTCAATGCCGGGCAGAATCTGGGCGACATCGTCAATTGTTCGGGCACGGCGGCGGGGGCGCGCGAGGGCGTGTTGCAGGGCGCGGTCGGCATCGCCATGAGCCAGGCGATGGATTACGAGGTGAGCCACACGCCCGACTGGGGCAATGCCCGGCGTTTCGGCGCCGAAGTGGTGCGCGCCATTCTCGCGGCGCATTCGGGCGACGACGTATTCTACAATGTGAACTATCCGTTCTGCCCGCAGGGCGACGTCTCCGGGCTCGCCGCGGTGCCGCATCAGCGCTTTTCCCGCTCGCCGATCCGGCACTATGAAAGCGACAATGAAGGCAAGTTCTTCATGGCCATTCCCGAAACGCCGCTGCCGCTCGATCCCAAGGCCGATTATGAGGTGTTGCGCCGCCGCAATGCGATCACCGTGACGCCTTTCGGCCTGCAGCAGACCCATTTCGGGGCGCTCGAGCGGTTGGGATCGCTGGCGCTGAAGGCGGAATAGGGGCGGGGAGCGCGTGGCGTTTCTTTCAGATTCGCTCCATTCGCTTTAGCTCTTGGTTTTGTGCCTGTGTTTTTACCCGAAGCCGGTTCTCCCTTTCGGGAGACAGGCTCGAAGCTGGTGGGGGAAAGGAAGGGGCAGGCCCTCTCGATCTTAACCTTACCCAATCGAGAATCCGGGCGTGACGATTTCGCGCAAAACGCAGCGGTTTTAAACTCGTCTTTACCTTACCGGCGTAGCGTTCACTCAGTGTTGAGTACCTGCGTACGAGTAAGCCGATGCGTAAAAGCCTGTCCCTCAGGGTCCCCAAAGGCGCGGTTGCCGTGGCTGGTCTTGTCGTGACCGCCATTGGACTTTCTGGATGCTCCAGCCTCGGATCGCGTGCGTTCGGCGATCCGACCGTCACTGGCGCGGTTGCGCAGTCCGCCCCCGCCACTCTTAATCAGCCCATGCCCAATTCGCTCGGGGCGCGCCAATCCTCGCAGGTCGCCGAGCAGCAATTCCTGCCGCCCGCGCCGGTCGGATCGGGCGTCAACTCGTCATGGGGCGGCGCGCCGGCCCAGGCTCTCGCGCCGGTGCAAACGGGCTTTACCCAGCCGGTGGGCGCCGCGTCGCCGGTCGCCATGGGCGCAAGCGCGCCCACGGTTCGATCCCAGGATCTTCCAGTACTGAGTAATTCCGCTTCCATGGGAACCCAGCAAGCCATGCCCGCCATGCAAACCCTCGCCCCCATGCCGACCGCCCCCGCCGCCGTTGCCCTCGGGGCCACGCCCGGCAGCGCGCCGATGCCGGCCGCATTGTCCAATTCCACCCTTAGCGCGGCGCTGCCCGTCAACAGCAATGTGCCGGTGCAGTCCGCGGCGCCGACGGCGGCCAATGGCAATGCCTACACCCACACCATTGCCGGCGGCGAGTCGCTCTATACGATCGCCCGCCGCTACGATGTGACCACGCAGGCCATCGTTCAGGCCAATAATCTGAGTTCGCCCGACAAGATCGTGGTGGGCCAGAGCATCATCATTCCGGGCCGTTCGGATCTGATCCGCACGCCGCAGAACCCGGCGCCGACCCAGGTTGCCGCCCTCGCGCCGACCCCGGCCAAGGCTCCGGTCGCCGCGCCGACGCAGCCGGCATTGACCCAGACCGCCGTGCAGCCAACCGCGCCCGCCCAGGCCCCGGTGGCGGCGCCGGTCCAGACCCAGCCGACCCAGGTCGCCAATGTTCCGGCCGCCGAACCGGCGATGTCGGGCAATGACAAGTTCCGCTGGCCGGCCAGCGGCCGCGTCATCGTCGACTTCGCCGCCTCGCGTGGCACCGGCATCAATATCGACGTGCCGGAAGGCTCGACGGTCAAGGCAGCCGAGAATGGCACGGTGATCTATGTCGGCTCGGGCGTCGAGGGCTATGGCAATCTCGTGCTGATCCGCCACCCCAATGGCTATGTCTCCGCCTATGCCCATCTCAAGGCGATGAGCGTCGCCAAGGGCGCCGTGGTCAATCGCGGCGACGCCATCGGCACGGTGGGGATGACCGGCTCGGTGTCCAAGCCGCAGCTGCATTTCGAACTGCGCAAGGGCGCTACCCCGGTCGACCCGGTGCCGCTGCTGGCGAGCTGATAGCCTTTGCCACTCATCTGAAGGCTCTCGACCGTCACCACCCGGCTTGTCCCGGTGGTGACGGTCGCGAGATGGATTGCCCGGACACGCAGGGCAATGACGGCGGATGGAGCGGTGTCTCCGCCTTTACGAGTGTCGATCTACAGCGCGTCGCGTTTCTTTCAGATCAGCTCCCTGCTTTTGTACGCATGTCTTTATCCCGAAACCGGTTCCCACTTTCGGGAGACATGCTTTAAACCACCTTGCCTTCCTCGCCAGCGAGGGTGCGGACGAGCTGGATGGCGACGCGGCCGGAGCGGGCGCCGCGGGTAGCGGCCCATTCGATGGCGCGGGCGCGCAGGGTGTCAGCGTCCACAGCCAGGCCGTAATAGCGCGCATAGCCGCTGACCATGGCCAGATAGGTGTCCTGGTCGGAATTGTGAAAGCCCAGCCACAGGCCGAACCGATCGGATAGCGAGACTTTTTCCTCAACCGCTTCGCCCGGATTGATCGCCGTCGAGCGCTCGTTTTCGATCATGTCGCGCGGCATCAGGTGGCGACGGTTCGAGGTGGCATAGAACAGCACATTGTCCGGCCGGCCTTCGAGGCCGCCATCGAGAATGGTCTTGAGCGATTTATAGCTGGTTTCGCCGCTGTCGAAGCTGAGATCGTCGCAGAAGACGATGAACCGCTCGGGCAGGCCGGAAATCGCCCGCATCAGTGTTGGGAGGGTTTCGAGGTCCTCACGGGCGATTTCGACCAGGATCAGCCGCTCGAAGCCGGTGCGCGATTCGATGTCGGCGTGGATGGCCTTGACCAGCGAGCTCTTGCCCATGCCGCGCGCGCCCCAGAGCAGGGCATTGTTGGCGCCGTGGCCGCGGGCGAACTGCTCGGTATTGCGCAGGAGGATATCGCGGACCTGATCGATGCCCCGCAGCATGACCAGCGGCACGCGGCTGACCTTGGGAACCGCCAGCATGGTGCCGGTGTCGCCCTGCCAGTGATAGGCGCTGGCCGAGCCGGGCGCGAAAGCCTGCGCGGCCTTGCTTTGAGGGTCGAGCGCGCGCGCAATGTCTTCGAGCGCAGCGGCGATACGGCCCAGATAATCCTTGGTTTTCACGGTGTCGTCCTTCATTTCGGCGCGGCAATTTAGGGATCCCGATTGGCTTTGCAATCGCCGATACCCAAATGTATAGTCCGCGCGATTTCTGGCTGGGGCGCAAGTGCACGAGACCCCCTTGGCGTCCAGTGTTCAGCACTTCGCTGGCCGGCGTTCGCTTCCTCCAAATGCTAAGAAGAAACAATAAGGAGTTCGCTTGATGTTCGTAACGCCCGCCTTTGCGCAGGATGCTGGTGCCGTGGGTGCCGGAGGATTCGCCGACGTTCTGATCCAGCTGATGCCGATCGCGCTGCTGGTGGTGATTTTCTGGCTGCTGATCTTCCGCCCGCAGCAGAAGCGCCTCAAGGCCCAGCAGGCCATGCTGTCGGCCATTCGCCGTGGTGACACCGTTGTGACCACCGGCGGTCTGGTCGGCAAGGTGACCAAGGCTGTAGAAGGTGAAGACCTCGAAGTCGAAATCTCGCAGGGCGTGAAGGTCAAGGTCGTGCGCGGCATGGTGGCGGATGTGCGCTCCAAGGCCGAGCCGGTCAACGACAACAAGCCGGCCTAATCTCTCTTGCAGCCGGGGCCCATGGGTCCCGGCTTTTGCCTTTTCCAGGACCTAAAATGCAGCATTCGCCGTTCCGCGCAGCCCTCATTCTGCTCGTTGCGATCGCGGGGATTCTCTTCGCCGTTCCCAACTTCCTGCCCAAGGAGACGCTCGATGCGTTGCCGGGCTGGCTACCCAAGCAGGGCATGGTCCTGGGTCTTGACCTGCAGGGCGGCTCGCATCTGCTGCTCGAAGTGGATCGGCAGGGCATTGTCAGCCAGCGTCTGGGCGATGTGCGCCGCGACGCGCGCAATGTGCTCGCCAACCAGAACGGCATCGGCAATATCATCACCACCGATGAGGCGCGCAATGCGCTCTATATCGAGCTGACCGATCCGACGCAGAAAGACCAGGCGGTTGCCGCCATTCGCGGCCTGCAGAACACGCTGAGCAACACGCTGTTCGGCGGCGTCGGCGTCGATGAACTGGCCTTTGGCGAAACCGCCGATGGGCGGCTGTCGATCACGCTGACGGAAGAGGGCATCACGCAGCGCATGAGCTCGCTCGTCGCGCAGTCGATGGAAGTCATCCGCACCCGTATCGACGAGCTGGGCACGACCGAGCCCTCCATCCAGCGGCAGGGCGATACCCGCGTTCTGGTGCAGGTTCCCGGCTTCGGCGATTCGACCCGCCTCAAGAACATCATTTCCCAGACCGCGCGTCTGACCTTCCACATGGTCTATCCGGGCATGTCGGCGGCCCAGGCCGAAGCGCAGGGCCTGCCGGCCGGCACCATGGTGCTGCCCGCGCAGGGCGGCGGCAGCGAGCTGATCTATGAAGACGTGGCGCTGGGCGGCGAATCGCTGGTCGATGCGCAGCCCTCCTATGACCAGCAGCAGGGCATTCCGGTCGTCAGCTTCAAATTCGACACGCGCGGCGCCATCACGTTCGGCGAAATCACCTCGCGCAATGTCGGCCAGCGTTTCGCCATCGTGCTCGACAACACGGTGATCACCGCGCCGGTCATCAACCAGCCGATCACCGGCGGTTCGGGCCAGATCAGCGGCAGCTTCACCACCGCCAGCGCCAACGACCTGGCCGTGCTGCTGCGCGCCGGCGCCCTGCCGGCCAGCCTCAACGTCATCGAGGAGCGCACGGTGGATGCGAGCCTGGGCGCCGACTCGATCCAGGCGGGTATGACCGCCGGCGTCGTCGCCGCCGCGCTGGTGCTG